>DAOVGS010000033.1 GCA_030672285.1 Hadesarchaea archaeon | reverse complement strand
AGCCAGCGGATAAGCGTGCCCGACATCCCGGTGGCGACGCTCGAGCGGGAACTCGAACGGCTGCTCAAAGCGGGCAGCAAAAGGTAAATGTTTCGATGGTTTAGTTTCCTTGGGGTCGTGGGGTAGCCTGGTCTATCCTGCCGGCTTCGGGGCCTTCGGGCGGAAGAGCCGGTGACTCGAGTTCAAATCTCGGCGACCCCACCACTATTTCCTCTTTTTCCTGACTTTCCTCCTTTTCCTGACCCGCTTCGGCTTCGGCGGCTTCAGGCGAGTCAGCCCCCAGAGCGCGAGCACGAGCAAGGCGGTGATAAACAAGTAGATGACACCCTTCCCGATGTCGCCTCCCGCCACCGAGCCCCAGCTCCCGAAACAGTAGAGCTTGCCCCTGCTCGTCCCGATGAAGACCTTCCCGTAGGCGACGGCTGGTGAAGCCATCCCGACTTTCCCTATGGGGTACTTCCAGCACACACGATCTCCAACGTTCTCTCCAGCGTTGAGGACGTAGAGGTAGCCGTCCTGTGAGGCGATGAACACCTTGTTATCCGCGACCGCCGGCGAGGACTGCACACGATCGCCCGTGGGGTACTTCCAGAGCATGCGATTTTCTAGAGGAACGTTGTCTCGCGCATCGAGGCTGTAGATGTAACTATCATTCGAGCCCACGTAGACGCGATTTTCAACGACCGCGGGCGATGACTCGACGTGGGAGCCGGTTGGGAACTTCCACACCAAATCACCATTTTCGGCGTTGAATGAATAGACGTACCAGTCGTTGGAGCCGACGTAGACGCGCCCGCCCACAACTGCCGGTGAGGACTTAACCCAATCGCCGGTTGGGTAGCTCCGGATGTTTTCCCCATTCTCAGCGTTAATGGCATACACGCGATTATCCCACGAACCAACGAAAACCTTGCCATCAGCAACCGCGGGCGATGAGGTCACTTTTCCTCTGGTTTCAAACTTCCAATTTTCCCTGCCATCATTCGCGTTCAAAGCATACACGTAGTTGTCCGTTGACCCGATGAACACTTTTCCACCCGCAACCGCTGGCGACGAGAGCACCGCGCCCAAGGTTATATGTGGGTTTTGCCAAGCTGGCTTCCCGTTATCCACGTACAATGCATAGACGCGGTTGTCGTTTGAGCCGAAATACACGATATTATTGTCATTGTCCACCGTTGGGGAAGCGAGAACCTCCCCACCCGTTTGGTATTTCCAGACCTCCTTGCCGTTGATCACGTTGATCGCGTGAAGGTACCCGTCTTCGGACCCAATGAAAACTTTGTCGCCTGCGACCGCTGGCGAGGAGAAGCTTCCAGCACCGTTGAACGTCCATGCGATTTGATCGGTCTCAGGGGCCGAGGAGTTCGAGTAGCCAGTACGCTCGGCATCGTGCCCGAAGGTGGACCATTCCTGAGCTAGAGCGCCGGAGGCGGTCACGCATAAGAGGAGCGCAAATGCAGCAATGGTTTTCATGGGCCCCCATCACCCTAAGGTCGCGGGTTTAAATATGGCTGATGGGCACAAGTCTACAAAGGTTGATACTGTGGCCTGGGGTCGCTACCAGAAGGCGGCGGGAGATGTAACTGAGCTCATAGGGCTTACGCCACTCGTCAAGCTCCGCAAGCTCACCGAGCTCGCCGACAAGCCGGAGCTCGAGCTCTTCGGGAAGGCGGAGTTTATGAACCCCTCGGGGAGCCTGAAAGATCGAATTCTGTTGAAGATAATCAAAGACGCAATGGAAAAAGGAGAACTCTGCCCAGGGATGACGCTGGTTGAGAGCACCACAGGCAACACCGGTATCTCGACGGCGATGCTCGGGGCCCACCTCGGCTTCCATGTGCTGATAATAATGCCCGAGGGGATGAGCGAGGAGCGGATGAAGGCGATCCGCGCGTTCGGGGCGAAGATAATGACACTCCCTGGAGCCGAGTCGGACGTCGATCTAGCTGTGAAGCGGACAAAGGAGCTTGTGTCGCTCGACCCAGAGCGTTATTTCTGGGTGAACCAATTCAACAACGAGGCGAACGTTCAGGCTCACTACGAGACGACCGGGCCGGAGATATGGGAGCAAGTCGAAGGAAGACTAGATGCATTCGTCGCGGCGGTTGGAACTGGCGGAACGCTCACGGGGGTCGGGAAATACTTGAAGGAGCAGAACTCGAACATTAAAATATACGCAGTCGAGCCAGCCGAGTGCCCTGTGCTCTCGAAGCAGCGCTGGGGGACGCACCGGATAGAAGGCGTGGGTGATGGGTTCATCCCCTCGATCTTTGATTTCTCGTTGGTCAGCGGCGTAATTTTGGTCTCCTCAGAGCGAGCCATCTGGATGACCAAGCGCATCGCTCGTGATGAGGGACTTTTCCTCGGAATCTCTAGCGGAGCGAACGTGGAAGCATGTTTAAAGTTGCACAAACGTCACCCTGAGCTCAAGCGCGTGGCGACGATGCTCAACGATCACGGGTTCCGCTACTTCTCGACGCTTCTCTTCGGGGAAACAAAAAAGGTTAGCATCCCAGAGCGCCCGCACACGATCGAACTCACGCCCCGACAACGTGAATTGTTGCCCAAGCTCGAAGTGATTGAATAGTTTAAGCCTTGGCCTTGGCGATTATTCCCCTCGCGGCAAGCAGACCTGTTGCGGCAGCGGCGACGATGCCCCGCGAGAGCCCCGCCCCATCCCCAGCGACGAATAGATTTGGCACATTTGTCTCCATGTTCTCGTCGATGTGGATTTGCATTGCGTACAGTTTAACTTCGGGTGCGTAAAGCAGCGTTGAGTCCTCAGCGACGCCCGGGGCAACTTCGTCCAAGTGTTCGAGCCCCTCGATGATGTCCGTCACGACCCTCCCGGGCATAGCCATAGAAATATCGCCAGGGGTCACGCTTCGCAGGGTTGGCACCACATGTCCTCGTTTAATCCGTTCCCAAGTAGACCGCCTCCCAGCGCGGAGATCGCCCAAGCGTTGGAGTAGTGGGCGCCCACCCCCTATGGTCGTCGCTAGGTAAGCGATCGATTGCCCGTAAGCTGTGGTATCGGTGACTGGCTCTGTAAGTTCGATGTGGACGAGAAAAGCGAAGTTGGTGTTTTGCGATTTTTTTGCCCGCAGTGATTGCCCATTGACACCCACGTGGTCGTCGTAGCGCTCCTCCATGACAAATCCTTGATGATTGGTGCAGAAGGTTCGCACGAAGTCGTCGAAGGTCTTAGTACGGATATGAAATTTTGGGTCGCGGTTCACTTTGACGACTGGCCCATAGACGGCTGCTGGCACTTCTACCCGTACCCCGATGTCGATTGGACCGTGAGTTAATTTTACACTAAGGATTTGGGCCTGTTCCGCAAACCAGTCAGCGCCAACCCTCCCCGAAGCCACAAGAATGTACTTTGCACGAATTCGCTTTCCCTTGATGATGACCTCACTTTTTCCGATCTGCTCAACCCTAGAGTTGAACATGAACTTCACACCTTGTTTTTCAAGTTTTCGTTTGAACGAATTGATAACATCAGGTAGGTATTCACTCCCTATGTGGCGCTGAGGGATGGGGATGAACCTCACGCCAGCCGCAGCCGCGCGTCTCGTGAGCTGCTCTATTTCCTTCGACCCCGTGCCGTGAACCTCCTTCGGGGCACCATGCTCGACGAAAATGTCATCTACTTCCTTGACGAGTTTTTCTGCCTTCGGGACGCTTTTGGTCAGCTTGCTGAGGTCGCCGCCTATATCGTGGCGGAGGTTCAGGATGCCGCTCGAGCAGCCCCCCGCGCCCCCCAAACCGCACATGATGTGACAGGGCTTGCATCCTATGCACTTTCCAGTCTTGACGGCCGGGCAGGTGCGCTTCTCTATCTCCTGCCCCCAGTCGACAACGGTCACAGAGAGCTTCGAATTTTTTGATAGTTCGTGCGCTGCAAAAAGCCCAGCGGGACCGGCTCCGATGATGAGCACATCTATCGTGAAATCCCTCGAAGTCTAACGTTGCGCCCGTATAAAAGCCTTTAGAGGAGGTACCGTTTTACTTTCTCAAATCGCGTACCCGACCCAAAAAAGTGCCATCCAACAGGTAGGCCTCGGCTTCATCTAATTTTACGGCACCTGCCTTGAACATCGGTCCAATCAATTCTTTGGGTATCCCTCGATTAACCGCAGCGCCCCCCACGAGCTCGCTGAATGCTGGCATCACGAGCAGCTCCGGTAATTTGTGGTCGATCTGCTTTTGAAGCTTTTTTGGGAACCTCGATGCATCAAGCTTAGCCCGGAGCCAGATGGGTTCGACTATTCGCCCACCGAGTTCATCATGGAACTCGACCGCCGGGTGATTATGCGCCGTTATGAGTAGTTTTGTGTTGAGCACTTCGGGGGAAGGCCAAGTGTGCCCGTGCATCAGCCCTACGCGACGACGTTCACCAAGCACGATGCCCCGTGCGCCGTGAATTTTTACCGCTCGCGGTATCATGCCCTCCAGCCCACCATCATGATTCCCGCGGATGACCTCGACACGAACCAGTTTCGCCAGCTCCTCGAAGAAGCCGGGGAGTTCGCGCCACTCCTGCCAGCTGGCGATGGGAACGTTGTGCTTGACGTCGCCCAAGAAGATCAGGCGGTCGGGCCTGCGCTTCTTGATGAGCTCTAAGAGCCGTTCCTTAACCTTTGGAATTTGGCTAGGTAGCGAGACGCCCTTGCTCGCGAGTTCCCCTTCGATGCCCAGGTGCAAGTCGGCGACGATGAGCGCGCGTTCTCTAGCTGATTTAATCGTGAGTGCCGGGGTGCCGCGAATTGGAGTTGTAACCATCGAACTAATTTTATCGCCGTAATGAACTTTAGCCTATCCTCGCCACAGCCCCAGCGCGAGACCGATCAAGAACGCCACCGACGAGTACGGTAGAACGTCCTTCACCCCCCCGCCCAGATCAATTAATCTCGGCAGGAACTCCATCGCCTTGTCGTAGATATCCTGAAAAGTCAGGCTCACGACCCCGGTAGCGACGAGGACGATAACGAGAGCGGCGATAATCACCATCAGCTTCATAGCACGTTTGATCACAGCGCCTACCAGTAAACCTATAATGAAAGGCACGACAACCGGGACAAGCCAAGCGAGCTCAGGCGGAACTGACATCGGGTCACCTCTTCGAGTTTTCTTGAAGGAAATCACATAAATAGATTCTTGTTTGAGCCCCGAAAAATATTTTTGCCGTTCGCACAAGAAAAAATAATTAGTGGTGAATCCGTCACCGGCCGCGGAATTCTCGGAAGGCGCGGCTTATGCTCTCGTTCCAGAAGTAGGGCAAGCCGTAGCGTACAAGCCCTTCGAACTCATCGGAGTAGACATAAAAGTGGTTCACTCGCTCGCTTAGCTTTTTAAACGTTTTGTCGACAGCGTTGAAGATGTCTTGCAAGGCCTTTCGTTCAAATCTCGCCTGAAGCAGCGATGGCTCTTTGAGCAGGAGCACGTCTGCCAAGCGAAGCACGTTCAGTTCGATAAGAGCCGAGGACTGCGTTATCAGCACCATGCTGAGGTTCTTGTGGCGCGCGACGGTCATGAGTTTGGTGAGCATTTTGTTCATCGAGGTCATCGCCTCCCGCGAGAAGAAGAGGATCGCAGCCTCATCGACGAGCACGACGGAGTCATTTGGGATTTCTTCGATTCCTTTTGCCTTGTGGATCCACCGCGGCAGCTTTGCGGCATCATAACCTATGCCGTAGCATCGCCTGCGGGTCGAGTGGTTGTACCACGCGAGAAATTGCATCCCCAGCGCCGTCTTGCCCGAGCCGCGCTTCCCGACGATCAGCATGATGAGGCCGTACTTATGGAGCGCTCGCTCGAAGTCGGCGTAAGCGCCCCGGCGTTCCTCCACGGCCTCGAAGGGTTCGAACCTCGGTGGGGGCTTCGGCGGCCCAGGTCTCAGAGCATCGCGGATTCGACCGAGTAAGCCCATTTTTCTTCCCCTAGACCTCGAGGAGTTCTTTGAGTGGTCTGCCGTTAGTGGTGATGAGCAACATAATACTCAAATCTCGTCCCTCTTTTTTTAGGCGTAACCATCCCATCTCCAAATGATTTTATCCGTGGTCGCTTAAAACATAGTTGAGGCATTCCCGTGGTGGCCCAGCAGCTCGTGAGGATAAGGGATGTACGGCCGAAGGATATGCAGGCGATCCTGAGCATAGAGTACAAGTGCTTTAAGGACCCATACCCGCTGAGCCTGCTCAACCACCTGTACGCGACGCACCCCGATGGTTTTCTCGTCGCGGAGGCTGACGGCAAAATCGTGGGCTACGTAATCGGGGTGATCCGATGGGGAGCGACCGGTCACATTTTAGCCATTGCCACCGACCCGCCCTACCAGAGGCGGAACATAGGCTCGGCCCTCATGGAGCACATCATCAGTCGCCTCCGCGCGAATGGGGCGAAGCTCGTGCGGCTAGAGGTGCGAAAGAGCAATGCGGAGGCGCAGCAGTTCTATCTTAAGCTCGGTTTTCGGGAGCGGGAGGAAATCCCCTACTATTACGAGGACGGCGAGGCGGCCGTGACGATGGACTACAAGCTTGAAGTCTAGCTACCCGCGGTACCTCAACTTTCGGAGATCATCCACGGTCAGCACGCGCACGTTTGGAGGCGCCGCTTCAACGCGCGAGCGCATTCCGACGATGTATTGCACGCCGCGCTCGGCTGCCATGTCAGCGAGTTCTTGGGTCACGACTCCATCGAACACCACGGCTTTAACGTTCGGGGCCTTGGGCAGCCGTTCCTTCAGCTCCCTCACCTGGACCTCCTCAATTTGTTTGAATTTTTCGTCGAGTAGCTGTGCCCTCAGGGTGCCGCGCAGCTTGCCGATGACGCCCTCTAGTTCCCGGAGCTCCAGGCCTTCCCCTTCGGCGGCGGGCGCAGCCTCTGGCGCGGGCTTCCCTCGGAGCTCGGCCAGTACGTGCTCGATGGGCACCTTGTTCCGCAGCGCCTTGATTACTTCTTTTCGCGTGAGATCCTCCACGCTGCGGTTCTGGGGCGGCCTTGTGACGAAGTCGATGCCGGCAACTTGAAGCAGCTCCTTCAGGATTAGGTCCCCGCCCCGATCGCTGTCGAGGAAAGCGGTCACCGTCTTGTCCTTGCTCAGGTCGATTACCGCCTTGGGCACGCTCGTTCCCTCGATGGCGATGACATTTCGGATGCCCGCGCGAAGTAAGTTTAGCACATCAGCGCGCCCCTCGACGATTATTACTGCATCGGAATCCCGCACTCCTGGGCCGGCGGGTAAGTCCTCGTACTCGGCGATCTCCTCGAGGCGCACGGACTCCTTGACCTGCTTAGCTATCTCTTGGGTCTCGGGGGCGGCCTCCCCGGCGAGCTCAAGGATCTCCTTGGCGCGCCCCACGATGAACTTCCGCTTGGCGTCGCGCACGTCCTCGATTCGCTCGACCTTGATTGTCGCCTCACAGGGCCCCACGCGGTCGATGGTTTCAAGTGCGGCGGCGATGATTGACGTTTCGACTCGATCGAGGCTCGAGGGTATCGTTATCGTGCCCGACGATTTTCCCTGGGTTGAGCTGATGTTCACCTTGATGCGCCCTATCCTGCCGGTCTTGAGCAGCTCGCGCAGGTCCAGCTCATCCCCCAGCAGACCCTCGGTTTGTCCAAAAATTGCGCCCACGACATCGGGGCGCTCCGCCACGCCGCTCGTTTCTATTTTGGCGTGGACGAGATACTTGGTCGTACCACTATCCCCTCGCATAGAAGAAACCTCCTTTTTGCCGATTCGCTCGGCTACTAGTTCTTGCAATTTTTTTCCTTCCAAGGGCACCACGCCCTCGAAAGCCAGAATGAGCCTGATGGTGATTCTGGCTTGATTTGATGATCAATTTTAGTTTTCGCGCCCTCGCCTAAAAAGGCTGCGGTAGTTTAATTGTTATATTTATAACAAGTCAACGTGACCTAAAGAACCTCAGAGGGGCGCGCGAGCTTTGCGTCCGGGTGCTCCTCGAAATATCGTCTGACGGGCTCAAGTACCTGAACCAGCGCCGACCCGACCGCCGCCTTCAAATCCGTGGGGTGTAGCTTGCCCGCTGCATACAACTTTCGGAGTTCGGCCGCGCCCTCTATCTCAAGCGGACCCCCATGCTCCGTCTTTCTTGAAACCCTAAACCTGCCGAGTGCCGGCAAGACGACATGCTCGGCGTACTCGATAATTGGGTTATCTTTGACGATCTTTGGCGGGCAGAACGCCTTTTTCACCTTTTCCTCAATCGTTGCCGGTTCGTCGTCGACAGCGATGAAGTTGCCCTTCGACGAGGACATCTTGGCGGCGCCGTCAAGCCCGTGGAGCAAGGACACGTGCACGCAGACGGGCTTCCGATAACCCAGCGCCGGTAATTTCTCGCGCGCTACCATGTGAACCTTCCGCTGATCGATGCCCCCGACCGCCACATCGATGCCTAGGTGGGCCATGTCGACCGCCTGCATGAGCGGGTAGAGCACCTGCGCGACATCTGGATCCTTTAGGTGGCGGGCTATCTCGGCCATGCTGCGGCGGGCGCGGAGCAGCGTGGTGTCGACGGCCATGCGGAGCACGTCGAGCGAGAACTCCGGCTTGAGCTGGAAGTCGGACCCTAGCTTAAACTCCGTGCGTTTGGGGTCGAGCCCAAGGGCGATGAAGCAGTGCCGGTTGTACTCGGCAACGCGTCGGAGCTCCTCGAGGGTTCCCTTGTCGTTGAGGTAGGCGTGGAGGTCCGCGAGCAGGACGATGACCCCTGCCCCCGCGGCTTGGAGGTCCACCAGCTTTTGAACCGTCAACGCGTGACCGAAGTGAATCTTGCCCGAAGGCTCATAACCGCAATAAGCAGCCAGCTTTTCCCCCTTCAAGAGCTCGCGCAGCTCGGCCTCGGTGATGACCTCGGTGGTGCCGCGCGTGATGAGGTCGAACCTCCGCTCCATCTTGCCACCACTCGAAGAAGCGCGTCGAACGGCTAAAAGCTTTCGTGGACAATTGCCGTCCGCCATGCCCTCAATTTCCTGTGGAGATTAGATCATTTATCCTGAAGCGCAGACTTACCACATTTCTAGGAAAAGTTGGTTTGGCTTAGGAAAAACAAAAACTTGAAAATGTCATTAATAGAATAGTATGCTACAATAGTATCATAAAAAGACAAAAATATTAAATAAAGTTGCAGTGGAAGTCAAGGGGTAGGTCATGTGGGGGAGCGAGAAAAAACGACTCTTGCGAGGGTCTTCAGCTTCGACATTAAGTTCACGGGCACCCCCAAGACGCTTTTCTACCGCAGGCTCTTCGGGTACTCAAGCTCCACGAAGCGAGACCTGAAGGACGGCTCCACCAAGACCTATACTCACGTTGCACAAGGCCTGCTCGGGACGATCCCCCACGCCAAGCTTGGGAAAAGCGTCTTCGCCGTCCCGAAGGCAGCAGCCGCCCGCCTCGAGGCATTCTTCTCAGATCCCCGGTGGCAGCCCCTCGAGCTCCACAGCTTCGACGCCATTTTACCAGCCGAACTCAGAGCACGCGCAATGGAGGCGGCGCTCGCTGGCCCCCTTGTGCTTGGACGAGAACGGGTGAGGCTCGCCACCGAAATCGATGAGCTTCTAACCGCGGCCAGGCAGGGAAAGTTGCCCCCCGAGCTCGCCGAACGGGCGCGGCACACCCTGCGCGTGATCGAGGGGTTCATCGCCCTTGACTGGACCGATGGGCAGGAGTTCTCGCATAGGCTTGAGCCCTACTTGACCCAACTGAGAAGAGCAATCTAATTTTACTAGTACAATAGTATCAATACTTTCGGTGTCCCCCCTCCTCAAAAACCGCTTAAAAAGTCCGCCCAATCGCTCGTTAGAGGAGAGAGGATGGACTACTACAGGCGCCTGAACGTGAGACGAGCGATCATGGATTTCGCGCGCGCTAGCAAGGGCAGCGGCGAACGAGAATGCGCTTTCTACAACGCCCGCACCAAGGGCATACAGCGCCACCTCAGCGAGCACCCCATCGTCTTGGACTCGGCAGCGGCATTCGACCGGGCCTTGGCCTCGAGAGCGACGGCATTCTACTGTTCATACTGGCGTTATCCCGGCCAGGACTTCTCCCGCGCGCTAGGGCACGACTTGGTCTGGACCGTGCGGGCGAGGCGTGGAGGGCTGAGGTTCGCCAGGACGGTGACGGCCTCGGTGATTGAGGCGCTGGCAGATGGCGGTGTTTCCGAGCCTTGGGTCAAGTACTCCGGCCGACTTGGGTTTGACCTGTTGATATCACTCGAAGCCATCCCCAACGAAGCTTGGGCGGGGGATGGCGACGCGCTGGCAGACCTGCAGGGAAGACTGACGAGTTATATTGTGAGCTATTTAGTCGAGCGCTGGTCGAATATTCACATTGATGGCGCTTCTTCTCCCCTTAAGATAAAGCGAGGGACGGACACCTGCCTCCTTTCCGAGCTTCGGGCAAGGCGAGGCCTATTGCTGGCGCCGATGAGCCTCAACCCGGAGTCGGGCTTGGTTTCGGTCCCCATTGCCCCAGATGAAGTGGCAGAGTTTTCCGTGCTTGATGCCAGCCCAGCCGACGCGCGAGCGTTCGAGTGGGTGCAACCTTCAAGGGTGGCACGTGAGTTGGTGAAGTACGCCCGTCCATGGCAGCTCGCTCCGGTCCAAACGAAGCTCGCGATCGCCTAGGTAACGCATTAAACAGTTTGTATCCTCATAAAGTTGGGGCAAGTTGGTGAGCGCGGACTTAGCGGGCAAGGTAAATGAGCTGAGGCGTGGCGAGGTATACAAACTCATAGCTCGGAGGATTCGAGAGTTCAAGGATCTCGGTCGCAAGGGCAACGAGGAATGGTTCTCGGAGCTTTGCTTTTGCATCCTGACGGCGAACTCGACCGCGAGGCTGGGGATGAAGATTCAACGCGAGCTGGGTAGCGAGGGATTTTTGACGCTCCCGCTCGAGGAGCTCCGGCACAGGCTAAAGGCTGCGGGGCACAGATTTCCGAACACCCGGGCACGCTTCATCGTCGAGGCACGCAGATTTCGCGACATAAAGAATATCATCGAGGGATTCACGTATGCGCGACAGGCTCGTGAGTGGCTGGTCGAGAACGTGAGGGGCGTAGGCTATAAGGAATCGAGTCATTTCCTGCGCAACGTGGGATTTGATGATGTGGCAATTTTGGACCGGCATGTGCTCAGCGTGCTGCACGAACATGGATCGATCGATGGAGTACCCCGCTCGCTGACGCGCGGACGATATCTGGAGATAGAGCGAAAGCTCGAGGAGCTCGCGCGGAAGCTCGGGCTCACACTTGGCGAGTTGGATCTTTACCTTTGGTATTTGAAAACAGGAAAGGTCTTAAAATAAGTCAGCTTGAACCCTTCCTTGAAATTAAATGACTCCCGTCACAGCTTGCACCGGTCGTCAATTCCTGCAGTCCTTCACGGCAGGGGGCGAAGGTGAGCCCGTGGGCGGCGCATGCTTCTCTGATTCGTTTCATGAGCTCGAGCCTAACCTCCCGCGGCAAGTACCAGCTGTTATGATGCCGTTTGCCTTGCTCAAAGTATAACGGCGTGAGCTTAGTCGCGGTTTCAGGAAAAACTCGCTGAAAACGATGCCAACCATCGGGGCGTGGCTTAAACGTTGACGAAGTTACGTGCTTAGCACCAACACTAGCGACAGCTTCAATTATTCGATCAATTCCGGCATCATTTAATCCAGGGATGATTGGGTCGAGACGCAGACTCACCGGCACGTCAGCACTCGAGAGTTTTTGCATCGCTTTCAATCTTCGCTTGGGCGGAGGTGCCAGCGGCTCAAGTTTTCGACTCAAATTTCTTTTCAGAGTAGTTATCGTAAAACTGACCACCGAGGATAGCTGTAAAAGCATGTCTATATCGCGAGTGACGAGGTCAGATTTCGTTACCACCTGTACGCGGCAACCTTCGCGTGAAAAAAGTTCGAGACAAGCACGGGTTAATTTGAGTTTGGCCTCCATCGGCGGGTATGGGTCGGAGCTGTTCGACATGCTGATGATGCGACGCTTGTCAACCCGCTTGAGATCGCGCTCGACCCGTATGATCAAATTTTTCTTTGCCCTACATTCAAAAGCTCGCGGGATGTAAGAGGTGATGTAGCAATAAATACAACGATGGGGACAGCCCGTGTAAGGGTTGAACCCATACTTTTTCGGGCAGGTACAGAGGGGATCGCCCCAGGGGTCGAACTCCCGGATTACATCCACATACGCACCGCGCTATTTCTTCGATTTCTTTCGCAGACGCTTGGCGACATCACTTGGCGCGAGGATGCGTTGGCGGATGAGCTTGAGCTTCCGCTCGTACTCGGGTCTTTTCTTCTTAGGCATGACAACCAGAAAAAACCTGTTTATTCGGCCTTAAATTTTTTATCAAAGGGTGCGCCGAGATAAGAGCCGCGGGCAACTCGATGACTGCAGACAACGTAGCCCGCCCGGACCACTTTTTGGGCAGCCCGCCGAACCACGTCGTTCCGACCCATCACGGACCGTGCGGATTACCCTTACGAGTTCTCCACGCCGCAACCCTTCGAGCGCTTTTGAATCAACCCCGTCAGCCTGCCGTTCAGGGTTCCTTCGAGCTGGCCCAGCCCGCTTGAAACCCCTAGCAGTGGGATCCACCAGGATCAATTCTAGGGGCCCTTCCGGTTTGCTCTCCCGGCGCAATAAAAAAATTGGTTTAACTTCCATAAAAACTTTCCTAAAATCTTCGAAAGCCTTATCGAAAACCTAAAATAAGTGATTTTTCTTATATCAAAAACGAAATTCTCGGTGGGAAGAAATGCCGAAGTGTTGTCCTCGGTGTTACATGTACGATGGGTGCGAGAACCGGAACGAGTGTTGCTCAGAGTGCGACTACTACTCGAATGGTGAGTGCCTCTACTCAGAAGTGGAGCCCTACGAGGAGCTAGAAGGGGAATAATCGAAGCGCGGTTTCATTTTTCTACGAGGGTCGTCGCCCACTCCTTAAAGTATAAGTGCCAGTCGAAACACTTGACTTTTGGTGAGCACATGTCATACGACCCATTCGACGATGAGTTCTTCAAGCGGTTTCTGCGGGACTTTAGGAAGCATTTTCTTCGAAACTTAGAGTTCGACCAAGAGCTCGAGCGTATGAGAAAAGAGTTCAAGGTTGATGTCAGCAAGTTCGAGCGAATACCGGGCGCTGTTGGATTTAAGATAGAAATAAGGGACTTCGGTGAGGGGAAGCCTGAGGTCAAGGTGACGCGGATCGGTGAACACCCAGCGAAAATTGCGCCCGTGGAAGCGCCTAAGCTGGAGCGGCCAAAGCCCGCCGAGAAACCGAGGGAGGTCAAACCGATATCCAAGATGCTGGAAACGAACGTTGGAAAAATCGAGCGCCTCAATGAAGTAGTGCTCACGATGCAGACTCCCGGGATCAAAAAGGAGGATGTCGAAGTAAGGCAACTCGGCAACACGCTCGAGGTCATCGCGCGGAAGCCCAGCGGCGAGGCATATTTCGGAGCTTTCGAACTCCCTCCGGATGCAGCGCCAAGCGAGCGAGAGGTCGAGTTGAAGGAGGAGCTGTTGATCATCTCGATCCCGAGGCGAAGACGATATCCCCGCATGAGGCCCAATTGACCCGACCTCTTGCCTCTCCGGATAGGGGCTGTTTATTACAGATAAATCACCTAACGTGTAAACTGGGGAGTTTACAAAATCAAAAATAGTATTTGAGATAATCAATCTGGGATGGGCAAATGAAATTTGTCATAGTCGTTGGGGATGGGATGGCTGGCTACCCCTTAGAGGAACTTGGAGGGAAAACCCCCTTGCAGGTCGCAGATAAGCCCAATATGGACTGGATTGCCTCCCACGGTAGGAATGGGCTGCTGAAAACTATCCCGAGGGGGATGGAGCCGGGCTCCGATATCGCGATAATGTCAATACTGAGCCACGATCCGAGGAAGTATCATACCGGCAGGGGGCCTTTGGAAGCCGCGAGCATGGGCGTTGAATTGGGGAAAGGGGACCTCGCCTTCAGATGTAACCTGATAACGGAGGAAAAGGGGATAATGGCGGACTACAGCGCCGACCACATAACCACCGAGGAAGCTCAGGAATTGATAAGCGCGGTGAAGGGGGCTTATGGAAATTTGGGCGATTTCTACGCGGGCGTTAGCTACCGGCATCTGTTTGTAATGAGAAATGCACCGAGGGGCTCGGATAAAATCAAAACCACGCCGCCTCATGATATCGTTGGCGAAAGACTCAGCGAGCACATGGTTAAGCCGAAGAACAGCGAGGTTGCCAAAACTTTGAATGAGATGATGTTAAATTCAAAACAAATCCTCTCAGATCACCCGACAAACATCGCCGGGGTAAAAAGGGGGAGGAAACCAGCAAACATGATTTGGGTATGGGGACAGGGAAAAAAGCCGAGGATGGAAACCTTGGTTAAAAAATATGGGATTAAAGGAGCCATTGTGTCGGCCGTAAACATAGTTAAAGGTATAGGGGTATGCGCTGGCATGAGCAAGCTCGAGGTTCCGGGGGCCACTGGCTATTACGACACGAACTATGAAAATAAGGCCAAGTTTGGGCTAAAGGCTTTGAAGGATCATGACTTGGTTTTCATCCACGTGGAGGCGCCGGATGAAGCCGGGCATGCGGGCGATGTCGAGAGGAAAATCGAAGCGATTGAAAATATCGATTCCCGTCTGCTCGCAAAAATATTGGATGGGTTAAAAGATGAATACGCCATCTCGATCCTGCCCGACCACCCAACGCCGATAAAGGTTAGGATCCACGTCCCAGACCCCGTGCCCTTCGCGATTTACTCGACGAGGGATCAGAGAGATGCGGTGAAATCCTTCGATGAATTTTCAGCTAAGAGGGGATCATTTGGCATTTTAGAGGGTTACAAACTCATGGACAAATTGCTCCAACTTTGATCGTCTTACTCAAGCTGCTAAGATTCAATCGCCTCGAAGTAATATTTAAGGCGATTCGTCCTCATTTGAAACAGGGGGTTTTTAGCCACGGTTCAGGTAATCGAAGGAGGGTGAAGGATTGCTTGTAAAAATCGTGATGGAGCTCGAGGATGTCCCTGGGCAGCTCCTCAAGGCGCTCGAGCCGATCTCACGCTTAGGGGGAAACATTCAAAGCATCATGCACCAGCGCGAGCGGAAGACGCCACTCGGGCGGATACCCGTCATGTTGGTCTTCGAGGTCGGTGATCGGGCGAGGCTCAACCGAATTCTGGCGGCGCTTCGGGCGAGGGGTGTACGGATCACCCAGCTCGGGGAGCGAGAGGGCGCCGCGAGGACGACAGCTTTGTTGATAGGCCCCCACACCGACATCCGGGACACAATCGATCGTCTGGATGCTCTCAGGGGGGTGAGGGTGTCTGATTTGAGCCTCGCGATGGGCGGGCTAGGTCAAGAATCAGCAGCCCGAATGACGATCACGACAGACGATGAGAAGCGCGCGAGCTTGGCAGTCTCCAACCTCCAGCGTATAGCCGCGCGAAAAAAGTTGCTTCTAATAACTTCGCTCGAGGCGGGGTAGATGCGCCTAGTGCTCGTTGGGTTCGGAAACTTGGGCAGGGGGTTAAGCCGCGCCCTTATTCAAAAGGCGAGTTTCCTGCGCAGGAGCCACGGTTTGATCCCCCGCGTGGTTGCAGCCGTCGACGAGTTCGGCGCCGCGGTTGATGAGAAGGGGCTCAATTTAACGAGGCTGCTCAGGGTCGCGGGGAAAGCGGGAACGGTGGCTGCATACAAGGGCGGGAAGCGGGGCAAGTTCGCCCTTCAGGTAATCGAGGGGGTCGAGGCCGATGTCGTTTACGAACTCACGCCAACCAACATCAAAACGGGGGAGCCGGGGCTGACTCATATCAAGCGCGCGATGCGGGCGGGGAAGCACGTCATAACCTCAAACAAGGGCCCCCTCGTGGTCGCCTTTAGGGAGCTCGACTCACTGGCCCGTCGATGCGGCGTGGAGTTCAGGTATTCCGCTTCAGTGGGTGGAGCCGTGCCGTTGGTGGGGCTCGCGAAGGAGCTGTTGGCCGGAAACGAGATCCGCGAGATCCGAGGCGTGCTCAACGGTACCACGAACTACATCCTCACGCGCATGAGCAGGGAGGGTGCCCCCTTCGAGGTCGTCCTCCGGGAGGCCCAGGAGCTGGGGCTCGCCGAGAAGGACCCGACGCTCGATATCGAGGGCATCGATACCGCCTCCAAGATCACCATCCTAGCGAACTCCCTGCTGGGAATGAACGCGAGGCTCAAGGATGTCAAGGTGGCGGGCATCACACGAGTTCGGCCCGAGGCGATTCGACTGGCTCAGGAGGCGGGGCAAACGATAAAGCTCATCGGCATTGCGAAACGTGGCTCGCTTGAGGTGGGGCCGAAGCTCGTCCCCCTCGGGCACCCGCTTGCCGTTGGCGGCACCTTGAACGCAGTGACATTTGAGCTCGATCTGGCGCGGGAGATCTCGATCACGGGCTTTGGGGCGGGACCGAGGGAGACTTCCAGCTCACTGCTAGGTGACCTGATAGACATTCACCGAACGCTCGGGGGCTAGACTTGCGGCTGGAGTGCATCGAGTGCGGCGGCAAGTTCAAGATCCACGAGAGATTTTACACGTGCCCAAAGTGCGGAGGCTTGCTTGAAGTCGAGTTCGAGCCAAGTGAGCTGAAGCGGAGGCTCGATCGCAAGCGCTTGAGGGCCGAGCCGCCGAGCGTCTGGAAGTATCACGCGTTCATACCTATCTTGGATGAATCGAAAATCGTCAGCCTGGGCGAGGGAGGGACGCCCCTCTACCGCTGCGACCGTCTCGCCCGCGAGGTCAGGGTCCGGGAGCTCTACGTGAAATTTGAGGGGGCCAACCCAACGGGCTCCTTCAAGGACCGGGGGATGACTGTCGGCATCACGAAGGCGCTCGAGCTGGGGGCCCGGACTGTCGCGTGCGCCTCGACGGGCAACACCTCGGCGTCGCTGGCGGCCTACGCGGCCAAGGCCGGCCTACGCTGCGTGGTCTTGCTCCCCAAGGGTAAGGTGGCACGGGGCAAGCTGGCGCAGACGCTGGTGTACGGTGCGCGGACGATAGCGATCAAGGGAAACTTCGACCAGGCGCTTGCGCTCGTGCGCAGGATATGTGAGGAGCGGAAGGACATCTACCTTCTAAACTCCCTAAACCCGTTCAGGCTTCAGGGCCAGAAATCGATAGGGTTCGAAATTGCCGATCAGCTCGGGTGGAAGGTGCCAGACCGCGTGGTGGTCCCCATGGGAAACTGCGCGAACATATGGGCGATTTACAAGGGCTTCTTCGAGTTCGACGCGGTCGGGGTGACGAAGGGGATACCCGCGATGATGGGGATTCAGGCCGAAGGGGCGAAGCCGATTGTCGACGCTGTCAAGGGGGGACTTGATAAATTCAAACCTGTTAAAAAACCCGAAACGATAGCCACGGCGATTCGCATAGGCAACCCCGTGAACGGTCCAAAGGCGATTCGAGCGATTCGGACCTCAAGGGGCACTGCCGAGGCGGTAAGCGACAAAGAAATCATAAAGGCCCAAAAGTCGATGGCCCGCTTGGAGGGGATAGGAGTGGAGCCCGCCAGCGCGTCCACGATCGCGGGGCTCAAAAAGCTCGTGCGTCAGGGAGCCGTCAAGCGTGATGAGTGCGTGGTGTGCGTGGCTACGGGGTGTGTGCTTAAAGACCCCGAAGAGGCAATGAAAGTTGCGGAGCGCCCCCGCGTGGCCCTGAGCTATGAGGAGGCTCTAAAGAAAATAGAGAGGGTCTGATGCAGGCAAAAGAAGCTTACGAGCACACTTTAGAGCTTTTGCAGAAGCATCACGAGTGGTTCAAAACAGTCATACCGCTAATAGCCAGCGAGAACGTTCCTTCGCCAGCGGTGCGGGAGGCGCTCACTGCAGATTTTGGGAATCGCTATGCCGAAGGCTGGCCGGGGGAGCGGGTCTACGCTGGGTGCATCTACATCGACCAGGTCGAGCTGCTCGCGATGGAGCTGGCCCGTAAACTCTTCAAAGCCGAGCACGCGAACGTTCAGCCTGTTTCGGGGCTCACTGCAAACCTCGCGACTTACACAGCCCTCACGGAGCCAGGCGACACCATGATGTGCCTCTCGATCGCTTCGGGTGGCCACATCAGCATGGGAAAGAAGAAGTTTGGAGGAACGGCCGGGGCGGTCCATGGGCTAGAGATAGAATACCTCCCCCTCGACGAGAAGCGCATGAACATTGACGTGGACGCCGCGACGAAGCGCATTGCCGAGGTCAAGCCAAAGCTCCTGACCTTCGGTGGAAGTGTTTTTCTCTTCCCGCACCCCGTCAAGGAGCTGAGTAAGGTAGCACGTGAACATGGAGCGCGCGTTTTGTACGATGCAGCTCACGTCGCGGGGTTGATTGCGGGCGGGCAGTTCCAGGACCCCTTGCGCGAAGGGGCGGAGGTCATGACTTGCAGCACCCACAAGACCCTTCCAGGGCCCCAGCACGGCATGATCTTGTGCACGAAGGAGCTGGCGGAGCCCATAAACAAAGCCGTTTTCCCGGGGGTCGTGAGCAACCACCACCTGCATGCGGTCGCCGGTGTAGCCGTGGTGCTCGCGGAGATGTTGGAATTCGGGAAGGAGTACACCGCACAGATAGTGAAAAACGCAAAGGCCCTAGGGAAGGCGCTTTATGACTGGGGTCTGGCGGTCATATGTCCAGATTTAGGCTTCACGGCCTCACACACGATCGTCGTCGACATCACCAAGTACGGGGATGGGGGGGCTTTGGAGCAGCGACTCGAGAAGGCCAACATCGTGCTCAACCGCAACCTGCTACCCTGGGACATCCGCGAGGGGCGACACTACAAAAACCCGGGCGGGATAAGGCTGGGAACCTCTGAGGTGACGCGACTCGGCATGAAGGAGCGTCAAATGGGGGAGATAGCGGAGTTTATCAAGCGGGTGGTCGTCGATGGGGAGGAAACCAAGCGCGTCGCAGCTGATGTGGCCGAGTTCAGGCGCGATTATCAGAAAGTTCATTATTGTTTTGAGTCGGCTACTGAAGCTTACGAATACGCGAAAATACGCTAGTACACAAAAAGGCGTCTCCAAAATTTAAAATTTGAAGGTTAACCCAGAACTCGAAGCTTTTGGACCTACATTTCCCCTGTTTTCGACTGTTTCCACTCGAACTCGGAAGATAAAATGGCGTTTTGCAGAAAACCCGCTTTTTTAGAGCTATTTTGAAAATAAACTGTATAAACATAGGAATTTGAGATTGGGAATACTTTCGGTGACCTCTCCCCGAAAATGACTTTAAAAATCTTCTTTTAGGTTTTATCAGGGGAAATAAAAGTGCGTATTCAAATAAAAGCACCAAATTTACCGTTTAATGCCGGTGCGTCCAGTTTTCTGGAGGTGAAAAATTGTGACATAGATAGTTTTAGGATGTGCGCAAAAGTTTCTCAGACTTTAAGCTCAAAGTTCAAAATTTTCACCACACACCCTAAATACGTTCCACGACCTCTTCTTTCAGCCGCTGTCGTTGGGGTGAGAAATTTTGGAGTCCAAGGCTAAGGAAAAGCTAGAGAAGTTCCTACACCGCAGGGAGACCCTCAAGGAGCTGCGCAAGATAGCGGGGAAGGGGCGGAAATCGCTCGTCATTTCGTTCGACCGGCTCCTGGAGTTTGACATGGAACTCGCGAAAAGCTTGCTTGACAATCCAATAGATTTCCTAGACACGGCGGACGAGATCTTGGAGGGGATAACGAAGCTTCCCGGAATGCGTTTGCGCGTGATGGGGCTCGATAAAACAACAACAATAGAGATCCGCAAAATCCGCGCGGGTAGCGTAGGAAAGTTCATCCAAGTCGAGGGCATCCTGACGCGGGCGGGCGAGGTGAAGCCTGAGGCGACAGAGGCGGTATTCAAGTGCAGGCGTTGCGGCGAGGAAAACAGGGTACTTCAGGTTGGCGAGTTCTTCAGGGAGCCTCTTGTGTGCGAAAATCCCAACTGCGGTAAGAGGGGCCCGTTTGACCTCTTGATTGAGAACTCGGAGTTCCGCGACTGGCAGAGCCTGTGCATACAGGAGCCCCCCGAGAAGCTGCGCGGTGGGCGGATGCCCCGAAGGTTGGATGGCATAGTCAGGGACGATTTTGTTGATAAGGCGGTGCCGGGGAACCATGTGATGTTGACGGGCGTGCTGCGCGTCTTTCAGGAGGGCAGACGCCAAGAGCGTAAAAAGACGTTCCGGAAGATATTATTCATCAGCCACATCGAGGTCCTGCAGAAGGGTGTCGAGGAGGCCGAGCTGACCCCAGAGGACAAGGCCAAAATTAAGGAACTTGCGAAGGACCCTTGGATCAGAAACAAGATTATCCAGTCAATTGCTCCGAGCATCTATGGGTATGACGCGATCAAGGAGGCGATCGCGCTACAGCTATTCGGCTGCGAGGCAATCGATTTGCGAGATGGAACGAGAATTCGAGGCGACACCCATGTTCTCCTCACAGGTGACCCAGGTGTTGCGAAGAGTCAAATCCTGAAGTGGGCCGCGAACGTCGCTCCCCGCGGCCTTTACACCTCCGGCATGAAGGCCACGGGTGCCGGCCTTACGGCTGCGGCAGTCCGCGATGAGATAAGTGGTGGGTGGACCCTCGAGGCTGGGGCCCTTGTGATAGCGGACGGCGGTTTAGCCAGCATCGACGAGTTTGAGAAAATGAGACCGGAGGACTCGAGCTCGATTTTAGAATCGTTAGAGCAGCAGACGATTAGCGTGGCCAAGGCAGGCATCATCGCAACTCTCAACACCCGTACCGCTGTGCTCGCGGCAGCCAACCCAAAATACGGCAGGTTTGAGAAGAACCTCACGATTGCACAGCAAGTCCCCCTAGACCCCGTGATCCTCTCGAGATTCGACTTAATCTTCATCATGCGCGACGAACCGCGTGCCGACAGAGATCGGACCATGGCCCACCACATTTTAGAACTGCACCGCGCCCACACAAAAGTGGTCAAGCCGCCCCTCCACTTGGATTTCCTACGCAAGATCATCATCTACGCGCGCCAGAACCTCGATCCGAAATTTGATGACAAGGAAGCCATGAAGACGATCGAGGATTTCTTCGTCGATTGGAGGAGGGTGGCCGAGCGAGGCGAGGCACCTCTCCCGATCACAGTAAGGCAACTCGAGGCCATCGTGCGGCTGACTAAGGCGAACACCCGAATGCGGCTGAGCGATCGCGTGACCGTTGAGGACGCAAACCGTGCGATTAATCTCGTCAAGCGCTCCTTGCAGGAGGCTGGGATCGACACCGAGACGGGAAAACTGGATATCGACGTGCTCATGACGGGCAAGGCCAAATCTCAGCGGGATAACATCCGCCGTGTGCTGGATATCATTAAGGAGCTTGAGGGCCAGTACGGCGGGGTGGCGCCGGTTGAGGAAATAATCCGCATCGCCGGGTCCGAGGGGATTAGACAATCGTTTGTGGAAGAGCTGATCGAGCAAGAGAAAATTAAGGGCCACCTGTACGAGCCGAAGCAGGGCATGGTCACACGAGCGGTGAAGTAAATGAAACGCGTTCGGGTCCTTAAGGATTTACTGGCGATGAAGTTGGTGGGCAGGCAGCTGGGCCCGCTGGCAGAGGGGGAGGAAACGGAGCTTGAGACGTGGGAGGCCGCGGTCCTCGAGCGTCATGGGTTCGTGGAGCCCCTCCAGAAACTCACGTCAGTGGAACTCCGGAAGCTCCTCTTGGCGGAGGAGCGTGAATCTGAACTCACACCCCTTCCAGATGATTTCTATTCGTCAATCGCTCAAAGGATCGCATTTGCACGGGCGGCCGGAGAGCACGAGAAAGCCGAAGAGATCCAGACCCAAGTCTCAACCCTGATGGAGGTCAGGATCCCGAAGCTGGTTCGGTTGGCGCTTTCCCCAGAGGGAGCTGGTTCCCTACCGCCCCAAGAGCGGTTCCTGATCAATCGCTTGGCTGCGACGCTCGACGGCTGGAGCAAGCGGTTGAGTGAGTCCCTTGAGAAAGCAGGAGAGGAGGTGGGTAAAAATGAGTTCGGAAAGCCTGTTCGACATGCTGTTGGTGACGAAGCCGATATTCAAAAACCGGGAGTATCTACGACCGAGCTACACACCCGAGGAACTACCGCACCGGGGTGAGCAGATTCATCAGCTCGCGCGGATACTCGTGGCCCCCCTAAGAGGGGAGACGCCGTCGAACCTGTTAATCTACGGCAAGACGGGGACGGGGAAGACGGCTAGCGTGAAGTACGTGGTGAAGGAGCTGAAGCGCGTGAGCAGTCATGCGCCTCGGATGGTTGAGCCAGTTTATCTTAACTGCGAGGTCGTCAACACCCAGTACCGAATTCTCGCGACGCTCGCGAACACCTTCTTGGATAAGCTCAGGGAGCGCTACGGCAGGGAGCACGCGAATTCCCTAGGTTTTCCCGAAAGCGTCCCGATGACGGGCTGGCCGACGGATGAAGTCTATCGATGTTTCTTCAGAGCGCTCGATCACGACCCACAGCTCGCGGTGATCGTACTGGACGAGATCGATAGGCTTGTACTGAAGAGCGGTGATGAGGTTCTCTACAATTTGACCCGTATGAATTCCGACCTGATAAAAGCGAAAGTGAGTATCGTGGGCATCTCCAACGATTTGAACTTCATGAACTACCTAGACCCCCGCGTTCGGAGCAGCCTCAGCGAGGAGGAGCTAGTTTTCCCCCCTTACAACGCGCTTCAGCTCAAAGACATATTGGAGAAGCGAGCGGAGATGAGCTACGCTGACGGCGTGCTGGGCGACGGCGTGATCTCACTCTGCGCGGCTCACGCGGCGAGGGAGCACGGCGATGCCAGGCGGGCCCTCGACCTGCTGCGTATCGCGGGCGAGCTAGCCGAGCGCGAGGGCGTGGAGATGGTCACCGTGACCCATGTCCAACTGGCTTTCGAGAAGATGGAGAAGGACAAGATGGTGGAGGTCGTTCGAACGTTGCCCTCGCAGTCGAAATTGGTACTCTTCAGCGTCGTGCTCTTGACGGAGAAGAACTCCCGCAAGATAGTGACCGGCGACGTGTACGCTGTCTATCGCGCGCTATGCCGGCAGAGTGGGTTGGATGTGCTAACGCAGCGCCGCGTCAGTGACCTGATTTCCGAACTCGACATGCTAGGGATCATCAACGCCCAGATTATCAGCAAGGGTCGCTACGGGCGGACCAAGGAGATAACGCTGAGCATCACGCCGATCCAAGCGAGGGCGGCGGTTCAGGGGGAGCACCCTATCGTCAGCCTCGAAGCACTCCAACTTCCGCGGCAGCTGACGCTCGTGTAGGGGGTTTTTATGGACGACACCTCGTTGGTTCGCAAGTTCATGGATGCGGACATGCAGCTGACGCCGGACGCGCTCAACACACTGCACAGGCAGGATGATATGGAGTCCGCAGTCGAGCGGGTGCTGGTTAGAATCAGGGAAATGGAGAGCAAGCCCCTTTTAGTAACGGCCAATCTCATCACAAAAATTCTGGAAGGGGTGGACGTTGAAACAGCCCCCACGCCCATGGTTCCTCCACCCGGGCCGAGCCTACCTGAAGCAGGGGAGGCACCCAGAGCGGGGAAAATTGCAGAAAAATTACCAGAGCCCACCCACGTCAAATTCAAACCGAAGGCCGGCGAGTTCGAGCCCCGGGTCAAGGTGCTTAAAGATATCACCGGGCGGAGCTACACGGAGGGGAAGCTGAAGGACTTCGTGAACGTGTTCAGGGACCGTTATGAGCGCTTGAGCCGCATCCTCCGGAAGCGCATCGACTTTCACGATGCGGTCCCGATCAGCAATCTGAGGAGCTTCGAGGATAGGACCTTGGTGAAGGTGATCGGGATGGTCTCAGATAAGCGGGAGACCTCGGGGGGGCACGTAGTTTTCGAGATAGAGGATTTGGACGGTCTGGTATCGGCGTGGGTCTTTAAAGGACGGAGGGAGCTCATGCGAAAGGCGGCAGAAGTGGTCGTGGATGAGATAGTTGGGGTCGTGGGGGATGTGCGGAGCGGAGACCGCGCCCCTAGGTTGTTAGTCAGGGACATCATCTGGCCTGACTTACCCATCACACACGAGTTCTCCCGCGCTGAGGATCCCGCCTGCGCGGCGCTGATATCGGACCTGCACGTCGGGAGCGAGATGTTCCTCGAAGATACGTTCATAAAGTTTGTGAATTGGTTGCGGGGTGAGGCGGGCAACGCCCAGCAGCAGGAGCTAGCGAGCAGGGTCAAGTACCTGGTAATCGCAGGCGACATAGTCGATGGGGTTGGGATTTATCCCCAGCAGGAGGAGGAGTTGCTCATCAACGATGTCATCAAGCAATATGACGCCGCAGCTAAGCTCTTGGCCCAAGTGCCTGAGCACATCACCATCATCATAGCGCCCGGGAACCACGATGCCGTTCGCCCCACCGAGCCCCAGCCAGCGATCCAAAAAGATATTGCGGGAGGCCTCTACGACCTGAACTCGGTCATGGTCGGGAATCCAGCACGGGTATCCCTTCATGATGTTAATTTTCTGATCTATCACGGCAGGAGCTTCGACGATTTAATAGCGACGATGCCCGGGCTGAACCGGCAGAAATCCACGCCCCCGATGATCAAACTCCTGCAGAAGCGGCACCTCGCCCCGGTCTATGGGGGGCGCACGGCGATATCGCCAGAGGAGCAGGATTACCTCGTGATAGAGGAGGTGCCCGACGTATTTCACTGCGGCCACATTCACGTTTACGGGTACGAGCGGTATCGCGGCGTGGAAGTGGTTAACTCGGGAACCTTCCAAGAGACGACCATTTACATGCGGAGGCTTGGGGTGAAGCCCACGCCGGGAATCGTGCCCGTCATCGATTTACAAACCCATCAGGCTAGGGTGATCCATTTTGCGTGAGCTCGCTCAAGCGGTCGATAAAAATAACAGGGCGAAACGGGGGTTGGGTGGTGATTGGCCGAAAGGTAGAAAATCCTCCTCGGCAAGACGATTTTTTGCCATCTACCAATCGGCCCAGCCCCCGCGCTCAACGTGATTAGACATGAAAAAAATTCAGATTAGAATTGGTTCCGACCCTGTTATCAACAGTTTAGGGGATTTGGTGGGTAGATGATGGATGTCACGCAGGAAATGAAGGCTTACTTCAAAGAACTCGAGCGGCAAATAGATGAAATTTACGAGATAGCCAAGAAGGCCCGGGCGCTGGGCTACGACCCAGAGCTGGAACTGGAAATCCCCCGGGCCGAAGACCTCGCCGCGAGGGTCGAGGAACTTGTCGGACCACCCGGCGTGGCGGAGGTGATACGCGAGCTCGAGAAGGAGATGCCACGGGAGGAGCTGAGTCTAAAAATAGCCGAGATGATCGTCGACGGACACTTTGGAGGATTTCAAGAGCAGCAGGCGGCGGAGCAGGCAGTCCGGACGGCGCTCGCGATAATAACCGAGGGTATCGTGACAGCACCGCTTGAGGGCATAACCCATGTTGAAATAAGAAAAAATTTTGATGGCTCACCCTACCTCGCGCTTTACTTCGCCAGCCCGATCAGGTCGGCGGGGGGCACAGCAACTGCGCTCGCCGTCCTCACCGGGGACTTCGTGCGGCGAAAGTTGTACTTAGGTCCCTACAAGCCGACCGATAACGAGATTGAGCGATTTGTGGAGGAGGCTGACCTCTACGCTACCGATATCGCCCACCTCCAATACACCCCCCCATCCGCTGACGACATCCGCGCCGCCGTGCGCAATATTCCGGTGGAGATAACAGGCGAACCGACCGAGCGGGATATCTCGGTAACCGCCTACCGCGACCTCGAGCGGATAGGGCACAACCTCGTCCGGGGAGGGGCGGTCTTGGCCTTGGTGGAGGGAGTTCTGCAGAAGGCGCCGAAGATAATAAAGTACGTGAGCAAGCTGAACATCGACGGCTGGGGTTGGCTTTCCGAGTCGATCGCCAAGGTGCAGGCAGAGGAAAAGGCTGCGTTGGCTTACCCAAAAGGGGACAAGTATCTGGATGATGTGATCGCCGGCAGGCCCGTTTTTTCTCATCCGAGCCGGGAAGGAGGGTTCAGACTTCGCTACGGGCGTGCGAGGAATACAGGCATAGCTGCGGTCGGCGTCCACCCCGCTACGATGACGATATGCGACGATTTCATAGCGGTTGGGACCCAACTCAAGATGGAGCGACCAGGTAAGAGCGGCGCTGTAACGCCTGCGGACTCGATCGAAGGGCCGATCGTCAAGCTCGACGACGGCTCGGTGGTTCAGGTGAATTCGGTCGAGCAAGCACTTGAACTCAGGGACCGAGTCGTCGAGATCTTGTCGCTAGGGGACATCCTCATAGGTTTTGGCGAGTTTCTCGAGAACAATCACCCGCTCATGCTAGCCGGTTACTGCGAGGAGTGGTGGGCCCAGGTGGTCGAAAAGGCGCTGGCGGGGAAGAAATTCGACGCGGACCTATCCCCATACCTTTCACCCCCATATTTGAAGCCCACCCCACCCCTGGCGGTGGAACTATCCGAGAAACTCGGGGTCCCGCTCCATCCCGCGTACACATA
>DAOVGS010000015.1 GCA_030672285.1 Hadesarchaea archaeon | reverse complement strand
AAAGAGGTTGGACGCGCGACAATAACTGGCGAAAAATGAGAATAGAAGATGCGAGCATTAAAAAAATTCCAGATACGGAACTCTACGCTTTGCATGGAAAATTGAAGGCACCCGAAGGATAAACCAACTTCGATTGCTTTTTCATTTTCTTTTTTTCGACTAGAAGAAGACAACGGTGTGTTACCATTCCTCTTCCTCCTCCCCCAACGCTCAAGCAAAACTCCGTGCTCAAACCTATTATAGAAGGAGCCAAAAATGGGTCGGGGGGTTCACTTGGGCAAGACCCTTATCGTGTGCGAGAAGCCGAGCGCGGCCGTCAAGATAGCCTCCGCCCTCGCGGCGAAGCGACCGAAGAAGTACTCACTCGACGAAAGCCACCCCACGAAGTAGACCCGGCATCAAAATCTCGACCTCAACCAGTCCCTGAAGGCGTTATCCTCAGGGTCCTCCAGCTTGAAATGGTGGGGATTCAGTGATCAGGGATACTATCCGTCTCTGATATAATCAAAATCCGATATGTAAAGCTATTCGTAGTCTATTATTTTCGGTTTAACATTATTAGGCCTTTATTATGCTAAAACAACACTCTTTATAAATGATTATCGTATTAATGTAATAAATAGGGGGAATAGGATGGAACTCGGCAAACTCAAAGCATTAAAGCTGCTGGTGAGCGGTACCCTCACCGTCCGGGAGCTGGCGTCGAGCATGGGGCTGAGCTACCCCAGGGCAGCCGCGATCGCGAGGGAACTCATAGGGGAAGGGTACTGCGAGAAGGCCGGGGGGCGGGTGGTCATGGCCCCAAACGTCAAGGGAAGCTTGTTGAAGGGGCTCGCGGACAGGTACGACCTCGAGACGCTTTTGGGGGGCTCGAGCGAGAAGCTTTTGCTCGCCCTCTCGAAGCCCTCAAGCTTGGAGGAACTCCGGCGAAAAACCGGGCTCGCCCAATCCACTACCTACCAGACCCTGAGGCGGCTCATGGCATTGGGGGTGGTGCGCAAGCTCGACGGCCTTTACACCCTGATCGACGACCCAGACCTGAAGGCCTTCTTGGGACTGCTGGAGCGCGAGCGGGAAGCCACGGGGCTCGAGCCCTACGCGATCTTGATCCGGTCGAATGGATTCAAGCTCAAGAAGGTTCCGGCCGGCAAGCAGGCGCGGGGGAGCTTGACGGCATTCTCGTTGTTCGGGCGGTATGGGGTCGAGTACACCTCCCCCCACGATTACTACTTCGAGCCCGCAAAGGAGGTCTCGATCGAAGAGGTCCTCGTGCACGCGTTGACGGCTTCCGAGGGCAAAGCTGAGGGGACCATGTGCGCCGTCTTTTACTTGAAGAACCTCGACAAGATAGACCCGGCGAAGGTCAAACCGCTGGCGAGGAAATTTGGGGTGCTCTCGCTGTGGGTGGACCTCCAGAACTACATCAAGGGGCTGCAAGTGCTCAACGTCGAGGCCTTCCTGCCTTGGGATGAATTCGCCGATAAAGCGAGTCTCTACGGTGTTCTGGTTTCGCTCCCCCCGGAGGCGGAGAAGGGGATCACGGTGCTTCGGAAGCTGGGCGAAAAGCTTAGCACAACCGTTCATGCGTACTTGTTCGGCGGCGCGAATTTGCTCTTGCGCGGGTTAAAAAAGGCGACGAAGGACTTGGATGTGGTCGTGGAGGACAAGGGGGATTTCTCGAAATTGCGCGGTGCCTTGCTCGCCTCAGGTTTTAAGCCGCTTGGTGAAAAGGAGCTCACGCCGAGCGATCGGAAGCTCAACCCCAGCGGCATATACGTCGCCGAGGGGTCGCCGAGGTTCGATTTGTTCACCAAAGTCATCTGCAACGCCCTCTTCCTGACCGATGAGATGAAAAGTCGGGCGGAAACGATGGCGTTCGGGAAGCTGGTCTTACACCTCCTGAGCCTCGAGGATGTGTTCCTGCTGAAGTCGATCACCGAAAGAGAAGGTGACCTGGAGGACATGGCGACGATCATCAGGCGCGGCGGGGACCTTAGATGGGACGAAATCTTGAAGACTTACCTCACGGAGGAGGAGGTGATCAAAAAACACTTCTGCTTTACGATGCTCGACAACATCGAACTCCTGCAACGAAGGGAGGGCATCATCGCTCCACTTCATGAACCACTGTTAAGACATTGCATCGACATCGGTATCCTTCAGGCGCTCGCCTATGGCAGAACGAATATCAAGGGAATCCGCAAGCTGATCGATTTCCCCGAGCACACAATTAGAAATAGGGTGAAAAAGCTCGCGAAGGAGGGGAAGATCTTAAAGAGAAGGAAAAGAGGGCGCCTCACCTTAGCCCTCACGGGTCGTGGAAAAAAACTGATCTTCAGGTAGTATCATTTTAAGACAAAACTGAATTCGCGATTTACTACTCGACGAAAGCCACCACTCGCGCGAAAGCCTCCCGAAACACCGCTCGAGTGAAACTCTGTGCTCAAACTATTATAATAGAAGCTAAAAATGGGTTGGGGCTCTACCTGGGCAAGACCCTCATCGTGTGCGAGAAGCCGAGCGCGGCCGTCAAGATAGCCTCAGCCCTCGCAGAGAAGCGACCGGAAGAGGGGGAGTTCAACGGCGTCCCCTACTACGAGTTCGAGCGCGGCGGCGGGCGGATGGTCGTCGTCCCCGCCCTAGGGCACCTCTTCACCCTCAAGAACCTGAAGCCCATGCGCACGTACCCCGTCTACGATATCGACTGGCGTCCGACGTATGAGGTGGACCGCAGGGCCGGGCGCACCAAGGTTTTCGTTGAGGCGATCAAAGAGCTAGCGAAGGACGCGGACGAGTTCATATCCGCCTGTGATTTTGACATTGAAGGATCGGTCATCGCTTACAACGTGCTCAAATATCTGTGCGGCGAGGACTCCCTGAATCGCGCGAAACGGATGAAGTTCTCCACCCTCACCGCGCAGGACCTCCGGCAGGCCTACGAGGAGCTGATGCCCAGCCTCGATTTCGAGC
>DAOVGS010000014.1 GCA_030672285.1 Hadesarchaea archaeon | reverse complement strand
GACATTAAAAGGCGATTCCGATCCGTCGGAGTTCAGACGAATAACGTTTGGCTTCCGCTCGAAGGATATCTTTCACTCGTTTTTTATCAACTCGCCATGCTAATTTGAGTAGCACGCTGGCGTTTCTGTCGTTCGGGTGGTGCGCTTCTTTGGCGAGCCAGTTAGAAACAGCTTGACGACTCACGCCACATGCTCTCGCGACCTCAATCTGGGTCCATTCTCTAAGGGCCGCTTTGAGCAGACGAATTCTGGCCCACCGACTAAGGCGTTCTGCTAGTGGATGCCATCTCCCGGTCTTTACCAAGCTCCCGCCGAGGCTTTGGGTGGAGGTTGTTTATAAAGGGAGAAATTTTGTGTCAACACCCCTGTTGACAAAAACGGATTCTGACCCGCCGGAGCTCAGACGGTAACATTTGGTTATAATAAAAAAGTCAATGTCAACACCCCTGTTGACATCTTCCGACCGCACCCTTCACGCTTGATGTTAATGCCCGCTTATTTCGCCGGCACTAGGTCGACGCACATCCCCGCCGCAATCGTCTGCCCCCCGTGGCGAACCGCGAAGCGGCTCAGCTCGGGAATCTCGCTGGCGCGTTCGATCACGATGGGTTTGTTCAGCACAACGCGGACGAGGGCTGCATCGCCCTTTCGCAGAGCGCTTGGCTTTTCCTCCACAACTGCCCCCGTGCGCGGGTCGATCTTCTGGAGGATCTCCTCGAACCTCCCGGACACGTGCGCGGCGTGACAATGGAATAACGGCGCGAAACCCGGGGTGAGCTCGGTGGGCACCGCGAGCACGATGATCTTTGCCGTGAACTCGCTCGCGACCGTGGGTGGCTTGTCGGGGTGCCCAGCGACATCTCCCCGCCTCACATCGGCTTTTGAAACGCCGCGGACGTTGAAGCCTATGTTGTCCCCGGGCACGGCCCGCTGCATTGGTTCGTGGTGCATTTCGATCGAGCGGACCTCACCGCTCTTCCCTAGGGGCTCGAACACGATGTTGTCGCCGACCTTTAACACACCGGTTTCAACCCGTCCTATGGGTACGGTCCCAACGCCCGTGACCGAAAAGACATCCTGCACGGGAATTCGAAGGGGCTTGTCAATCGGCTTCTCCGGCTCCGTAAACGTCTCCAGCGCCCCAAGCGCGGTCGGTCCCTTGTACCACGACATTTTTGAGCTGGCCTTCGTTATGTTTTCGCCGTGGAAGGCGGAGATCGGCACGTAAAAGAACTCGCTTGCGTTGCGATAGCCTATGCCGCCCAGCAGCGCTACCAAATCGTCCCTCAATTTGTCGTAGGCCGCCTCATTATAACCCACGAGGTCCATCTTGTTTATCGCCACCACGAGCTGCCCCACGCCAAGAGTGAAGGCGAGCGCCGCGTGCTCCCGGGTCTGGGGCATGATGCCGTCGTCCGCCGCGACCACGAGCACCGCCGTATCAGCCTGACTCGCACCGGTGATCATGTTCTTGACGAAGTCCCGGTGCCCTGGGGCGTCGATTATCGTGATGTAATTCTTGGAAGTTTCGAGCTTCCGGTAGGCGACATCAATCGTCAGCCCGCGCTCGCGCTCCTCTTTCTCACGATCCATCACCCAAGCGAACTTGAAGCTCCCCGCCTCCTCGCTCAGTTCTTTCTCCGCAATTACACCGAGCTCGACGAGAAGTCTGCCGATGAGGGTGGACTTTCCGTGGTCAACGTGGCCGATAAATACCAAGTTGATGTGTGGCTTCGCCATGTGTTCATCAGGTTTGAAGTTGCTTGGCTTGCAAAAAAGCTTTTTGCAGTCAGGTTTAAGCGAGCCGGAACTAATTAGCTGATGATTTTATGGACAAAGTTTCGCCTCGGCACCCACGCGCGGAGTCGCTGCGCACTCGGGAGCGGCTCGTCGAAGGGTTCAAGGCTGGCTTGGTGGTGCCCGCGGGACTGGCGGCACACGGCCGGGGAGAGGCCTTCGATTATATCTTGGGTGAACAAACGACCAAACATGCCCAACGCGCCGTCGAGGCGGCGGCTGCGATGCTCCTGCTGGCAAAACACCCCGTAATCTCCGTGAACGGCAACGTCGTCGCGCTCGTACCGGCTGAAATCGTGAAGCTGGCGAAGGCCGCAAATGCGAAAATCGAGGTCAACCTATTTCACGGCTCGGTGAGGCGTGAGGCCGCGATAGCCAAGTGTCTCCGCAAGCACGGCGCAAAAGAAGTGCTTGGAGCCGGGCGAAAATTCTCAACTCGAATAAAGGAAGTGCACAGCGACCGCAGGAAAATCGATCAGAGGGGAATAGGGGCTGCGGACGTCGTGCTCGTCCCGCTTGAGGATGGCGATCGAACTGAAGCCCTGAAGAAACTCGGCAAGCGCGTCATCGCGATCGATTTGAACCCGATGTCGAGAACGGCGCAGGCGGCGGATGTGACGATAGTCGATAACATCGTTCGCGCTCTGCCACTGATGGTTAAAGATGCAAAACGTTTATCGCACGGCCCAAAAACAAGACTTCATGATGTAGTTAGAGATTTTGATAACGAGGCGAACCTTGGGGCAATGCTCGAGTTCATGCTCGGGCGGCTTAAAAATCTCAGCAAGTGAACGATTTTTCCTCTTTTTAGTGGAAAAAGTTGGTAGCGGTAGAAGCCTCAGGTATAGACTCACAAATGAGATAACTAAGTTTATAGAGTTTCATAAAAAAGTACATAATGCCGGGGAATGCCGGGGTACCGTAAGGGCCCGATAGCTCAGTAGGTAGAGTACCCGGCTGTTAAACCAAGCATGGATGAAGAACGAACCTCAATTACCGAGGACGACATGCTTGTGCACAGCAACCGGGCGGTCGGAGGTTCGAGTCCTCTCCCCGGCGCCTTGACTTTTTTGAACAGAAAAATTCAAGCCATCAGTTTCCCAAAGACTAATGGTGTTTACTTGAAGGTACTTTTGCTTTCTCGAGCGGATGTCGAAGGGCTAATCACAATGCGCGAGGCAATCGAAGCTGTTGAGAGTGCATTTCGCGCCAAGGGACTCGGCAAGGCCCAGATGCCCCCGAAGTCCTACGTCTACTTCGACCGCTACGATGGCGACTTCAGGGTGATGCCCGCCTACCTGGAGGAGCAGGGCGCGGCTGGGGTGAAAATCGTCAACGCACATCCCCTAAACCCGAAGAAACATGGCTTACCCACGGTGATGGCGGTCATCGTGCTTTTGGACCCAAAAACCGGCGCCCCACTCGCGATCATGGACGGGACATGGATCACCAACATACGGACGGGTGCAGGCGGTGCCGTCGCGGCGAAGTATCTAGCGCGGAGGGACTCACACATCGTCGCGATGGTTGGGGCTGGGGTTCAAGCTAGGACTCAGTTGATCGCCTTGAAAGAGGTGCTCGACATTGAAGAGGTTCGGGTCAATGACATATCTGCAGAAAATGCACGACAGTACGCCGAGGCGATGGGTAAGCAACTTGGGGTCAACGTAAAAGCCGTTGGAGATACCGGGAGAGCAGTCGAGGGTGCAGATGTCGTTGTGACCACCACACCCGCCAGGAAACCCATCCTCATGAACGACTGGGTGTCAGAGGGTATGCACATCAACGCAATTGGTGCCGATGCCCCGGGCAAGCAGGAACTCGACCCGCAAATTTTGACGCGTGCGAAAGTTGTCGTCGATGATGTGGAACAGGCCATCCACGGCGGGGAGGTAAACGTCCCCCTTTCGGAAGGCGTCATCGCACGCGGTGATATCTACGCCGATCTCGGAGAGGTGGTGACAGGGAAGAAACCCGGTCGCACCTCGCACGAAGAGATAACGATTTTCGATTCGACGGGCCTCGCCGTCCAAGACATCGCGACCGACTGGGTGGTCTACCAAAAGGCGAGGGAAGCGGGGAAAGGCATCGAGGTGGAGCTGCTCTAGCTATCTCTTGAGTGCTAAGTTGTGGCTTATCACGGGCGAGATCTCCTTCTTGACCGTCTCCAGGAAGGTGTCGAATAGATTGGTTGGAATCGTCGCACCAGCAGCGCCCTCGTGTCCACCGCCAGATCCCCCGAGACGGGCGGTGATGTGTCGGAGCATCTCGTTCAGATCCACTTTCGCCCCGGCTCGACGTCGCATGCTCACGTCCACCTCATCGTCGTCCTTTCGTGTGCAAATGCCAACATCTACACCAGTTACCCCCAAAGCGTAGAGTGCTGCCTTTCCTAGGCTTCCCGACGGTAAATCGTAAATAATCGCGATGTTTTCCTCTCGCGTGACGTGCTCCTTGACGTAGCGCCATACCTCCCACTCGCGCTTCGTCGCTTTGAGCGCCCGATCGACGATTTCTTGGATTTCCGTCGGAGGGTTGCCCTGCGCTAGCTTGAGCACGACATCGCGCTTGTAGGGATAGTTCCCTCCAGCTTCGCCCAGCGCCTGGCTGAGCAGTCCCGCCTCCATGTAAATCGTCCGTCTGTCATATTTGCTCAGCCCATCGCGCACGAACTCGGTTTCCTCGCAGTAGTCGGCGATCGCGCCCCAGAGAGCGACTCGATCCAAGTCCGGGTTGATGTCCGACTTAAATAATCGAAAGGTGATTTCCGAAGCGCTCGCCCCTATCTCGTGAGCAAACTGCGTCGCCGGGATGTCTTTTTTCAACGTGTCGGGGGGGAGGGGATGGTGGTCGATGTAAAGGACCTCATCCTTTTGCGCCAGCTCGCGCATGCGCTTGAAAATTTCCCCCTTGTGGGTCTCACTCACCGCTATATCTAAGATGAAGACCGCGGTGCCGAGCTCGACCTTGTTGAGATCGCGCAGCAGGGCTATCGGGCGGGTGAACCAGACCTCGGCCTCGGGAAAACGCGCCTTCGCCAAGGCTGCCGAGCATATGCCGTCGGTATCGCCGTGAGCCAGAATTTTGGCCGCCAAACCTTCACCTTGCAATAGTTCGCGCGGCCCCCCTTTTAATTTTGTCTTAGCAAACGTTTTATTCAATCACGATAAAATTTGAAGCGGGCCCGTAGCTCAGCTAGGTTAGAGCGTCCGACAACTTTCTAGTTGGGCGAAGCTCATAACCGGGTGGTCGGGCGTTCGAATCGCCCCGGGCCCACCACCTCTTGACAAAATAACAGCACGGTTAATTAACCCGTCAAGCAAAACTATAGCGTGCCCCGGTGGTGTAGGACGGTCAAGCATAAGCGCCGAAATCATACAGCCCTTTCGAGTTCCAGACGGGGAAAGGCTGCGACGCGGGTTCAAATCCCGCCCGGGGCACCTCACGTGATGAAATGAGAAAAATAGAAGTGCCGAACACGAAAGCATACAGGCTAATCTATCCTAGGCTTGTCGTCCTCGTCAGTTGCATCGACCCCGCGACCAAAAAGCCCAACATAATCACAATCGCCTGGGCCACCCCGCTTTCTATGAACCCTCCGCTCGCGGGAATCCTCGTCGCCCCTCGCCGATACTCACACGAGCTCATCTCGAGCGCTCGCGAGTTCGTGATAAATATCCCAACCGTTGAAATCCTGGACAAAGCGAACAAATGTGGTAGGTTCTCTGGGCGCAGGCACGACAAGTTCTCCGAGTTCGGGTTGACAGCCAAACCCGCAAAAATCGTTAAATCGCCGGTCATCGAGGAATGCGTTGCCCACTTGGAGTGCAAGCTCGTGGATCAGCTCACGACCGGTGACCACACCCTCTTCATCGGCGAGGTGGTCGCAGCATATGCAAACGAGGGTGCATTCGACGGTCAATTCATGAACATCCAGCACGTCCGGAATTTCTACCAAGTCAGCAATAATTCCTACACGACCTTAAACAAGGAGCTGCTGAAACCAGAACTCTGACCAAACTTTTAAACATCAGCGTCCAATTAAGCGAGGGGATGGATTGAGGCGAGTGATGAACGAGGTGGTCAAGCCCGAGTTCTTGTTGGGTATTGCGTGCGTGCTCATGCTCATCGGCTCTTTCACCCCTTGGCAGTCCTTCGACGGGCAATCCGCGAACGCGCTCGGGAGCTGGCAGGGCGTGGCTGCATTTATCGGTGGACTGCTCCTGCTCTTGGGGACGCTTGTGAACTACGAGTTCTTGGGGATCAAGCAACTAATCATGCGGAAGCCCTTAACGAACGCCGGGGTCGGGGCACTGGGGAGTCTGCTCGGCATTCTCGGGGCGGTCACCTACGGGCTGGAAGTCGCGCCGGGCTCGCCGGGGTGGGGGCTCTACCTCACGATCCTCGCGGGCCTGTTTGGGCTCTACGTGGCCTACCGACTTTACCTGCTAGAGCAACCAGCGATCCGGAGGGTCTCTTGGCGCGGTTGAGTGAATTTATAAGGGGTCAACGGGTAGAAATCTGTGGGAGGTGAAGAAGTGGAAAGAAGACCGGTTACGGGCGCGGGCATCCTAGCGCGACTGGATATACTTCTGGGTATTGCAGGCATCCTAATGTGGGCAAGTGCAATTGGGACCTGGCAAAGCTGGACCGGTGCCTTCGGAATAGGGTTGTCTTTGAGTGGTGGATGGGCACCATGGTTAGGCGGGTTTTTGATCCTTCTTGGCGCGGCCATTACTTGGGGACTCACCAAGAGGATAGTTCCAGTTCCTGGAATCGAAAACCTTCGACCGTTGGTGAACGCGGGCGCTGGAGCACTTGGGGGCTTGATCGGCCTTCTCGGAGCGGTGATGACTTTGGCTAGCCCTTGGCCTGGGGCATCGATTGGATGGGGCGTTTATCTGGCCATTATCGCGGGCTTGTTTGCCCTCTTCGTGTCTTACAGGATCTACATGGCGGAAAAGACGCCGGGCGCTGCAGGGGGACTTTAACTAACAGCCCCCATTTTTTTTTTCTATTGTTTTATTAGTCATGTTGAGATAGGTCACGTTAGTTTGGTGATTGTGTGGTCGATTGTCCCATCTGTGGTAAGCCGCTCGAGCCACCGACCATCGAGTGCTCGAGCTGCGGCGCCGAGCTCCACCACGCTTGCGCGAAGCGAACGATGGGAAAATCCTACTGCAAGAACTGCTACAAGCAGGCAAAGAAGCAGACGCGCTTCGAGCGGATGGCCCAGCGCGAGACCCTAGGTAGGGAAAAACCAAGCAATATGTGGTAGTTTTTATCTTTTGGTGACGAAATCTGATTCGGGCGGGGGTAGCCAAGCTAGGTTAAAGGCGCGAGGTTTAGGGCCTCGTCCCTAAGGGGTTCGCAGGTTCGAATCCTGTCCCCCGCACCACCATAGGTTTATTTTGAGAAAGCTAGAAAGTGTGTCAATCGTCAAGGTGTCGAGATGCCAAGACCGACAGGACCAACGAACCCCGTGCTGCGGAGGCTCGTGCGAGAGCTTCGCACTGCGGGCAAGAAGCAGGGGGTAAAACTCTGGCTCGACCTAGCGGAGCGGCTCGAGCGGTCCCGGCGAGCTCGGGCTGAAGTCAACCTCAGCCATCTGAACCGATACTCGGGCGAGAGGGGCACCATCGTCGTGCCCGGCAAGGTCTTGGCAGCCGGCAAGCTAAACCACGTGATCTCCGTCGCTGCCTTCAAGTTCTCGGCTGCCGCTAGACGGAAAATCATGGCCGCTGGCGGCAATGCGTTGACCGTCCAACAGTTGCTCGAGCAAAACCCGAGCGGCAAGGGCGTCAAACTGATGGAGTGATGAACATGATCATCGACGGGAAAGATCTGGTCTTGGGGAGGCTCGCGAGCTTCGCAGCGAAACGCCTACTCGAGGGCGAGCGCGTGACCGTGGTGAACGCCGAGCAAGTCGTGATTTCCGGTAGAAAAGAAGCTACTTTCGACGCTTACGACGCTTGGCTTGAGATTCGAAACCTCACCAATCCCCGCAAGGGACCCTTCCACCTCAAGCGCCCCGAAGACCTCGTACGCCGAACGGTCAGGAGGATGCTACCATTTGACAAACCTCGTGGGCGGGGGGCCTACGGTCGATTGCGCGCCCACGTTGGAGTCCCCCCAGAGTTCGCAGGTAAGGAGATGCAAACCCTTCCCGAAGCCAGCCTCGAACGGCTCGGCACGCGACGCTTTATAAGGATTGGGGCCCTCAGCAAACACTTAGGAGCGAGGTTCTGAGATGAAAATCGTGCTCGAAACTGGTAGACGGAAGGCCGCGCTCGCTCGCGCTACGGTTAGAGATGGTCAGGGGCGTGTATTCATCAACCACCGCGCTCTCGATGTCTATGAGCCGGAGCTTGCGCGTCTAAAAATCCTCGAACCCTTAACTTTGGTGCCCGAGCTTGCTCGCCAAGTGGATATCGAGGTCGATGTTGTCGGAGGAGGATTTATGGGACAGGCGGATGCCGCTCGTACGGCCATCGCCCGAGGGCTCATCAAGTGGTCGGGTGATCCCAAGGTGCGAGAGCTTTTCAAGCAACATGATTGGACCCTGGTGAAGAGCGACGTACGCTTCAAGGAGCCCAAGAAGCCTGGGGGTCCCGGAGCTAGGGCCCGTTACCAAAAATCGTATAGGTGATCGCGTGCGGGTGATTCGTTGTATAACTTGTGGCAAGCTGCTGGGCGACAAGTACGAGGAATTCGAGCAGCGCGTCAAAAAGGGGGAGGAGCCCAAGCGCGTGCTCGATGAGCTGGGAATCAAGCGCTACTGCTGCAGGAGCACGGTGCTCACGAGCATAGACCTGACCGAAGAAATAGCGAAATTCAAGCGCTGAGCGTGTATTTTTACCTGAAAAGCTATTATGAATTGGTCCGATAACATGAAGACCGAATGGTATTTAGATTTCGTCGACCCGAGCTACAGGCCCGCGCGCGAGGACTTGATCGTCCTGTTTAGAGTTGAGCCTGCGAGCGGTATTAGCATGCGAGAAGCCGTGGGGCGCGTGGCCTCGGAGAGCTCAATCGGCACCTGGACCACCCTTACGACGATGACGCCCGAAAAGCGGCGGCTCATGGCGAAGGCCTACGAAATTAAAGGGCGATGGGTGAAGGTGGCTTACCCGCTTGACCTCTTCGAGGCGGGAAACATGCCCCAGGTGCTCAGCTCGATCGCGGGCAACATCTTCGGGATGAAGGCAGTAAAAAATCTCAGGTTTGAGGATGTGCGGTGGTCACCCAAGCTCATCAAATCATTCAGGGGCCCCCAGTTCGGCATCGATGGCATCAGAAAGCTCTTCGGGGTGAGGGATAGGCCGCTGACCGCAACCGTGATGAAACCCAAGGTCGGGATGAGCAGCGAGGAGCACGCCCGAGCGGGCTACGAGGCCTGGGTCGGCGGCATCGAACTCCTTAAGGATGACGAGAACCTCGCCGGGCAGCGGTTCAACCAGTTCGAACGGAGGGTGACGCGGTCGCTCAAGCTTCGTGACCGAGCCGAGCGAGAGACAGGGAAACGAAAGAGCTATCTGATTAACGTGACTGCCGAGACGCGGGAAATGCTCCGCCGTGCGAAATTCGTGAAGGAGCAAGGTGGCGAGTACGTGATGGTCGACATCCTGACGGTGGGATGGGCGGGGGTTCAATCGCTGCGTGAGGAGTGCGAAGACTTGGGGCTCGCGATCCACGCTCACCGCGCGTTCCACGCCGCCTTCACCCGAAAGCGGGAGCACGGGATGTCCATGCTGGCCGTCGCGAAGGTCGCTCGCTTGGTTGGCATCGACCAGCTCCACATAGGCACCGCGATAGGGAAGCTCGAAACGCCGCGAGAGGAAGTGCTGGCGCTGCAGGAGGCAATCACGGGCCGAAACATCAAGGGCAAAAAACATATCCTCGCCCAAGGGTGGGATGGGATTAAGCCAGTTTTTCCCGTCACCTCGGGCGGGCTGCACCCTGGTTTGATACCCGAGATCATCAGCATGTTCGGAAAAGATATCGTCATCCAAGTTGGGGGCGGCACTTGGGGGCATCCGCTGGGCGGGCGAGCTGGAGCTGCAGCGGTCCGACAGGCGCTCGATGCAGCTTTGAAAGGCGTTTCGCTCGACGAGTACGCTGAAACAAGAAAGGAGCTCAGGGTTGCCCTCGAGAAGTGGGGCTACGTTAAGCCCAAATAAAGCCCCGTGCAATAATCTCTGTGGGGCCGTGGGGTAGCTTGGTCTAGCCTCTCGGCTTGGGGGCTTCACGCCAAATTGCCGGAAACCCGAGTTCAAATCTCGGCGGCCCCACCACTAGTTAAGTAAAGATATACGTTACCCCCAGCCAAAACGCCTCTTAGACCATGGTGTGGGGGGGATTTAAGCACGAATTTACCGGTAAAATCTCCTTAAAAAATGCCCAGACTGCCTCATGAAACGTGTGGTGCGGGTCTTATCATAGTGGCTTGGATGTACCTGGCCTCGCAGCGCAGGGGACTGAGTGGGTACTAACCTGAAAGCGCTTAGAGAAAATATATTCAAGGGATTTCTAACGTCATAAATGAGATCTATAAGTGAGCCGTTGCAGGACCTTACCTATCATTCCCCTCTTTTTTAGGTTGAGTTCACACCGCTTACAAACCTCGTGCTTCATCGGTTCGGGACACTCTCTAGACTGTTTAATCAGCCTTTCCTTGTAATCATGACCCCGAACACAGTAAAGCGAAACTGGACGTTCGGTAACCTTAAAGGGCTTTCTCCTCGGCATATCGTTTCATCACCTTGAACGCGGGGGTTGGCTAGAGGCAAAACCCGTGCTTTGGATCCTCCTCGGCCTTGAGCCCCCAGTCCCGCTTCGCTCTTATTTCTTATCCACCCTCCTCAGTAGCCCCATCTTCTCCAGACGCCGTCTTTTATTGTATTTAAATATGATATAAATATTTCATATATATGCATGAATAAGTTCACAATAAATGGTGATTAAAATGCCATTCAAAAGAATTTTATTAATAAAACCAAGGGGTAGGAAAGGTTTAGGTTTTTCAGCAGATGTAATTCCTATCGGCTTAGAGTACATCGCCGCATCAATAGAAAGAATCGCTGATAATCTCAATATAATCGATATGGAGTTTGAAAAGCACCCATTTCAACACTTTCTTGATATTTTTCATCCCGATTTGGTTGGCATAACCATGTCAGCAACGGATCATAATGAGGGGCTACGTCTTGCCAAAATTGCTAAGAGGATGGGCATTCCAACAGCGCTTGGCGGTTATCACCCAACTGCCATGCCCGATGAATTGCTTTCACGCCCACAAGTTGACATAATTGTTAGGGGCGAAGGCGAGCTCGCAACGAAAGAGCTAGTACAAAAAGGTTCTCCAGATGGAGTTCTTGGGGTCTCATACAAAGAAGACGGAAAAATAATTCATAACAAAGATCGCCCACTAATAGACAACTTGGATTCTTTGCCTTTTCCAGCACGACATCTTAGGAGGCACAAATACAAAGACCATATGAGCAACAACGGCAGGGAATTAGACGTGATTAGCATGTCACGCGGATGTTGGGGACGATGTATCTTTTGTTGCGAACCTATGATGAACAAAAGTCGACAACGTTTTCGTTCACCTGAAAACATAATGCAAGAACTATTGGAAATTGTGTCATTTCACGATGGGAACCCACTATCAATTTTTGTGACAGATCCTAATTTTATGGGTGATCCTAAAAGGATGGATTGCTTATGCGACCTATTACAAAAACATGAGTTAGATATAACATTTTCTGTCATGACAAGGGTAGATAACATCGTTAGACATCCTGAACTTGTTAAAAAAATGTGTGATAGCGGCATTCTCAGTTACGAATTGGGTATTGAAAGTTCGAATCCAAGAGATTTGAACAATGTAAAAAAGGGAATAACGCTTGATATGCAAAGAAAAGCCGTGGGGATACTAAGAGCCAATGGTGCAAATGTATCTGGGACTTTTGTGATAGGTTTGCCTGGCCAGAGCGAGGAAGAGATAAAACAATTTCCAGCGTACGCTAAAAAAATAGGTTTAATGAACTGTGCATTTGGCATCGCAACACCATTTCCTGGGACTGAATTTTATGATAACTTAGAAAAAGATGGTTTGATCTTTGAACGTGACTGGACAAAATACGATGAACTACATTCTGTATTTAAATTAAATCCCATGAGCAAGGAGCGATTAGAAGAATTGGAAACTTATTGTATGGCAAGATTTTGGACATTGAACACACTCTTAGATGGGGCCAGAGTTTTACAGAAGAGATCAGACAATAAGATATCATCAAAGGATTTTATAGACGATGTAATCGCAAAAATAAAGTTCGCCAGAAATGCGGGTTATGATGTCAAAGAAGAAGGATTTGAAGATCAAATTAGAGTAGTTTTGGATGCAATTGTCGACGCTGAAATAGACGAAAAGGAAAGAAAGATTTGTGCGCATGATGTTATAGAAATGCCAAAATTTCTTAAAATTTTAGGTTCACAAATTATCCAGATTACTCTAACATACAATGGTCATGCGCCAGTCAGCTATATCATCAAAACCACAAACAAAAGCGTGGAATACATAAAAACTATTTCTGGAAAACTAAATGACGCAACCATAGATATCAACATCGACTTAAATGAAGTAATTAATTCAATTAACGACAATTCATCGTTTAATCCAATGGACACATTTATTTCCTTGATAAAACAAACACGGAACCCCAAAGGTATTTGGAATGTACTTAGATTGTGTGCCGCGTTAATAATAGATTTTAGCCATTCTTACATAAAAGACAAAGCAAGTAATGTGATAAAATATGATTGATATCGACAAAATTAAAAGGATCAAAAAAACATATCGTCTTATGCGAAAACTTTCTTCTATAAATGGGCCGAATGTAAGCGAAACATTGTTAGATCGTGTAATGTACAATGCTGAAACATTGCCCCCCTTGGGAAAAGAATACTGGTGGTTCCTTTTCTTCGGTCAAAATGGAGAAACCCCGATACAACTTATGTTGCTGATGTTCAGAAAATATGGGAAGAAGATGCTGTTTAACGACAAAGAGATTACGCTCAGAAAACTGAAAGAAAATAAATTTCAAGCAGTCACTGCTGGTTGGATCTATGATGGGGAAAAACTTCATGATTTAGGAGATACGAATGCTATAACAAAAATTTATCCAAAAAGAAAGGCGATAAATTCCGAGATTTCAGGTAAAAAAATGATCCTCAGCGGTGGTTTCCCAAACTATAGACTAAAGGTAGACAACACTATTGACTTAGACATCACGAGGGGAAATTATCTTGTGGATAAAGACGCATGTGGTGTATTTATACCTCCATTTGGCGTGGTGTGGGTGGATGCGTTTTTAAATGCCAAAGGTACTGTACTTGGAAAAAATTTTAAAGGAACTGCACACTTACAAAAGGTAGTTGGTGTCACAATATTTGGATCCTTTCATTGGGGAAGAATAAT
>DAOVGS010000023.1 GCA_030672285.1 Hadesarchaea archaeon | reverse complement strand
GGCATCGACATTCCCGTCCCGGCCAACGAGTTCTGGCGCAACGAGGTGTCGATAATGACCTCCTACGGCGCGGGGCCCGGGGACCTCGAGGATGCTCTAAAACTAATCAGTGATCATAAGGTGAATGTTCACGAGATGATTACCCACCGGTTAAGTTTGGGAGAATCTGGCCTAGGCTTTAAGCTTGTCGCTGACGCTAAGGAATCTCTTAAGGTGATCATCGAGCCGCAGAGATAATTTTAGTTGCCTCAAGAGCCTTGGTAAATTCCACCTGTGGATTCAAACCAGGTTGATATTCTAGACATGTCAGTCCTCTGAATTTTTTACGAACAACTTTTAGCACGGGGCCAAAGTCTATACTCCCCTGTCCCGGTGGTCTTGAGTCCGTGTCACGCAATTGCAGTTCCATAATTTCTGTAGCGTATTCCCTGACGGTCTCTGCCACATTTTCCCCGTTGGCGTGGATGTGCATGGTATCTGCCATTAGGCGCACATGGTCTGAGCCCACGTCCTGGACCAAGTCATAAACCTCAGAGATGCTCGGAAGGAATGTGGTCCTATTCCCCCCCAGCGGTTCGATGGAGATCACGACATTAAATTCTGCCCCGAGTTTGCCAAAATGTCTAAATATTTTAATGCATTTTTCCCTCGGGTTTTTGATCGTTGGTTTTCCGTAGGTAACGACTGCCACGACATTCTGCGCTCCAACTGCAGAGGCTATTTTTATCGTTTCTTCTGCATGATGCACGGCCGCTTTTCGATCTTTGTCTTTCGCGCTTAACATCCGCAGGTCATGCTGTAGATATGCTTGGACGGACTCGATTTGGGTGTTAAAATTCGGCAATATCTCTAAAATGTTCTTCAATCGCTTTTGATCAAGACCGTCGTTGACCAATTCCAACCACATCCCGTGCGATTCCAACACCCTTAACTTATCTTCCAACGTATCCCCGGGGACCGCGAATTCAGCACATCCCAAAGCCACACGTTTCACCACTACAAATAGGGCGCCCAAGTATAATTTGGTTGAAAGTCATAAGGCGATTGATATTCCTAGGGAGATCGTGATCGAGATGGTCCTGAAAATCAGCGCGGATTTGGAGGAGCGCTTTCCGGGGCTGCGCGTTTTGGTTGTGCATGCCAATGAGATAAGGGTTGAAAGAGAAAAAGTGGAGTTACAGCAGTTCAAGGAGAAGGTGATCGAGGAGATAAAACGGACGTACGATCTCGCAACCGTAAAGGATGTTCCAATTTTCAGGGCATACCGGGACTTCTTCTGGCGCGTCGGAATCGACCCCACAAAAGTTCGCCCAGCGGCCGAGGCGCTCATTCGGAGAGTTTTGGCAGGCAAGCAGATCCCGACAATAAACACGCTAGTCGATGCCTACAACCTCGCCTCAATCAAGACGGGCATCGCGATGGGCGCATTCGACGCGGATAAGTTGCGCGGGGATCTCGAGCTGAGGTTCGCGCGCGAGGGCGAGAAATTTGTCGGCATAGGGATGGACGAGCCGATTGAACTCAAGGGCAATGAGATCGTGGGAGCGGATGCCGAGAAGCTAATTGCGATCTATCCCTACCGCGACGCTGATGGGACTAGAGTCACCGAGGCCACGAAAAATGTCGTCTTGCTCATTTGTGGGGCTCCAGGGATCGAAGAAGAAATCTTGGGGCGAGCAGCACAAGTCGCAATTGAATACATAACCCGATTTTGCGGTGGGGAGGGGAGGTCCGAAACATGATGCGTGTGAAGGCGGTGCTCTTCGATTTAGATGAAACGCTCACCGATGCGCCGACCGGCCTGGAGGCCGCACATCGTGCAGTCGCAGGGAGGCTGCACCAACATCTCGTCGAGCGCGGCGTCGAGGTGGATGAAGCACCCATCCGCTCGAAACTCAAAGTGCTTGACGATCGAATGAACATGGAGACAAAATACAATCGTGACGCGTGGTGGCCGGTGCTCCTCGAGGAAATTGGAACCGAGCAAAAAATTTCGCACTCGTTGATCGAAGAGCTAACACAACTTTACTGGGCCACATTTGCTGAGGTGAGCAGGCCCTACGCTGATGCTGAGCCAACGCTGTCGTACCTCGGGGGAAAAGGTTACAAATTAGGCCTGGTCACGGACATGGATGGCAAACTAAGGATGAAGAGAAAAAGAATCGAGCGCATCGAGTTCATCAAGCTTTTCGATGTTATCGTTGTTGGGGGCGAGGACACCCCGCGAACGAAGCCGAGCCCTGAGCCATTTCTGCTCGCCGCGTCGAAGCTGGGCTTGTCCACGAGCGATTGCGTCTTCATCGGCGACAAGCCCTTCACCGACATCAAGGGCGCAAAAACTACGGGCATGCGAACGATCTTGGTAAAGCGGAGGGATTGGGGGGTTGAGGAACACCCAGATCTCACCATAAAATCACTTTCTGAACTCCGGGGCGTGCTTTAGCAAAATTTTTATCATGCACGTTCTAGTTAGAGCGATGAAGCAGAAAATCTTGAAGTATCCGACGGAGCCCCTCGAGGTCTGGCCCGAGCGAAAAATCAGCGAGCTCACTGATGGAATGCTCTGGACGGGATTTCAGGGGAGAAAACTTGCGGAAGTCATCGAAGTCTGGGCGCGGATGCTTCGGAAGCGAAACGTCTTGATTTGGTTCGGCCTTGCCGGGGCGATGGTTCCCGCGGGAATGCGCAGGGTTGTTTCTTACCTCATCAAGCGGCGCATGGTCGACGCCGTGGTCAGCACCGGGGCAAACCTCTATCACGATGCTTACGAGGCGTACGGGCGAAAGCACTACATTGGCTCCCACCTGACCGACGACGTGAAGTTAAGAAAATACAAGGTGGACAGGATTTATGATGTCTTCGCGGATGAAGCGGGATTTTATAAGTTCGATAACTGGATAGAGAAAAGCTTTTCCTATGGCCTGAGGGACAACTATCCTTACTCTTCCCGTGAGCTCATGTTTTTGCTTGGAAAAACCTTGAGTAAAGTCGGTAGGGAAAGAGACTCGATCTTGGTGAGTGCCTATCGGAAGGGGGTCCCGATTTTTTGCCCAGCCTTGAATGATAGTGCCATCGGTTTTTCGATAATGTTCGCCAATCGAAAAGGCCGCAAGGTAAAGGTGGGAAAGACCGTTCGTTACATTCGCAAGCGGATACTGATTGATGCGCTCAATGATGTGGAGGAGAGCTCTCGCATTACCGAGAAAGCAAAACTGACCGGCGTGGTTTATCTCGGGGGCGGTGTACCCAAGAATTTCATCCAGCAGACCGCGGTCATCGCCAGCTACCAGACGCGCCACGACCGGAGCCACAACTACGCCGTTCAGATAACGACGGACCCCCCCCACTGGGGCGGGCTCTCGGGCGGCACCTTCGAGGAGGCGCAGTCGTGGGGGAAGATCCACCGACGCGCGGGCAAGGTGACATGTTTTGCCGACGCGACGATCGCTTTACCGATAGTGGTGCATGCGCTGAGCGAGAAGTTCAAGCGGCTTCGACGAGAGGTGCCAGTTTTCGAGTGGGGCAAAAATGGCGAGCTGAAGCTGAGTTACGAGACGATGCGGCTTTGAGATTTTTTGATGCGGCATTAAGAATTTGAACCCACCTCATTTTTCACTTGCTAAACAAAGTAATTCCTTTTAAGCTTCTATTTGGTGATAATTATCAAGTAGTACCTGGGGTAAAAGGATGAGATTATCTAAATATTTTTTAATTGTTTACCTCGCGGTTATCACATTCATCCTCATAATTTCACTCTTGAGGTCAGGTACGCTACATGATAGGATGAGAACTTTCGTCGATTTTCTTTTTATCGCAGGGGGTGTAACGATGGCTCTTGGAGCGCTTATTTACGTTGGCAAGGGTAGGCCCGGTTTCCAAGAGTGGTATGCACATTCAGCAGGAAGGGGTGACCAAGTTGAAATTTTTCTAGAATATCGAAAAACGCAGAGGAGGCATGGCATGCTCATGATTATTTTTGGATTGGCTCTCATCGGCCTATCCATGGCGATAGGAACTTTCTATTTATAAAGGCTACACGAAAGCTGTCAAAATGCTTAACCTATTGTGGCGCGGTATTAGTGGTGCGTATTTGGATTTGTACCATCCAGAAGATTTCCGGAAAACTCCTCTAAAACTGGCTGATTTGCTTCAGAATGCCTATGGTGCGGAGGACGGGACTTGAACCCGCGACATCCGGATGTCCGTGTCCCTTACTGGGAACTTCAGTTTTGCCCGTTTGAGTGTGCCCAAACGACCGGCACTCTCCCAGCTGAGTTACCTCCGCACCATTTCTATAAAAGTCGAAGAATAGTTTAAGTCTTTTCGCTTTATTCGGGTGAGCGTGAAAATCGGCACGTAAAAGCATAAATTCTTATCAACCTACATAACTAACGGGCCCGTGGTCTAGTGGTTATGACGTCGCCTTGACATGGCGAAGTTCCGGGGTTCGAATCCCCGCGGGCCCACTTAATTTTGGGTTTGAATCAATGAAGGTTTTTTACTCCTCCACGACGGTTGATAATTCTCAAAGATGAAATAAATTTCAGTTTATTTTCTTTACAGCACGTTCTTATAGGATTCTCCCATCTATTATTCCACTTCTACAAGATCAATCCCAAGTAAAGATGTAAGATTCTCTAAGAAGAACTTTGACCCTATCTTATAGAAGCCTGCAATAAGAATTCTCTCCTCACCAACAACCTTACAACCAACTGGGCCAGGAACTTGTCCCTTCCTTTTGATTTCTCTGAGAGCCTTTTCTATTTCGGAGTCATATATCTCAAACTCCATTTTGTCACCAAAAAGATCAAGGATTCCTATTTTGATCGTGATGAATTTGCCTTCCTTTTCTACTTTTTTAAATACTTCATATCTCATTTGACTACACATCTCATAAATTGAACTATTATTTTGGGAACAATTTTATCGAATTCCAATTACCCTCTTTGTCTTTGGTTTCTCCAGCTAATTTTAAGAATTGCTTTTGGATTTTCCAATTTTTTCCAAATAATTTTCTAAAATTCCCATACGAACCCGTTGGGTGAGGCACCCCGATGACAAGTCGATTGGGGAATCGATAGGACAACGCTTCAAATACTTTGTTCCCAACTGCGATAATTGGTATTTCATGGGGGATCATTTTCAATTCACGTTCTAAATAATTCTTGATACAAATCCTAAATGTTTGTAAGGGGGGTTCTTTGTATTTCTCTTCATTCTCACATTTCAGTAATTCTGTCCAAAGAATACCACTTTTGTAATCCAGTTGTCTGATAAGAGTACGAAGTCCTTTGTAGTATCTCATGCTTTTGATCCTAGTTTCCCAATATTTTTTCATAGCTTCATAGTTCGCTCCTTCCCGTCTATACCATTCTCGTTCATCTTCATCGGCTTGACCTGGATTAATACCAATAATAATCGAAGTGATAGGCTCTCCTTCCTTAGCTTCTAAAATCAACATTCGAGGCACAATTCCTTGTTGTGGATTATTCTTTATTCCTAAACATCCTTTTTTACAATGAACTAATTCTTCACCTATTTTAGCGATTTTTTCATGGATTGTCATAATTTTTCCCCACTTAGCCCAAGCCTTTTTAAATAAATAACGCTTTACTTTTAGACTTAAACCCTTTTGAGTATGGGCTCCCGCGGGCCCACCATCTATTTTTGTGTATAGTGTGAGTTTTTAATGATTGGATGAAGCTAATCCTCGCCTCCACGAGAGACCCAGCCGCTAAAAACATCGCCGCTCGACTGCTGGAGCTCTACGATTTTGAGAAATCACCAACATCGCCGAACGCACGTGTGCATAAGGATGTTACACTAATGACGATCGCGGGTGGAGTAACTCAAATCACCGAACTACCCATAGATGTGGAGGAAGTCATCGTTGCCTCTAGACATGCCAGCGAGTCGGGTAGGCCCACGCTCACCGTGCACGTGCCGGGCGAACTTGAAAAGATGGAGCTCGCAGAGGCCTCCCCGCCGACGGTAAAAACCGCCCTCAAAGCCCTTGTGGAGATGCGCGATGAGCTCAGGCTGACCCACGATGTCTCGCTCGAGGCCACCCACCACGGCCCGACACGACTCGATGTCCCGGTGACGTTCGTGGAAATCGGCAGCTCACCCGAGCAGTGGCACGATGAAAAAGCTGGAGAGGCTGTTGCTCGAGCAATCATGGCCGCGGCAACCTCGCCGGTGAAGTGTCGCCATGCTATAGGTCTCGGCGGCCCTCACTACGCCCCCCGTCACACCGATGTGGCCCTGAGCACCGACGTTGGGGTGGGGCACATCCTCCCAAAGTACGCGAGCATCGATGAAACACTGCTCGAGCGGGCGATCGTTCGCACCCGAGGGGGCATCGAGCTGCTGGTACTCGACTGGAAGGGCATGAGCAGCGAGCAACGTCAGATTTCCAAGCGGGTCGCCGACAGACTGGGCATCCGGGCAGCGCGCACGCGGGAAATCCCCTCAAGCAAAGGTTTAAATTAACTCGAGGGAAATTGACCAGCGCAGGTGACGAGGGGGATTCAATTGCGGAAGGCTGAATCGGCTGTGTTCACCCCTGAAACGGGATTCGAGCAGCTCGTGAAACCGGGAATTTTGCCCGCTGCCAAGGCCAAGGTACCTGGGGCGGTTCCTACGGTCACCAACGAGGAGCTCGAACAGGTCTTGCAGCAGGCGCGGGCTCGGATTGTCGTCGTCGGTTGCGGCGGCGCAGGTTGCAACACCATCTCTCGCATGATGGGGGTTGGCATCCAGGGTGCTGAGACGATAGGCCTTAATACAGATGCTCAAGACCTGCTTTACACGACCGCCGACCGAAAGATCCTCATAGGGCGCGATATAACGGGGGGCCTCGGGGCTGGCAACGACCCGGAGAAGGGGGAGGCCGCCGCGCGCGAGGATGAATCGATTGTGAAGGATCACGTCTACGGTGCCAATATGGTCTTCGTGACCTGCGGCCTCGGAGGGGGAACGGGGACAGGTGCGGTCCCAGTCGTGGCCGAGATTGTGAAAAAACTCGGGGTACTAACCATCGGCGTCGTGACCCTGCCGTTCACCGTCGAGGGGACGCGCCGGAGGCTGAACGCCGAGCAGGGGCTCGAGCGCCTGCGAGGGATTGCTGACACGGTGGTCGTGATCCCGAACGACAAGTTGCTTCAGCTTGCGCCAGACCTCCCCATAGGCGCGGCGTTCAAGGTAGCCGATCAACTCCTGATGGATGCGATCAAGGGGATAACGGAGATGATCACGAAACCCGGGCTCATCAACCTAGATTTCGCCGACGTGCGCACGGTGCTCCAGAACGGCGGGGTGGCGATGTTGGGCATAGGTGAATCGGACACCGACAACCGCGCCAAGGAGGCCGTCGAAGAGGCGCTGAACAGCCCGCTGCTAGACGTCGACATCACCGGGGCAAAGGGGGCGCTCGTGAACGTGATTGGGAGCCCTGACATGACACTCGAGGAGGCAGAACGAATCGTCTCCCACGTCTCCGAATCCCTAGACCCAGAGGCCCAAATCATCTGGGGCGCGCAAATCTCCGAGGACATGAAGAACACGGTGCGGGTCATGGTCGTGCTCTCTGGCGTCCACTCGCCCTACGTGCTTGCCCCAGGCGAGCAACCCCCGCGAGCGGGCGAGCCCATCGACCTCGGATTGGAGCCCCTGTAGATGCGAAGGTTTCTCTCAAACTGCAAGCGCGTGCTGCGGATAGCACGGAAGCCGGACAAAAGCGAATACCTACAGGTGGCGAAGGTCACCGGGCTTGGGATCCTACTCGTAGGTTTCATAGGGTTCCTGATAATGCTCGCCGGTTATTTCCTCGGCGCGGCGCCAGTCACGTGAGGTGATGGGATGGAAGAGGTCCAGAAGCTGGCCGTATTCGCCGTCCGCTCAACCATAGGTCAGGAGAAAAACACGGCGGACATGATCATGACGCGCGCGAAAAATTTCAACTTACCAATCAAGGCCGTGCTTGCACCACATGGGATAAGGGGCTATGTATTCGTCGAGGCTACCGGCAAATCCACCGTGGAGCAGGCGCGGGTCGGGATCAAGCACGCGAGGGGAGTCGTCGCAGGGGAGATCCCGATGAGCGAGGTTGAGCACTTTCTCGTGCCGAAGCCTGTCGTCGTGGGCATGGAGATCGGCGACATCGTCGAACTCACCTCAGGTCCCTTCCGAGGGGAGCAGGCAAGGATAATCCGTATCGATGAATCGAAGGAGGAAATCACTGTCGAACTCTTCGAGGCGACCGTGCCGATTCCGGTCACGGTTCGGGGTGACTTCGTGAAGGTGATTCAGAAAAAGGAAAAAGAGGAGGGAGCTGGGTGAAAGCAAGCGATGTAAAGCCGGAAATGCGACGCGTCGATTTGGACCTTAAAATAGTCGAAATTGAAGAGCCACGCCCATACGTCAGCCGGGCTGGGCGAGAGGGTAAGGTAACCACAGCGATTGGGGAAGACGACTCGGGACGGATAAAGGTTTCGCTCTGGGACAAGGACATCGATCGCGTCAAGGTCGGTAGCACGATCCAGATTCGCAACGGCTATGCGAGGCTCTTCCGCGACGAGGTTCACGTCAGCGCGGGCATGTACGGCAAGCTCGAAGTCGCCGAGTAGTCGGCTGCACCACAGCGCTTTTTAGCGCTCGGAGCTTACTTTTGAGGGAATCACGCCTATCGTTCGGGTAAGGTAGTTACGATGAAATCGAGGGTCAAGATATTGGTCGAAGGTGGGAAGGCCAACCCAGGGCCACCCCTAGGTCCAGCCTTGGGACCGCTCGGCATCAACATCGGGCAGGTGGTAGCGAAGATCAACGAGCAGACCGCCACGTTCGAGGGCATGAAGGTTCCAGTGAGTGTGATCGTGGACAAGAAGACCAAGCAATTTGAGATTAAGGTCGGCTCACCACCCATAGCTGCGCTGGTCAAAAAGAAACTAGGCCTTGAGAAGGGGGCTAAAACCTCAGGCACCGAAGTCGTCGGGAACCTCACCCTCGCCCAAGCGGTCGAGATCGCGAAGCTGAAGGTTGAGGGCACGCTTGCTAAAGGGCTGAAGGCTGCGGTCAAGGAGGTTCTCGGAACGTGCTTGAGCATGGGCGTGACGGTCGAGGGAAGGAACGCCCGCGAAGTGCAGCGCGAGGTGGAGGAGGAAAAACACGACGAGGTGTTGAAGTAATGCCAGTCTCCAGCGAAAACGTGCTCAAAGCAATCAAGGCAATGAGGGAAAGCACCCCGCAGCGAAAAGTCGCGCAGGGTGTCGACCTATCGATCAACCTGAGGGACATCGACCCGAAGAAACCGGAAGGGCGCATCGACCTGGACGTTGCGCTCCCCCACGAAGTCGGCAAGCCGTACAAGGTCGGTGTTTTCGGTGAAGGGGAGCTCGCACGCCGGGCACGTGATGCCGGCGCAGACCTCGTGCTCGGACGCGCGGATATCGAGGCCCTCGGGCGGGAGCGAAAGCGGGCAAAGAAGCTAGCCGACGAATTTCAATTTTTCCTCGCTCAAGCCGATTTTATGGTCACGATAGGTAAAGCGCTGGGACCTGTACTTGGGCCGAGGGGAAAAATGCCGAAACCGATTCCGCCCACGGCCGATCCGAGGCCACTTATCGAGCGCCTCAAGAAAACCCTGAAGGTGCGAACGAAGGACCAGCCGACCCTACACGCCCACATCGGTGTTGAAAACATGAGCGATGAGGGGCTCGCTGCGAACGCGCGGGCGGTGCTCGATGCGGTCGAACACCGGCTGGATGGCCTCAGCAAGGTTCGCTCGATTCACCTCAAGATGACGATGGGAAAACCTGTAAAAGTTGAGGTGTGAGGAATGGTCACAAAAGCTGAAAAGGTAGCCTCCTGGAAGCAGGAGGTCGTCGGTGAACTCATCGAGAAGCTCGAGCGTTACCCGGTGGTTGGGGTGCTCGACATCGCGGACCTCCCCGCCGCGCAGTTCCAGCAGATGCGCCGGAAGCTGAGGGAGCAGGCCGAGATCATCGTCTCCAAGAACACCTTGCTGAAGCTCTCACTCGAGCAGGCGGCCGAGCGAAAGGACCCGAAACTTCAAGAACTCATCGACCACTTGCGTGGACCGACAGCGCTAATCCTCGCGCGCGTGAACCCTTTCAAGCTCAGTAAGGTTCTCCAAAAGAGTAAGATCAACGCTCCCGCGAAGCCGGGATCCTGCTCACCCCAGGACATCGTGATTCCTGCCGGAGAAACCGACTTCGCCCCGGGGCCCGTGGTCGGGGACCTCCAGCGCGTTGGAGTCAAGGCGCGAATCCAAGCGGGAAAGGTCGTCATCCTCGAGGACTGCCCGCTCTTGAAGGAGGGAGATGTGATATCAAAAGAAGTTGCCGATGCCCTTACGAAGTTTGGAATCATGCCGCTCGAGCTCGGGCTGAAGCTCCGGGCCGCTTACGAGGCCGGCATGGTATTTTCTGGTGAAATTCTAGAGATAGATGAAAAGCGGGTTATCGGGCAGTTCCAAGAAGCCAGCGTGAGCGCCCTGAACCTCGCGGTGTACGTGAACTATCCGACTTCCGTGACCATCAGCCTGATGATCGTGAAGGCGAGCGTCACCGCTCAGAACCTGGCGCTGAACGCCTACCTACCAGTCTCCCAAGTCATGCCCGCGCTGCTCGCCCGTGCTCGAGCAGAGATGATGGGCCTGGCATCGGCAGCCGGCGCGAAAGATCAAAAAGCCCTTGATGAGGAACTCACGGGGATGCTCGGGATCGCACCACCACCCGCGGAAGCCAAACCAGAGGAGAAACCAGAGGCAAAACCCGAGGAGACGCAACCTGAGGAGAAACTCAAGGAGGAGCCCAAACCTGAAGAAGCGAAAACAGAGAAACCAGAAACGGAAAAAGTCGAGGCGCCGCCGGAGGCCACGCCAGAAGTCAAGCCCGAGGCGAAGCCCGAAGAAAAGCCTAAAGAGGAGCAAAAAGAAGGGTAAATGACGAACCAAGACGTACTGTCCGAATGATGGAGGTATAGAAATGGAATATGTTTACGCCAGCTTGGTGCTGCACGCCGCCGGAAAGAAAGTGGACGAGGCAGGGCTAGCGAACATCCTCAAGGCAGCGGGAGCTCAGGTGGATGAGGCCCGAGTGAAGGCTATGGTCGCGGCGCTCGAGGGAGTGAACATCGACGAGGCGATCAAGAGCGCGGCAGTTCCCGCGGTAGCTGCACCTGCACCTGCGGCGGCTCCAGCGAAGGCCGAGAAAAAGAAGGAAGAGAAGAAAGTCGAAGAGGAGAAGAAGGAAGAGGAAGCCTTGGCCGGCCTTGGCGCGCTGTTTGGTTAGAGCTAAGTTTAATCTTGGGTCTACACAGCGAACGACTTCGTTGATACAGTTTTAGTAAGTTTCAGATATGAACCAAATTTTAAATGCCCACAAAGCACCGTTTAAATGATTGAAAATGAAAATTTGGACTAGAATAGTTGCGCTGCTGGTCGTGGTCGGGGTTATTTCAGCTGTCGTTTGGACGCTTTCAGTCCGTGAACAGCTGCCTGAAATCCCCCCATCACCTTTTCCCTCAGAGCTCACTTATGCGGGAGCGGGGCCAAAGGGTGCATTTGCGTTGTTTTATGAGCCAGAAAACATTTCCGTTGAACCAAGTGTGGCACCATACACACTACCTTTAGACCTAGCCACGACGTCAAATTTTAATCAGGTAAATTCTCTGCTCGGGTTGACTGAAAACCAGACTAACTTACTAAGCGCAAATGGTTTTGTTGTTGTTCCTCATGGGCAGGAAAACGATATCGTCGATGTTTACGATTACCTCAAGGACCAAGACATCCCAATATTCGTCACGAGCGACACACTACTTCATCTGTATCACATACAGTTCAATGAAATTTTGAAAATCATAGAGGAAAACGAGTTTTTCGACGCCATAAAAGTGATGACTCAAACAATGTTGAATGACTCTTCAAACTGTTATGATTCTTTAGAGGGAGATCTAAAAGAGGCTGCAAAGCGAAACGTTGCATATTTTGCCGTAGCGCTGGAACTGCTTGATCCAAATGCTAGCATTCCTGATTTCGTCCAGAGCGAGGTTAATGAAGAGTTGCAGCTCATCGAGCAACATTCAGGTTTTGCTGATAGTCCAATTTTCAAATACAGGGAGGATTATTCCCAATACGTTCCGAGGGGGCACTACACACGAAGTGAGACATTGGAAAAGTATTTCAAGGCCATGATGTGGTACGGGCGCATGGCTTTCTTGATCAAAGGAGGGCAAAATCCCCCCTTCGATGCTTTGGTGCTGGAAGAGGATGCGAGAATTCAAACAATGCAGGCTTCGCTGATAGCTGGTTCGATGGAGAGAGTAAATGCAGATAACACCAACGTCGAGAATTTATGGCACCGCATTTACGGCGTCACCGCGTTCTTCGTTGGGCTCGCAGATGATTTGACGCCCTATGAATATGAAAACGCCATTTTGGAAGTATTTGGCGAAACGTTTGATCCGAGTGAACTGATCGACGAAAATAAGCTGTTGAATCTTAAAGCAACTCTGGCAAACATGCGCCTGCCAGAAATATACGGTGGTACAGGATACGCAGTAATACTACCACCCTTCACGCCCGAGAAGTTGGATGACGTGCTACAAGCGTCTCAGGGTATGCGCTTCATGGGCCAACGTTTCGTGCCAGATTCTTACATATTTCAAAACTTGGTGTTTCCCGCAGTTGGCGAGTATACTGGTAGTGGAGAACCCTTTACCAAGGGGTGGATAATTGGTTTCGGTTGGGGGAGGGCTTTTTCCCGGGGCTTGGATGTGATGGCAATTCTGGGGTCTGAGAGGGCACTGGAAATATTGGAGAAAGAAGGAGACACAGCCTATGAGAATTACGCTCAACGACTCGAAAACCTTCGTGCGAAATTTAGAGGTTTCGATGAAAATAATTGGAACAGAAATCTGTATTGGTCCTGGCTTTACACGTTGAAGGCATTACTTGTGGAGCCCGGCGAAGGTTACCCGACTTTTATGCGAACCCAGGCGTGGCAAGATAAGCAGCTAAACACCGCGCTAGCTTCTTGGACTGAATTGAGACATGATACAATACTTTATGTAAAACAACCTTTTGTTCCATGGGTAGGCATATCACCGTCCGGAGCGGGGTATGTCGAGCCCGTGCCAGAATTTTATTCCCGACTCCTTGCCTTGACCAAACTCATGCGTAAAGGGCTCACGGAAATGAAGGTCCTAAACGAAGAAGCATCAGAAAAGTTACGACATCTCGAATCTATCTTGAATAGGTTGATTGAGATCTCAACGAAAGAATTACAAAACGAGGAACTCTCAGAGTGGGAGTATGCGTTCATACGTAATTTCGACGAAGCACTACTCCCACTAGTTGATATAGAAAGCGAGGGAATGGAGACGACGCTTGTGGCGGATGTTCTTACCGATACCAATTCAGAGATGGTTTTAGAGGAAGGGGTTGGTTATGTGGATTTAATCTTGGTTGCTTACAGAGTTCCAGATGGACGGATAATAGTTGGGGCCGGACCAGTTCTATCCCATTACGAGTTCAAGTATCCAATGGAGGAAAGGTTGACCGACGAGGCTTGGGTTGAGTTGCTCCAAACTAACCCCCCGAACCGGGCTAGCTGGGTTGAAAGCTTTTTTGTACAATCGTAATTCCCGAGTTTGAGTGAAGACTTTTAACTTTCGCCCCGATATCTGCTTGGCGAGGCGAGCGCGTGAAGGACATATACCGAGCGGCCCTCTTCAAGCGGGAGGGCTTCGAGCGCAGGCGATGCACGAGCTGCGGGCGCACCTTCTGGACACTCAAGTCTGGAAAGAAGACATGCGGCGACACGCCCTGCGACGAGTACGCATTTATTAACAACCCCCCGACGAAGCGAAAATATTCACTGGCGCGGATGGAGCGGGCCTTCCTGAAGTTCTTCGAGCGCCGGGGGCACGAGGTCGTCAAGCGTTACCCCGTGGTCGCTCGGTGGCGCGACGACATCTTTCTCACGATAGCCTCGATCGCAGACTTCCAGCCTTGGGTGACGAGCGGCTTGGTCCCACCACCTGCAAACCCCTTGGTCGTGAGCCAGCCAAGCATCCGCCTGAAGGACATCGACAACGTCGGGCGCTCCGGGCGGCACTTCACCCTCTTCTTCATGGGCGGTCACCATGCATTCAACTCGCGCCGACAATGGGTCTACTGGAATGACGAAACCGTGGCCCTCTGCCATGAGTTCTTGACGAAGGAGCTGGGGATCCCCCCCGATGAAATTTCATACATCCAGGACTTCTGGGAGGGTGGAGGAAACGCGGGGGAGGACTTCGAGGTGAACGTGCGCGGGCTGGAGCTCGCGACGCTCGTGTTCATGCAGTACGTGAGCGAAAACGGCAAGTACTCGCCGTTGCATTTGAAAATCGTCGACACAGGGTATGGCTTGGAACGCCTCGCTTGGCTATCGCAGGGCACGGCCTCAAGCTATGAAGCGATTTTTGGTCCGGTAGTCGGGCAACTGCGCAAGCTCGCTGGCGTTCACATGCCTCCCGCTGACGTGCTCATGCAGAACTCAAGGCTCGCCGGGCTCATGGACATCGAAACGGGACGGGACTTGCTCATGCTCCGTAACAAGGTCGCAGCCCGCACGGGTGTGAGTGTGGAGGAGCTCGACAAACTCCTTGCACCCCTCGAAGCCGTTTACGCAATTGCCGACCACCTCCGATGCCTTGCTTTCATGTTCGGGGACGGGATAACCCCGAGCAACATCAAGGAGGGCTACCTCGCGCGCGTAGTGCTCCGGCGCACCCTACGCTTGCTCCGAGAGCTCGGCATTCGCAAGCCCCTCGCAGAGCTCATGGCGTTCGAGCTTAAGCACTTGGGGCCGCAGTTCCCTGAGTTGAAGGAGCGAGGGAGTTACATCATCGAGGTGATTGGGCTCGAGGAACGACGCTACCGGGATGCGATCTCGCGGGGGAGCAAGCTGGTCGAGCGGGTCGCGGGCGGGCTCCGCGTCGAGGGCAAACCCCTACCCCATGAGAAGCTCATCGAACTCTACGACAGTCACGGGCTACCTCCGGAGATCGTGAGGGAGGTCGCCGGCAAGGAAGGCGTCAAGGTGGAGGTTCCGGAGGATTTCTACATCAAGGTTGCGAAGTTGCATAGTCGGGCCCGACACGTGCCCGCGGCCAAGGCCCTCATCCGGAAGGAGAAGCTCCGCCACCTGCCCCCCACGAAGGCCCTTTGCTACAAGGACCCCTATGTCCGGGAGTTCGAGGCACGAGTGCTGAAAAGCTTCAGCGGCTACGTCGTGCTCGACCGAACCGCCTTCTACCCTGAGGGTGGAGGGCAACCCAGCGACGTCGGCTCGCTTGAGGGTAGGGGAGGCCGAGCCGAAGTTCTGGATGTAAAAAAGGCCGGCGATGTCATCTTGCACCGCGTGAAGCCGAACCCCTTCAGGGCCGGGCAGCGCGTGCGTGGGAAGATCGACTGGGTGCGTCGCAGCTCGCTCATGCGCCACCACACGGGAACCCACATCCTACTTGGGGCAGCCCGACGCGTGCTTGGCGATCACGTCTGGCAGCATGGGGTACAGAAGGGAGTCGAGCGTACCCGCTTGGACATCTCCCACTTCAAGCGCATCGAGCCCAAGGAGCTGCGGGAGATTGAGCGCCTGGCTAACGCGGTCGTGATGGAGAACCGCCCCGTTGGTACGAGCTGGATGGACCGAAACGAGGCGGAACGAAAATACGGTTTCGACCTCTACCAAGGGGGCATCGTGCCCGGCAAAAGGGTTCGAGTGGTGGAGGTGAAGAGGTGGAACGCCCAGGCCTGCGCTGGCACCCATTGTTCGCGCACGGGTGAAGTTGGGTTCATCAAGATCGCACGGACCGAACGAATTCAAGATGGCGTCGAGCGGGTCGATTTCGTGGTGGGGGATGCCGCGCTGAAGTTCGCGCAGGCGCAGGGGAGGCAACTCGCCAAGGCGGCCGAGGTCCTGCGCACCACTCCCGAGCGGGTGGCAGCAGCGACCCAGCAGCTCTTCGACGAGTGGAAGGCCACGCAGAAGGAGCTCGACCGGTTGCGCGGGCGGCTGGCTGAACTCCAACTCATCGAGCTCCGTTCGAAAGCGAGACGGGTTGGGAAAGTTCGCGCGATATGTGAGGAGATCGAAGGTGCCAGCGCCGATGAGCTGATCAAGATTGCGAGCGCCCTGACGAGGAAAGATAAGGAGCTGGTCGTCGTGCTGGGGACGCGTGATACCATGGCCAAGCTGGTTGCGATGGCCGGAGAGGAAGCCGTGCGTGCGGGAGTTGACTGCGGCGGGATAGCTGCCGAAGCCGCGAAGGTGCTGGGTGGTGGGGGCGGTGGGAAGCCGGAGCTCGGCCAGGGAGGAGGCCCAAAGGCGGATTACTTGGTCGCCGCGCTCAGGAAAGCACTTGAAACGTGCGAAAAACAACAAGCGTAGGGAAAGGCATGGTGAACTTTCAGGAGCTGGACGCCAAGTGGCAGCAGGCATGGCGCGATGCCAAACTCTTCGAGGCGGAGCCGGACAAGCGACAGAAGTTCTACCTAACCGTCGCCTACCCATACGTCTCGGGCCCCATGCACGTGGGTCACGGGCGCACCTACACTGTGCCCGACGTGATCGCGCGCTACAAGCGGATGCGGGGGTTCAACGTGCTCTTTCCCATGGCCTACCACTTCACGGGAACCCCGATCGTCGGCGCCGCCAAGCGGGTCGCCCGCCGGGAGCCGGGGTTCGTAAAAGTGCTAACCGAGCGCTACGGCGTCGCGGAATCTGAATTATCAGAGTTCGAGAACCCTCACCACTTCGCCGCCCACTTCGCCCGCGAGAGCGACCTGAGCTACCGAAAGGGGATGGAATGGCTGGGGTACTCGATCGACTGGCGCCGGGAGTTCACCACAGTCGATTCCCACTATCAAAAATTTATCACCTGGCAGTACCGCAAGCTGTACGACGCGGGGCTGATCGTCAAGGGCAAGCACCCGGTGAAGTGGTGCCCTAGATGCGGGAACCCGGTGACCGACCACGACCTGCTTGAGGGCGAGGGCGTCGGGATAGTCGAGTTCACCCTGCTGAAGTATCGAGCCGGCGAGTACATACTTCCCGCCGCCACGCTTCGACCCGAGACCGTCTTCGGCGTCACAAACCTCTGGTTGAACCCCGACGTGAAATACGTCAGTGCTCAAGTCGGCAGCGAGCGATGGATCGTCAGCGAGCAGGCGGTCGAGAAGTTGCGCCAGCAGGGATACAGCGTCGAGGAGGTTTCTCCGATCCGCATAGACTTCAGTTGGGAGGTCGAGGTTCCACTCACCCACAAGCGCGTTTCCATCCTTCCCGCGAAATTCGTCGACCCGGACAACGCCACGGGGGTGGTAGGGTCGGTCCCCTCGCACGCCCCCTACGACCACGTGGCCCTGCTGGAGCTCCAAATGCACCCGGAAGCGCTCAAGCCCTACGGCATAAGCCCCCAGGGGGTCGCGGAGCTCAAGCCCATCTCGCTCATCGAGGTCGAGGGATTCGGCGAGTCTCCCGCGATAGATGTCGTCGACCTGATGGGGATCAAGACTCAGACCGACCCTAAGTTGGAGGAAGCCACCGCCGAGGTCTACCGGAACGAGTTCGCGAAGGGTCGAATGCGCGAATGGGTGCCCGAGTATGGGAGCATGCCTGTCCCGCGTGCTAAAACAGCCGTGCGCGATGACATGCTCGCCGGCAACGAGGCCGCGACGATGTACGAGTTATCAGCGAAGCCCGTCGTCTGCAGGTGCAACACACCTGTGACGGTGAAGGTAGTCGAGGACCAGTGGTTCCTGAACTATGCCGACGAGGGCTGGAAGGAAAAGGCGCGGGCCTGCCTAGCGCGGATGGACTTGGTGCCCCCCGAGACGCGAGCGCAGTTTGAGCACACCATCAGCTGGCTCCACGAGTGGCCGTGTACTCGCAGCATAGGGATGGGGACACCCACACCCTGGGACCCGAAGTGGATGATTGAATCCCTCAGCGACTCCACGATTTACATGGCCTACTACACCATCGCCCACATCCTAGAGACCATCGACCCAGCAAAACTCACCGGCGAGGTCTTCGACTACGTCTTCCACGGGAAGGGCGACGCGGGCTCGATCTCCTCCGCCACGAATATCGATCGGCAGGCCCTCGAGCAGATGCGCCGCGAGTTCGAGTACTGGTACCCGCTCGACTACCGAATGTCCGCGAACGAGTTAATCCCAAACCACCTCACCTTCCACATTTTTCATCACGCGTTGCTCTTCCCCGACCGCTGCCCTCACGGCATCGTCTCATTCGGCATGGCGGTGCTTGAGGGGGAGAAGATGTCCTCGTCGAAGGGGAACATCATCGCGATCAATGAGGCCGTCCGAGAGCACGGTGCCGATGCTGTTAGGCTGTACCTAATGTCGACTGCCGAGCCTTGGCAGGACCTCGACTGGCGGGCGAGTGATGTCGAGGCGATGCAGAGGAACCTCGAGCGATTCTACTCGCTGGCGGAGGGTATCGTCACCCCACCGGCTGCAGAGTGCCCGAGCTTCGCCCAGCCCGAGCGATGGATGCTCAGCCGACTTCAGGAACATGTCCGGATGACGACCGAGGCGCTCGACGCATTTGAGACGCGTAAGGCAGCACAGCATGCTTTCTTCCACCTCATGCAGGATCTGCGGTGGTATACCAAGCGTGCCCGGCAGCCCGAGGCCCGCACCCACGTGCTGAAGCGGGTTCTCGATGCGTGGCTTCGCCTGCTCGCCCCATTCGCGCCGCACATCTGTGAGGATCTCTGGGAGCACGCAGGGGGGAGCGGCTTCATCTCAGCAGCGCCGTGGCCGAAGGTGGAGGAGGGATTGGTCGACAAGGGCGCCGAGCTGATCGAGAGCTACCTCGGACGCGTGCTTGAGGATGTAGGGAAAATCCTCCGCGTGACAAAGGTGGAGAAACCGAAGCGGGTTTGCCTGTACGTGGCGCAGGATTGGAAATGGCAGGCCTATCGCATTGCTATGAAGCGTGTAGAGGAGGGAAAGGTCGACTTTGGCGCGCTGCTTCGGGAGATAGGGGAGAAACTCAAGCTCAGGTTGCACAAATCCGACCTGTCGAAGTTCCTCCAGCAGGCGGTGCAGGAGCTTCGCGGGATGCCCTCGGAGGAGCTCGAGATATTGGAAACTACTGAGATCGATGAATTACAGGTCCTGCTCGAGGCCGCCGACTTCATCCGAGAGCAGCTGAGAGTGCAAGAGGTGCGCGTGTTCAAGGCCGATGACGCCGCGCGGTACGACCCGCAGGACCGCGCTAGGCTCGCGGTTCCGATGAGGCCGGCAATCTTTATTGAATGAGTGATTTCATGGCCAAGATTTCAGATGCCGTGCGTGACCTGCGCTACCTGCTCGATCAAGGCTACCCCCGCGACTCAGCCGTGAACTTCGTCGCGAACCACTACCGCTTCCCTCTCGACCAACGCCACCTGCTCGCGCGCTGCGTGTTCTCGAAGCGTGAGGTGGCTGAACATCGCCGAAAATCTGTCAGGGTGAGTGCCGTCCGAGGTAAGCGCCTAGGTGTTGACGGCTACAACGTGCTAATAACCCTCGAGAGCATCCTCATCCGCAAACAAGTCGTGCGATGCGACGATGGCTACATCCGAGACCTACGTGCGATCTTCGGTAAGTATCGCGTATCCCCCGCGACCCCCCGGGCGCTTACGGAGCTCTTGCGAATTATCGCCCGGACAAAGCCGAGTCACGTCGAGTTCTTGTTCGACAAGCAAGTGAGCAAGAGCGGCGAGCTCGCGGGCATGGTGAGGCAGCGACTCGAGCGAGCGAAGCTGAAGGGTGATGCTCAAGCGACCGGTGGGGTTGACATGAAGCTCCGCTCCTTCGATGTCGTGGCAAGCAGTGACCGTGCGATAATTGGACGAGCGAAGGCGATTTGGGACATCCCGGCCGGGCTCCTAAAAGGGAGGGCAGCAAAAGTCATCGATTTGACCAAGCTTTAATGAGATAGCTATGGCAGCGATTTCAGGATTGATTCAAGTTTTCTGAAATCCACCTGCAGCTTGGACTTTGTCTCTGCACCGTAGAGGGCCGCGGCTGGGTGGTAGGTCAGGAAGAGCTTGAAGGTCGCGCCGGCGTAAGTGCAGTCGAGCAGCGTGCCGTGCTCCCTGCCCATGACCACATGCCTGCCGAGCAACACCCGCGCGGCTATCCTGCCCAACGCCACCACAAGCTTCGGTTTCATCATCGTGACCTGCTTTTGGAGGTAGTTCGTCGTGCAAGTTTCGATCTCATCGTCAGCTGGGTCGCGGTTTTGGGGCGGGCGGCACTTGATGACATTGGTGATGTAAACTCCCTCGCGCCGTAGCCCTGCAATTTGAAGGAGTTCGTTCAAAAATTTTCCTGCACTCCCCACGAAGGGTTTCGCCTGGAGGTCCTCGTTGAACCCTGGGGCCTCCCCGCAGAACATGACCTTAGCATCAAGCGGGCCCTCGCCTGGGACAGCGTTCTTGCGTGAGCGATGAAGCCCACAAAGCGTGCATGTTTCTATCTTTCTCACAAGCTCTTCCGTACTAACCCCTCTACTTGGTCCGCTCAAGTTGTGACTCTAACTTCTCGTAGACGCGCTTGAGCAACAACAGGTCTTCCTTGCAGTGATCGACGATGAGCTTCCGCGCCTCGTGGTCGCCCCGCGCGGCTAGCTTGGAGAGGGCCGATACATCACCCCCATGAAACTCGACCGTCCTTTGAAATCCAAAAAATCGTGCAACGGATTCAAGCCTGTAGCTCGAGAGGAGCAGGTGCCCGCGGGACCACTCGCAGAGGTCGAGCATCGGGGTCTCGATCAACCTGCTGAGGTCAACTTGGTGCAAGGCGGCGCGCGCGAGCAGGAATGGTATGTCAAACCCCGGGCCGTACCAAGTCACGAGTTTGCTGCAGCCCTTCAGCTCATCGCGGAGCCATTCGAGCACCTTCCGCTCCTCCTCGGGAGTATCCGCAAACCTGACCTCTGGTTCCTCCCCCTTGAGCAGGCCGACCGCCACGACCATGCCCCGATCGGCTTTCATGGCGCTGGTCTCAATGTCGAGGTACACTATCACTCCATCACTCCCCCATCACGAGGATCACGAGTCTGCGGGTTCGGGGGCCATCCTGCTCGATCACGAGAAAATTCTGCCAGGTGCCCCGAACTACGTGCCCATCGGCAATCGGCAGAACCCGCGATGAACCGATGAATGCCGACTTCAGGTGCGCGTGGGCGTTGTCGTCGATGCGGTCGTGCTGATAGTCTCCTCGCACGGGCGCGAAGTCCTCAAGTTTATTCAACAAATCCTGTTTGAGGCCCCCCTCGTTCTCGTTCAGCACGAGCGAGGCAGTTGCGTGGGGCAGCTGGGCGATGAGCAACCCGTTACGGATGCCAGATTTGCGAACCGCGTCGAGCACCCGATCGGTGACGTCGATGACCTCGCGCTGCTTCCGCGTCGAGAAGCTGAGCTCCTTGAACCACGTGCGCATCGAATCCCAAATTTACTGATACTTCGGCTATTTTAACATAAGCACGGAAATAGATGAAGGGAGCGAAATGCGTGTCCTCGTAACCGGCGGAGCTGGCTTCATAGGCTCGCACCTGGTCGACGCCCTGTTGGCGAGGGGTGATGCAGTCACGGTGCTTGACAACCTCTCCAACGGTAGCATGGACAACCTAAAAAATCACACAAACAACTCCGCTTTCCGGTTCATTCAAGGCGACATTAGAGATACCAAAGCGATTGAAAACGCCGTGGTTGGTGTCGATGCAGTTATTCACGAGGCGGCGATGATAAGTGTACCCCTCTCGATCGAGGACCCGGAGCTCACCCACAGCGTGAACGTCGAGGGTACGCTGGCGCTGCTAAAAGCCAGCCTGAAACAAGGGGCCAAGCGATTCGTCTACGCCTCATCCTGTGCAGTCTACGGCGAGCAGTCCCAGTTCCCCATAAGTGAGGATGCACCACCCAAGCCGCTTTCGCCCTACGCGAACTCGAAACTCGTTGCGGAGCAGAACTGCCGCACATTTTATGAGTTAAAGGGGTTGGAGACCGTGTGCCTGCGCTATTTCAACGTCTACGGGGCCAGGCAGACCGGCGAGTACGCGGGGGTCATGACAAAATTTATGGAACGCCTCCGCGCCAACCAGCCCCCCATAATCTACGGCGACGGCGAGCAAACGCGAGATTTCGTCTATGTGAGTGATGTCGTCGATGCCACCTTGCTGGCGCTGGAGCGCGGCGAAGCAGCCGGAAAAGCGTTGAACATCGGGACGGGTAGGGCGACGAGCATCAACGAGCTTTGCGCGATATTTCTGAGGTCGGCGGGCAAGGCCGGGCTCAAGCCCACCCACGAGGCCCCTAGAGCCGGCGACATCAGGCATAGTCAGGCTGATGTCACAAAAGCGATGAAGCTCTTGGGCTACAAGCCAAAAATCTCACTTGAGCAGGGTGTTGAAAAATTGTTGAAAACTCTCGGGGTTGCGGAACGATGAAAGTCTGGATCGTGATGCCGGCCTACAACGAGGGGCGCTCGATTGGGAGGGTGCTCGATGCCTTGAAGCGCGAGGGGTGGCGCAACATCATCGTGGCCGACGATGGGTCGCACGATCGAACCGCGGAGATCGCTCGGTCGAAGGGGGTGCTCGTCGTCAGCCACAAGAAAAACATGGGGTTAGGGGCGGCGCTTCGAAGTGGTTTGAAAAAGGCCCGAAAGCTGGGTGCGGACTGCGCTGTCACCTTCGATGCCGACGGACAGCACGATCCCAAAGCCGTGCGTGCGCTCGTTGGGGCCCTGAACGATGCCGACCTCGTGATTGGCGTCCGACGGCACCTCGGCATCCCGTTTCACAAGCGGGTCGGCAACTTCAGCCTGAACTTGATAACGTATTTGTTCAGTGGGGTGCTCACGGACTCGCAGTCGGGCTTGAGGGCTTTCGGCAAGCGGGCGCTCAAGTTAATCCGCATTCGAAGCAACCGCTACGAGGTTTCGTCTGAAATTATTATTCAAGCGAGGCGGAAGGGGCTGAGGCTCCGGGAGGTGCCTGTTAAGTGTTTTTACACAAAATACTCCAAGGCGCGAGGGACGACCATCACGAGTGGGTTCAAAATTTTTTGGGGATTGCTCAAGCAGAAGGTGTCTAAATGAGAATAGCGATAGCTACGGAGTTTTTCCCGAAGAGCGAAAAAATTGAAATAAGGGGGGGAGTCGAGGCTAGGGCTTTTCATGTTGCCAAGCACTTAGCGAAGACCCATGATGTGACCATTCTCACCACGAGAGAACACGGAACCGAGAAAAAGGACGAATTTTTGGGATTCGAAGTACTCCGGCTCGGCAAGGAAAGAAAATACTCCCAAAAGGGATCCTTGGTCGAAAGATTGAGTTTCATCGTGGAGGGGGAGAAAATAAAAGGGGAATTCGATGTCGTTGACGGATATAATTTTGTCAGCTATCCTCTAGCTTGGAAAATAGCTCAGAAACAGGGGGTACCCGCAATCGCGACTTATCACGACGTTTGGATAGGTAGATGGGTAGAAAATATTGGGGTGAGCGGGGTACTCGGGGAGCTCCTAGAGAGATACGTTTTGAGCAGAAAATGGGACAAATTCATAGCCGTGAGCCATTTTACCGAGGACAAACTCAGAGAGAGGGGGATATCGGAAAAGAAGATAGAAATCATACCAAATGGGATCGAGATAAAGGAGTATCAAAAGACTAAGGTGAAAAAATTCCCCTTACCAACGATATGTTGTATCTCTAGGCTAGTTGAGTACAAGCATGTGGACGACCTCCTCAACGCTCTTGCAATTATCAAGACGGAGATCCCGGAGATCAGGTGCAAGATAATCGGGAGTGGACCAGAAGAGAAGC
>DAOVGS010000017.1 GCA_030672285.1 Hadesarchaea archaeon | reverse complement strand
TTGCCCCTCGATAGAGGGCCTTTAGGATCTCCACCATCTGCTTTTCTCCAGCGGAGAGCTGCCAGACCTTCGCCCTGAGGTCTATCTTGAGGCCATATCTCTCGCAGAACTCCTTTACCTCCTCCTCAGCCCTTCTCAAGTTCAGAACTTTCCCCGCCTTTGGATGCCCGAGAATTATATTTTCGATAGCGGTGTGAGCGGGCACGAGTTTGCGATGTTGATGAACCATCCCTATTCCCAGATCGATGGCATCCAGAGATGATTTGAGTTCGACCTTCTTCCCGCGGACGTAGATCTCACCTTCGTCGGGTTGATATAGCCCGTATAGGATGTTCATCAAGGTGGTCTTTCCAGCACCGTTTTCACCGAGGAGGGCGTGGATTTCACCGGCTTTAATGTTAAAATCTATGTGATCGTTCGCGACGACCCCTGGAAATCTCTTCGTGATTCCCTTCGTTTCCAGAACTGTTTCTCCGCGCTTTACTCCCTCTAGGGGACTTTTCCGCACCCGTTTTTCTCTCCCCCTGGGAATCTTGGATACAATATCTCTTATTTTCTGGGCAAGACTTGGCACTTCATGACCTCTTATGGTTAATTATGTAACAATATGATTTTTTTCTTAACAATAAAAGGTTTGTGCAGCTTTATTTCTATTTTCTGGGGTAGTAGCGTAGAATCGCGTTATCTTTCGCGCTAACCATCATTGTACTAACATCGTTAACGGGAAAAGAAAGACATAAATACGCCTTTCATTTCAGCGATAAAATAGCGCACCATCAAATGTACAACATAGATAGACCTAAATTAAGCCCCACCAGAACTCCAACAACTGTATCGATTCCCGAAGTTTCTCCGATTTTCGAAACACTCTCGACTCCAGCTTTCACGTCTGCGGCCGTGCCCACCAGTATCGCCTCGAGTAATTCCCCCACGGCCTCATTTATCTCGCCGATTCCCGCGTGCTCTATCAACTGCTGGCTCATTAACGTCGTCCCCCTCATCTGACCGACAATTACCTCATTCATCGCCCTAACGCGGTCGAGCTCCCTACCCAGCGAGTTGGCGATCCACCAGCGCGCGGCCATGAACCCCGCTAGTGCGTCGTCAGCGGAGGGAGAGAGCCCAGGGCCTAGCCCGACGAGTTTTTGAGCGCTTTTCTCTACACCCCGCACATCGTCCGCTCTAACCGATTTTACCAAGTTAACCAGATGCGGCAGAGCGGCTTCGATTACTTGATTCGAATCAGATACATGCGGCATGGTTCCGGAGGCTATCTCATTAACGTGGGGGAGTAATTGACCCAGTCCCTCACGCCCGCTCTTTTCCGCCGCCACCTGCTTTGCCAGCTCCAAGTTGCGCTTGATGAGCTCAGGGCCGAGACACCGTTCAGCACGGGTTTTCGGCCGCCAGAGTTCCACGCCCTCTAACGAGATTTCGAGCGCCTCGCCGACAAGCACCCGACCGCCTACTCGCCGAACTTGCATTCCCTTACGGACGCCGAGGGACGGTATGCTTTCGGTGGAGGTGATGTTGGTGATCAAATTGATTGGACTTCGTGAGACGTCGCTGCGAGCTATCCCCACAAGTTCCCTCCCGATCAGGATGTTAAAAGTGCGCTCGAAAACGCTGTGAACTTCACCGGTGACATCTTTTTTTAACGCCTCGAACGCAGCGGGACCTATGAATGCGGCTTTTGCATAGTGCTTCAAGAAACCGCCAAAGTCAAATTCGCTTGCCAGTGATTTTGCCGGGCCTTATGCGCTCCCATTGCCTCTTAGTCAAGCGTTGCATTGGGCTCGTCCCGAAGTGTACAACTTTGTCCGTGTGCTCTTCAAACCCAAACGTTTGAAAGAGTTCCGTTCCCCCACGGTAGCTCTCGGCTGCCGCGTGGAGCTCCTTGATGCCGAGCACGTCGAAGTAATGCTCCAGCTTGCAACCCCAGAGTTGTGCTCCGATTTGCAGTCCTTCCTTGATCGCGACCGTGTGGAGACTGTTCCCAGTCTCCGGGCTGCTGAGTACTCCATTTGACGCTCCAATTATCTCATCCTCGACCTCGCCTACTAGACAGAAGTGGCTCCCAGGCATGCAGCCCCACATCGGCCTTCCTATCTTCCACAGGTAAAGCTCGGCACAGAGCTCGTGGGTGATCATGTCGAATAAGTCCCTGTGCACGAGGCATTTCGGATGTAAGGCATCGGCCGCCTTCTCCACCTCATCCACCGTTATGCTGCGGACGATCATTTCGTCCCCGTTCGGCATGACTATCTTCCTTCTAGGGTAAGGCTTCATTACTCCTTTCCAATTAACGTCCCTTCCCATCACTTCCATCTCGACTTTTTTTCCGCGGTATTCTTCCATTCCAATCCCTCCTCACTTCGGTTTAGACGTTTACTCTTTTTTAGTGAGTTCGAATTTGAACCCAAATACCTCTTTTCCCCCAATCTCGCGAAGCATCCCCCAAATGGGTCTGAGTTTCGCACCTAACTTCAAATCTTTTGGGTGATCGATAGCAAGTTGACCCATCGCTAGGACTCCGTTTGGAAATTTAACTATCCCGAGCATAAGAGGCGGATCACCTTTGTAGCCTGCAGGAGGGTTGTAAACCTGCGTGTAGGTTACTAACTCACATTCTTCACCGAGTTCTACCTCTTCAAACTCCATTCCCTTGCAAGTCAAGCAGCGCGCCCGTTTGGGATAGTTAATCCTACCACAGCCCTTGCATTTGAATCCAATCATCTTCCTCTCTTCCTCCGACATCAGCCTATCCTCCTCAGGATATGTACAACCGAGTTATCACCGAAGCCTCCGAAATTTAGACAGTACGCGTTTTTAGCATCCGCTACCTGTCTCTCTCCAGCCTCGCCACGGAGCTGCCAAACAAGCTCCACCGCTTGCGCGATACCTGTGGCGCCGAGGGCGTGTCCCCGTGATTTTAGACCGCCGGATGGATTGATAGGCAGTTCGCCGTCCAGCGCAGTCTTCCCCTCCTCCGCGGCCTT
>DAOVGS010000032.1 GCA_030672285.1 Hadesarchaea archaeon | reverse complement strand
CGGTGCGCCGCGGCGCTGGGCGCCGGTGATAAAGTAGGGGTCGCGGGAGTTGAGCATGCTCATGAAGAAAATCGCGTCGGCATGTCTGCTAACGCTCGCTTCGCTCGCCGGAAATAAAATCGCTGGCAGATTGACAGCCTTTTTTATCTCGAGTATCGTGTCGTCGAGGAGCTCACCTACCGCGCGAGTTGAACCTCCAACCATGATGCCATCGCTCCCAGCGGCTGCCGCATCCGAGGCGATTTCACCAGCGATTTTTGGTGATTGTTTCGCTGGGTCGATAAGCGTCAGATGAGCAGCACCATTTCGAGCGATTGTATCGAGCAAGCGCTTTTCGACCTTACCCACGTGCTCTCACTCCTTAGTTCTTTTGAGTTTCCTTCTGAGATGTTCAGCATAAGCGAGGAGAATGATGCCAATTATGATTGTAGGTGCAGAAAGTAGAGCCAAACTAACTTCAGCAACGAGAACAAAATACAGAAATATGCCTATCCCTATGACTTCCATAAATATCCCTGCCCCGTAGTAACTAAGCATCTTCCATTTTGTTATCTTTCTTTCCATCGTGAGGGTTTGACGTTCCTTCTTCCTCCCTGCATAGTAACTGCCACCAAAAACAAGCAAAATCATTATGAAGAGGAATATGACGCTTTCCACAGAACGGGATATCCCAGCCCAAATTAAGGATATCAGAAATAAGATAATGCCTGCAGGGAGAAGTGCCCAGAGGGGTTTTTTCCTCATCAACTCCAGATAGGTTATATTCTCAAGTTTTGTGCCACACCAAGGGCAGTTCTTTCCCACTAGACCTCCACAACCACATTTAGGGCAGATTTTAGCCATGATTAACTCTTCCTTCCTCTTAATACAAAATAGATGATCACGACAATAAATCCTATTGCCAATCCTACAACTATGAAAATTATTCTGAACCCCTGTTCAGGTGTTTGTGTCTCACTAACAGGCTCATAATTTAGAGAGATATTATCAATCCAAATACTAGAATCTGAAGCATAAAAATCGATTATGGTTGATACTATCGTGGGTATTTGGCTGGTTTTAGCTCCATAGGCTATGTTTTCTCCAACGTGAAGCGTCAAATTCTCGCCTTCCCTTGAAAATGCAACATAAATCCAGTTCTCATCAAATGTGATGTCAGAACTACTGTAAAAGATGTTCTCGTCAGCGTAAGTGAGTGACACCCTAAACTTCCCTGTATGCTCCCATCTGTGAACCACAAAATAAAAGCTGGTAACTGTTTCAATATCAACGATTCTGCCTGTTACATAATCCATGTGAACGGTAATTTTTTGACCTCCCTCCAATTTTTTAGCATAAAACGATATTGAAAAATCACCAGTTGTTCTAAAATTCTTCTTAATGTACGATAGGTTAGAAACAGCTTTTAATGAAGGGGGAGTTGTTTTATAAACACTATAATCCTCGCTAACGTATTGATATTCACTCCACTCCGCTAGATGTTCCTCCGCATTCACCACCATCGGAACCACCGACAATATCAATAAAATTAAAATCGCTTCAATCTTCAATTTCATTACCGTTCGACCCCCGGCGTTCCTTTGAGTACTTCAGGCGTTTTCTTCCTCCATTCCACCCAATACTGTTGATAAGGGTCTATAAAATTAAAATTTAATCTCTATTCTTCAATACATTCTTCATCTGTTAAAAACGTAATTGGGACTCAAGAAACGACAACATCTGATGGGTACTTTTCGACCTTACCCACGTGGCTCCCTCGACTTCGGCCTCAGCCCGCCGTATCCGCATTTCCTGCACTTGGTCGCCTTCCAGGGGTTGCGGGCGTTGCACCGCATACATATCTTCACGTTAAACAGGCGTCGCCCAGCCACCTCGAACTTCACCACATCATCACTTCCTTCCCCTGACCTCCTTGAGGACCGCGGGTAGCTTCTCGATCAGGTCCGATGCCAAGAGCTCGTAACCCTTTTCTTTATAACACAGATCGCCTGCCCGACCGCATGCCCAAGCTCCCGCGACCGCCGCCCTGAATGGCTCCGCCCCCTGGGCCAGAAATGCGCCGACGATCCCCGCGAGCACGTCACCCGTGCCCCCGACGGTCATCCCGGAGTTGCCCGTGTAGTTGAGCTTCACCTCCCCAGCGGGCGATGCGATGATGTCGATCCACGCCTTCAACAACACCGTGCAGTCGAGTTCTTTTGCGGCGGCCTTGACCTGATGGGTCCGTCCCTTGATGTCGGTCGGCAAGTCCACGCCCGTCAGCAGCTCGAACTCACGTGTGTGGGGCGTCAGGACCCATGGCATACCCTGAGGCAAGCCCCGCTCGGACGCCAGCGCCTTCAGCCCGTCCGCGTCGAACAGCGCGGGCAAGTTCGAGTGCTCCTCCTTAAGCGTGCGTGCAAGCTCGATAACTGCATCGCGCGTCTTCGCGAGCGTGCCCAGCCCAGAACCCACGACCACGGCTGTCGCGCTCTTGAATTCGTTCCGCAATTCTGAAAGTGCCGCAGGCTCGAGGTCGCGGCAGGGGAGTTTGATGGTGATGAGATCGGGGGAGAATGAGTTGATCGTCCAAGCCGCCTTCTCAGGTGCGGCTATGATGGATAGGTCGACACCCGAGCGCAGCGCAGCCAAGCCCACGAGAGCTGGAGCTCCAACGTAGCGCGAGCCCCCACCGATGATGAGCAACCTGCCGTAGTCGCCTTTGTGCGCTTCCCGCCTCCGCTTGGGTAAAATGGTCACCACATCCTTTTTTTCGACGCGCATTTTGGGAGTTACCACGGGTGCACCTCTGAAGGAAAGGGCTCGGCAGGATATAAAAACTTAGTTTGCCGTGTTGCGTTGCCGCAATTATTTAAATAGATACCATTTGAGTAAAGCTGTGAGGTGGTGCTCTGTCGAAACCTACGTGGGTAAAAGGCCGTCCATGTATAGTAAAACCGATTCCCGGCCCGCAAGCGAAGAGGATAGTCGCACGTGACGAGCGGGTGATGTCCCCATCCTACACCCGAACCGAGCCGATCGTGGCAAAAGAGGGCTGGGGTTGCTACGTGCGCGATGTGGACGGAAACGTCCTGCTCGACCTCACCTCAGGTATGTTCGTCCTCAACTACGGTTACTCCCACCCCCGGCTCATCCGCGCCGTCGAGCGGCAGGCAACGAAGCTCACGCACTTCGCCGGGACCGATTTGTATTACGAAACGCAGGTCGAGCTCGCGGAGCGACTCGTCGCGATCACCCCGGGTAAGTTCGCCAAACGCGTTTACTTCGGGAACTCGGGTGCCGAATCGGTTGAGGCTGCATTCAAGTGCGCTCGCTGGCACACCCGGAGGCCGCGCATGATTGCGTATACCGGTGCATTTCACGGCCGAACCTTCGGGGCGATGAGCTTATCCTCAATGAACGCCCTGCACCATCGCTACTTCGCCCCCCTCGTGCCAGGGGTGAGCTTCATGCCCTACCCCTACTGCTACCGCTGCCCCTTCGGTCAAAGCTACCCTGGGTGCGACTTCCTGTGCTTCGAGTTCATCCGCGAATACATTCAAAAGGTGATACCGCCCGAGGAGGTTGCCGCAGTCATCACCGAGCCAATCCAAGGGGGGTCGGGGTACATCATCCCTCCACCCGAGTACTACCCTATGCTCAAGGAACTCTGTGAGAAGCACGACTGGCTCTTCATAGCCGATGAGATTCAAACCGGCCTCGGGCGAACGGGAAAGATGTTCGCGATGGAGCACTGGAGGGTGGTACCGGACATCGTCTGCGTCGCGAAAGCCTTGGCCGGCGGGATGGCCCCGATAGGAGCGACCATAGCCAGCGCGAAAGTCATGGATTGGGAGCCAGGAGCTCACGCGACCACTTTTGGGGGCAACCTGATCGCCTGTGCCGCAGCTCTCGAGGGATTGAATATTTTGGGAAAACAAAAGCTCGTGAAACGGGCCGCCGAATTGGGCAAGCTCGCGCTTAAACGGCTGCAGGAACTCACTGAAGGTTCCCGCTTAGTCGGCGAGGTCCGAGGTAAGGGGCTCCTGCTGGCGGTAGAGATGGTCAAGGATGGACGAACGAAGGAGCGGGCGATTAAGGAGCGCAACGCGATCGTGCGGGAGGCTCTGAACCGGGGGCTCATCATCTTCCGAGGAGGGCGCTCGGTGATCCGCATAGCCCCGCCGCTCATCATAAGCCAACGCGAGCTAGAGCTCGGCCTAGACATCTTCGGGGAAGCCATTCACGAGGTCGAGCGTAAATGCTAATGCTGAAACAGCACTTCAGCACCAACACCCGAGGGCATCTCGTGATTGGTGGTGCGGACGCGGTCGAACTTGCCGAGCGATTCGGGACGCCCCTATACGTGGTCGATGAACAGCGCGTGCGCGAGAACTACCGGCGCTTCTACCGTGCCTTCGCCGAGCGGTGGCCGAGCGTACTTGTCTGCTACGCCCTCAAGGCGAACTTCAACTTGGCGATGTGCAAGATTCTACAAGGGGAGGGCGCCGGAGCCGATGTCAGCTCAGAAAACGAAATCAGAAATGCCCTTGGGGTGGGAATCCCGGGAAATCGTACGGTCTTCAACGGCAACTACAAGACGCTCTCGGAGCTCGAACTGGCCGTAACCAACGATGTCCTGATAAACGTCGACAGCCTCCAAGAGCTCAATGCCATCGAGGGGCTGACCTCTCGCCTAGGCAAGCGAGCGCGAATCGGGCTTAGGGTGAACCCCGACGTGAAGACGCTGACCCATCCCTACATAGCCACCGGGCTGCGGGAGAGCAAGTTCGGTTTCGATGTCGCGGGCGGGCAGGCGTTCGAAGCCTACAAGTCGGCCTCGCGGATGCGGAACGTCGAGGTCGTTGGCATCCATTCCCACATAGGGTCCCAGATTCTCGATGCAGGACCCTTCAAGGAGGAGGCTGAGAAGCTAATGGCGCTCGTCGCGGATGTCAAGGAGAGACTGAACATCCACCTCCAATTCGTTGATTTGGGGGGTGGCATCGGCATACCCTACAAGCCAGACGACCCCGAACTTCAACCCGAAGAGGTCGCGGAACATGTTGTATCGGTGGTCAAGCGGGTCGTCGAGGAAAAGGATCTCGCTAGGCCCACGCTTGTCCTCGAGCCGGGGCGGTACATCGTCGCTGACGCCGGTGTGCTGCTGGCCCGCGTCGGCTATACCAAGGAGCGGCCGGGTATGCCGACCTGGGTGGCGGTCGATGCGGGGATGAACGCGCTGATCAGACCGGCCCTCTACGGCGCATATCACCACATCGAACTCGCGAACAAAATCCGAGAAAAAAATGAGCAACTCGTCAACGTCGCTGGGCCCCTCTGTGAGTCCGGCGATTTCTTAGGCAAGGAGCGCAGGCTACCCGCCGCCGAACCCGGAGACCTCGCCGCGATCTTCGATGTCGGGGCTTACGGCTTGGCCATGTCGAGCCAGCATACCGCGCAGCCCCGACCCGCGATGGTCTTGGTAAATCGTGGCAAGGCCGAGATCATCCGAAAGCGGGAAAACTATAAGGACCTAACGCACCTCGACCAAATTCCTGGGTGGCTGAAGTGAAGCGAATCGTCGTGAAATTTGGCGGGATGAGCGTAGCCGATGACGAACGTGTACGCTTGGGGGCGGATGCCGTTCATCGGGAGCACCGAAAGGGCACCCAAGTTGCGGTGGTGGTGTCGGCGATGGGGCACACTACCGACGAGTTGATCGGAGCGGCGAAAGCAAGCACGGGGGGCAAGATAAGCGCACGAGAGCTCGACGAAATCATGGCGATAGGCGAGCGAACGAGCGCCCGAGTCTTCGCCTCCGCGCTGCGCAATCTCGGAGCACAAGCGAAACACATCGACCCAGGAGAGAAGGAGTGGCCCGTGGTGACCGATAGCAACTTCGGCTTGGCGAACATCGACCTGGCTGAAACGAGGCGGAGAACCCAGCGATACATCCTCCCTCTCCTCAAAAAGCGCGTGATTCCCGTGATATGCGGCTTCTTGGGCAAGGATCGACGGGGGAACATAACGACGATCGGGCGAGGGGGGAGCGATATAACGGGTTTCCTCATGGGGAAGTGTCTGGACGCCGATGAGGTAATCATCGTCACCGATGCTGAGGGGGTGATGAGCGCAGACCCCGATAGAATCAAGGAAGCTCGCCTCATCGAACGCATCACGGTCGAGGAGATGCGGGACTTGGCACGCTTTGGAGCGCAGGTGATGCACCCGCGGGCGATGAATTATAAGGACCCCAACACGAGCGCCAAAGTTATACACTTCCGCTACGGCAATTTATCTGTCCGTGGTACAGTTATCATAGGTTCAAAGGAGGTTGAATTCGTGGGTGTTCGGGCGTATGAAAAACCGCTGGCGATGCTGACGATCATCGGCAGGGAGATGCAAACCACGCCGGGAATCCTCGTGAAAACAGCGGCACCATTGGGCAAGGGCGGGATAAACATTTTCGGTGTCTCGATCGGTCCTAGGTCGTTCTCGGTCTACGTCGCGGAGGAGGACTCCCAACGGGCACTCAAGCTGCTGCACAACACCATAACCAAGCACAAACTCATGAAATCTGTGACGAGCGAGGGCAACATAGCATTGCTCATCGCGGAGAGCGAGCGCTTCATTTACGCGCCAGGTGCTATAGCCAAGCTTTCGAAGCCCCTCGCGCGAGCGCGAATCAACATCATCGAGATTCTATCGAGCCGAGCGTCAATCAGCTTCTTCGTCAACTGGAACGACCGGAAAAAAGCCCTGAAACTCCTCAGGCGGGCCATGAAGGGGGTAGGATGAATGTTCGAGGGCGCCCTGACGGCTATGGTGACGCCCTTTGATAAAGGGGGCAAAGTCGATGAAGAGGGGCTACGCGAGAACGTCCGATTTCAGATAAAGAGCGGCATCCATGGTTTGGTTCCGGTTGGGACGACGGGGGAGTGCGCGACGCTTTCCTACGAAGAGCACAACCGTGTTGTTGAGGTCGTGGTCGACGCGGCGAAAGGGAAGGTTCCGGTACTCGCGGGGACGGGGAGCAACAGCACTTGGGAGGCGATCATGCTCACGAAACACGCGAAGGAGGTCGGGGCAGACGGAGCGCTGCTCGTGGTACCCTACTACATTAAGCCAACCCAAGCAGGCCTCTACCAGCACTACAAGCGCATCGCCGAGGAGATCGACATACCCCAAGTGATTTACAACATACCCTCGCGCACAAGCGTCAACATGCTGCCCGAGACCATGGCGAAATTGGCCAATGTCAAAAACATCGTGGGGGTAAAAGAGGCGAGCGGAGATTTGAAGCAGATCGCGCGGGTAATCGAGCTCGTGGGCAAAGAATTCTCGGTGATATCTGGCGACGATTCGCTGACGCTCGAGATCATGAAGCTCGGCGGTGTGGGCGTCATCTCGGTCATATCAAACCTCGTACCCGATAGGGTGGTCAAGATGGTAGACTCTTTCCGGTCTGGTGATGTCGAGACGGCCAAAGGGATTAACGATAAATTAGCACCGCTGTTCAAGGCGCTTTTCATCGAGACGAACCCAGGGCCGGCCAAGATGGCGATGAACTGGATGGGGATGGCCGCGGGGGGGCTCAGGCTCCCGTTGGTCGAGCTGGAGCCTGAGAACCAAGAGAAATTGCGCAAAGTTTTGGTTGACATGGGGTTAGTGAAGTGATTCGGGTTGCCGTTTGTGGCGCCTGCGGGCGAATGGGCAAACTAATCGTTCGTCAGGTCGCGAAACATGATGACATGAAGTTGGTCGCGGCCATCGATGCCCCCGGCACTCCGAGCGCTGGGGAGGACGCTGGAGAGCTCGCTGGCGTGGGCGAACTTGGTGTGAAAATCGTCGGTGCAGACAAACTGGCTGAGGTGTTGAAAAAATCAAACCCAGATGTCTTGGTGGATTTCACAAAAGCGGATGCCGCAGTTCAGAACGTTAAGACTGCCTCCGAAGCTGGCGTTTCTGTAGTCATGGGCACAACAGGCTTCACGGTGGAGCAACGAGCCGAGTTGGAAGGGGCAATCAACAAAGGGGGAATCAAAGCGGTAATCTCACCAAACATGTCGGTTGGTGTAAACGTTTTTTTCAAATCGGCCAAGGAGACCGCGAGGATGTTGGGAAGCGATTACGGGGTAGAGATTGTGGAGGCACACCATGTACACAAGCGCGATGCCCCAAGCGGAACCGCGCTGAGGGCGGCGCAGATCATCGCAGAGGAGTTCGGCTGGAGCGTGGATAAAATCAAAATCAAATCAGTTCGGGAGGGCGACATCGTCGGGGAGCACACGGTGATATTCTCCACCCCAGAGGAGCGGGTCGAAATCGTCCACCGTGCGCAGAGTCGTGAGACGTTTGCGGCTGGGGTGATGAAGGCGATTCGTCATGTCGTCAAGAAGGGCAAGGCCGGCGTCGTGCAGGACATGCAGGATGTGCTTGAACTAAGGTAAGCGCCTTAATCCGTTTTTTTGAGGGGAGTTTTGCTCGTCTTATGAAAAGGGCAAGGACGCCCCAGCCTGCAGAAGCCGCACTTTTCGGGTTTGGGTGGAGCCGGGAGTGGCCCAACCATGTGCCCGTATTTTCGTCGAGGCAACTTAAACACCAAAAAAGTGTATCGCATTCTTCATTAAAAATGGCCTGAGTCAAGCTATTTTAAAGAGCCTATTAAACATAGCATAGCGAGGTGGCCAAATGGCAAAAATCCCAGTCGCGGTCTTAGGTGCCACGGGCACGGTGGGGCAGCACTTCGTCAAGCTGCTCCTAGACCACCCTTGGTTCGAGCTTGCTGCCCTAACGGCTAGCGAACGCTCCGCCGGCAAGCGCTACGGGGATGCGGCGAAGTGGTACCTCAGCGAGGAGGTCCCTGAGCAGGTCGCAGATGTCGAGGTCAGGCTGACGGAACCGAGGGCGGTCGAGGATGCCAAGCTCCTGTTCTCAGCCATGCCCGCCGAGGAAGCCGCGAAAATCGAACCAGCTTGCGCAGAAGTCGGGTTCATCCTGAGCTCGAACTCCAGCAATTCCCGCATGGATCCAGATGTCCCCCTGATAATTCCTGAGGTCAACCCGGACCACCTGAAACTCATCGAGGCTCAAAAGAAGCAACGGGGTTGGGACGGCTACATCGTGAAGAACCCCAACTGCACCACAATTGTGTTCGTGCTCCCGCTCAAACCCTTGTTGGACGCCTTCGGAATCAACAGCGTGTTAGTGGCGTCGATGCAAGCCCTCTCGGGCGCAGGGTACGCGGGCGTCCCATCGATGGCGATCGAGGACAACGTCATCCCGTTCATCGCAAAAGAGGAGGGCAAGACAGAGGACGAGCCGCTGAAGCTGCTTGGCAAGCTGAGCGGCAATGGCATCGAGCAAGCGCCGATCCGCATTAGTGCGAGCTGCCACCGGGTACCCGTGCTCGACGGCCATACCACGGCGGTCTTCGTCGAGCTCGGGAAACGAGCAAGCCCCGAGGAAGTCGCTGGAGTGCTCTCGAAATTTAAATCCAAACCCCAAAAACTCAAGCTGCCTTCTGCGCCCGAGCAGCCCGTGATAGTTTCGCCGGAGGAGGACATGCCCCAGCCCAGATACGCTCGGTACGCGGGCTCGGTTCCGGGTATGGCAGTCGTCGTCGGGCGCGTGCGAAAGGACCCGGCGCTCAAGAACGGCATCAAATTCGTCGCCTGCGGGCACAACGTGATTCGGGGCGCAGCCGGAGCCGCGGTGCTCAACGCTGAGCTGCTTAAGGCAGAAGGCTACCTGAAATAAAAGCTGAGATAGTAGCGGGGGTCGGATTTTTAGAGAAAGGGGTTTTACCCCGTCCTCTCTTGAACCGACGACCTCTGGGTTATGAGCCCAGCGGGCAATCTGGTCGGATTTTACCGATCTCCATGCTGCCGTGGAGGCAGAGTACTTCCCTACTGCTGCTCTACCCCGCTGCTGGTAGCTTCCCCGCTACCAATAGGTTTCTGCTCGGCTGGCTTTAAGAGTTTGCGCAGCGTGCCCCCTAGCACGGCGCCCATACCGACCAGCAGGGAGTAATTCACTATATAGAAAATAATATTGACGAAAAGGATTCCAAATACCTCCATCTGAGTTACCGAATACCCACGGAGAAATACATCAGGGGACCAAGTGAGGAAATAAGCAACAGAAATAAGCCCGACAGCGAGCAGAAAAAGAAAACCTGTCATACAACCGATGCGTAGGTGTTTAGTCCACCTAGGGGTCTCTCTGGCAAACAAATACCCTGCTATACCACCAGCTGCCAAAATGCCAATGAAATCGGCCCCAACTAATAAGAGGAAAAACCCCATAGCGAACCCCAGCAGGACGGGTTTCAAATAATGCGCTCTAGCAATCCCCCGAGAGAGCAGAAACATCAGCACCCCGACCAAGGCCAAGAGGATAACAGCGTAAACGCCGAAAACCAGCGGCTTTTCGAGGGTGTTCACATACAGGCAGGAGGACTCGGATGCCTCATAATAGTTGTCGCCGGGGAACCGAGCCCTGTAAAAGAATATCCCCGGGCTGGGAGCGTCGAGCGAGAAGGTGAAATCCCCGTTTTCCTCCGTGGTAGCCGAGCTTATCTCAACATCGTCGCCCAAAAGGAGCTTGTAAAGAGTTAGGTTCTCTCCAGCTACGCCCAAGTTTTCCTCGGTCTTCTTCAGGTGCCCGCTGAAGGTTACGGTTTCTCCGGCAGCCGGCTCGGGATTCTCAACCTTGCAGCTTAAGGACACAGGCCACCTTACCCGAGGTCCATCATACGTACCAGTTGCTGGATCACGCGCGTTTTCGCCGGTAGGCATCTCAACGTAGCAGTAAAAGCTGTGGGGGCCAACGTTTTCCTTCGCCGTTGCCCAATCGTGCTTGTATACCTTCCCATCCGTGACATCGTCGTCCGTTGGGTCTTTTTCCACCATGTTTTCCGGGCTTCCGTTGATGTAAATCCTAATAGGGTATCCCACTGCGGGCAGGTTGTTTTCATTATCCGTGTAGGTGACCTCATAAGTGAAAGTTGAACCCCACGGCCCATTTTCAGGAGATACCTGAGCCCCTTCAAGCGTCGGACTGTCGGAGGCACCTACGTCCGCGCTGGCGACCGCAAAGGAGGAGAGATGGACTAAGCCTATAACTATCAGACCGAGCAGCGCTAACCTGAAAGTGAGCTGGTTCATCGTCCCACCATAAGCCTCGGGAATTAATAAACAAACGCCTTGAGGCAGCAATGCTTATTTAAAATAACAGCTCCTAGGGTTGAAAAAGAAGGCGAGGGTAAAGAGATGGTAAAAGAAAAAATGTACGGTTGGAGAGGGACTGTTCTCAGAGTAGATTTGACGAGAGGAAAGATCACAAAGCAACCGTTGGACAAAGAGGTGGCAGCGAAATTCATAGGTGGCAGGGGCCTGAATGCAAAAGTTCTCTTCGACGGGGTGAAAGCGGGAATTGATCCGTTGGGCCCGGAAAATATCCTGTGCCTCTCCTCGGGCCCCTTAACCGGCACCTCAGTGAGCCTATCGAGCAGAATCGAGGTCAGCACCCTCTCACCCTACAGCGGCATCTTGGGGGATGGGAATTCTGGGGGCGATTTCCCAGCATTTCTCAGGTTTGCAGGATATGACCAACTCATCATAACTGGAAGGGCAAGCAGCCCGAAGTACCTCTGGCTAAACGACGGAAGCGCCGAGCTGAAGGACGCCTCGGACCTCTGGGGTAAGACGACCTGGGAGGCCACGGACATACTGCGGGAGGAGCTGGGCAAGGATGTCAAGGTTGCGAGCATCGGCCAAGGTGGAGAAAACTTAGTCAGGTTTGCATGCATGGTCTTCGATAAACATTTCACCGCTGCTAGAGGCAGCGGAGCTGTGTGCGGTTCTAAAAACCTGAAGGCGATTGCGGTAAGGGGCAGTGGAAAGGTGGAGCTGGCGAAACCGGGTGAGTTCAAGGAACTGGCGCGAGAGGATAGGATGTACTTCCTGAAGGACAAAATCCAGCGGGAAATCCATGAATATGGCACGCACCTCGGCGTGGTCCGCTGGTGGCCGAGCTACAGATACTTCAAGAAACTCTTGGGCCCAGAGGAGATCCCGGATGAACTCAAACCGGAGGCGTGGAAGAAGGACGAACTGGGACGGTATGGTTGTCATGGCTGCGTTGTCGCGTGCAGGGATGTTTTTCGAATCCCAGAGGGCAAGTACAAGGGGGAGATAGGCAAATCCCTCGAGTACGAGACAATCTCCTGCATCGGCATCAATTGTGGTATCCTAGATCCATTAGCAATAATGGAGATGGGTAACCTCGCCGATAAATACGGGATGGACACGATACCGCTCGGCAACGCGATTGCCTTCGCCAAGGAGCTCTACAACAGGAAAATAATAACAAAGGAGGACACCGGTGGGCTTTCCCTTGATTGGGAAAACGCTGACGACCAGATCGAGCTCCTTCACCAAACTGCTTTGAGGGAAGGCTTTGGCAACCTGATAGCTGAAGGGATGTACAGTCTTGCAAAAATCATCGGGAGGGGGGCCATGGACTACTGTTACCACGTCAAGGGGCTCAGCCGCGGTCCACCCCACTATCCCGTGGGAGTTTTCACCCTCTCCCATGCGACTTCGACTAGGGGCGCCGATCACCTCAGGGGAAGGAGCTGGGCATTCGGCGAGAACGACCCTCATCTCTTTCCTGAATGGGTGAAAAAGGGCCTGGTACCAACAGATCCCGTACCAGCTCTCATTGTTTCTGAGAACGCTGTCACGCTTACGGACATGATTGGGCGGTGTAAGGGGAGCGTCAACAACTGGCCCAGCGCCGTGCCGCTCGTGTTC
>DAOVGS010000006.1 GCA_030672285.1 Hadesarchaea archaeon | reverse complement strand
GGAGTTGTTTCATCTATTTAGTAACTCATAGGTCGTTGTTCGCTGCACGGGCACCCGTCCCAGCTCGCGGATGAGGTGCTCGAGCTCCCGGGGCAGCATCGCCTGCAGCTTCCCCCCCGCAGCCCGCGTTATGTTCTCCTCGAGCAGCGTTCCCGAGAGGTCGTTGCCTCCCGCGCAAAGCATGAGCTGCGCCCCCCGCGCCCCGAGCTTCACCCAAGACGTCTGGATGTTATCGATGTACCCCGCCAGCATCAGCCGCGCGGCCGCATGCACGCGCAAGCTCTCGACGATGCTCGGTGGCGAACGTTCGCCGTCTCTCCAAAGCGGGGTGTTGTAGGGCATGAACGCCAGCGGGACGAACTCCGTGAAGCCCCAGGTTTCGTGCTGAATTTCGCGGATGAGTGCCAGATGTTTTGCTCGCTCGCGGGGGGTCTCGACGTGCCCGTAAAGCATCGTCGCGGTCGTTGGGAGGCCCAGGCGATGGCAGGTTTTGATGATCTCGACCCACCGGCTCGTGGAGATTTTTTTCGGGCAGATGATTCCTCGAACGCGGTCGACGAGGATTTCAGCAGCCGTGCCCGGAACCGAATCCAGCCCCGCGCCGCGAAGCGTTTTGATCACCTCCTCGATGGGCAATCCCCCTTGCCTAGCGATGTGGTCGAGCTCGGCGGGGGAGAATGCGTGTATGTGGATGTTCGACGAGATTTTTCTGATGGTCCGAAGCATGTCTAGGTAATTTTCCAAACCAAACTCCGGGTGCAAGCCCCCCTGCACGCAGACCTCGGTTGCCCCAAACGAAAGCGCATCTCGGACCTTGGCTGCTATTTGCTCGAGCGTGAGCACGTAAGCGTCGGGGTCGCCAGGCGAGCGTCGGAAGGCACAGAACCTGCAGCTCCCCGCACAAACGTTTGAGAAATTGATGTTTCGATTAACAACATAAGTCACGATGTCCCCAACCTTGTGCCGCCTCACCTCGTCAGCCGCCCGAACCAACGCGCCGAGCTCTTCGCCTTCGGCTTGAAGCAACCGTTCGCCCTCGGCCACGCTCAGCTCCTCGCCGGCCAGCGCTCGTTGCAAAATCCTCTCGAACTCCGGCTCAGCAGGCGCGATATCCATCCTCGTCAGCAAGCTCGAGGACACGCTCTCTAACCTCCCTCGACATGAATCTCTCATTCCTCGCGTAGCGCGGGTAGACAGGCAAACGCTCGCGCGGCACAAATCCAGCGCGCACGATCGCGGCTCGAAGCCCTGCGACGCTCGGCCATGGATGTTCCGGGTTGATGAAATCTGGCGTCACAGGTGAGATCCCGCCGAGATCGTTAGCCCCGGCCAGCAAGAGATGGCGAACGTTCGTCAGGAGGTTCGGCGGCACCTGTAAGTTCATGTGTGGCATGATAGAGCGCGCGAGGGCGACGGTCGTGAGGAAATCTGGCTCGCTTGGTCGTGGGTGGTTCCCCATGGGGGTGCCAGGCTTAGGTTCGAATGGCTGGATGATGATCTCCTGGATGTGGCCATAGCGCTCGTGTAGCTCCCGAAGGGCAAGCAGCGATCGAATCCGCTCATCGAAGCTCTCCCCAATGCCCACGAGCAGGCCAGTGGTGAAAGGAATCCGAAGTTTTCCTGCGGCCTTGATGGTTTTCAGGCGGAGCTTGGGGTCCTTGCCAGGGCTTTGTGCGTGCGCTGGGAGCTCGGCTGCGCACTCGAGCATTAACCCCATACTTGCGTTGTAGTGGCGCAGGCGCCGAAGCTCTCGTTCCTCAAGCAAGCCAGCGTTTGTGTGGGGGAGCAAACCCAACTCCAAAATGCATTTGCAGAGGTCCTCGAGGTAATCGATCGTGTTTTTATAACCAAATTCCTCGAGCATTCGTTTAGCCTCGGCATGAACCTCTGGTTGCTCCCCGAGCGTGAGCAATGCTTCGGAGCAGTCTGCAGCCCTCGCTCGCTCGGCAAGCTTAATGACTTCCTCGGGCGACATGAACCAAGCGCCATCGTTCGGGTCGCGCCTGAATCCGCAGTAGGAGCATCGGTTGCGGCATAGGTTCGTGATGGGCAGGAAGACGTTGCAGGAGTAGCTGATATCCCGGCCGAACCAGGGGTTGGAGTTCACCTAAATACCATCATAAAGATGTGTGGTGCCATAAATGTGTTTGATTTACATGCCGGCCTGGGCGATCATCCCAGTCAAGCGCCTGAGCGAGGCAAAGTCGAGCCTGAGCCCGAGCTTGACTCTCGAGCAACGCCAACGGCTCGTGCTTTCCATGCTAGCGGATGTGCTGAGGGCAGTGCACCAAGCGCCGTCCATCGCCAGTTCCATCGTCGTTTCACCTGACGAGAAGGTGCTGAGTTTTGCTCGTCTCCACGGTGCCGAGGGCGTCACCGAGCCGGACTTGGGGCTGAACGAAGCGCTGAAGCTCGCGATCCGCCACGCGATTTCTAAGGGCGTGGACTCGGTGCTGATCTTGCCCGCCGACCTGCCACTCCTAAAAAGCGCCGATGTTGAAAACCTCATCGCGATGGCATCCGCACCAAAGGATGTCGTGATAGCCCCCTCGAAGGCTAAGGGCACCAACGCCCTCCTCCTACGCCCACCTGACCTCATCAACCTCAGATTCGGGGGGGAAAGTTTTCCGCTGCACGTGAAGGAAGCTTCTCAGTCCGGGGTGAGGCCGCGAATCTATCGCTCCCCAACCGTCGCCCTCGACATCGACGAGCCCGAAGACCTCCTCAAGATCGAAACGCTCGGACTCGGCACCCGCACCTACGAATTCTTGTGCTCATTAAAATAACATAGACAAAAATCGAGCGATGAAATACCCTCCGAAAATCAACAGAATAAATCCGCAGGTAATCGACAGCATCTTATGACCTCTCGTCCCCAAGAGGGTTTTTCCTTTCCATATGGAGTAGGAGACGAGCGAGAACCAAGCCAGGTCGGCGAGGAAGTGTCCAACCAGCCAAAACCCCACCCCTGCCAAGGACGCGATTAACCACGCTTCCATTAGCATGGCGGTGCCGATCGTCGCCCACCACAGAATGACGGCGGGATTGAAGATTGTGCTGAATAACACCCCGCCCCACAGGGGATGATATTTTGTAATTTCTCGAGGGGGGCCTAGAGTTTCCCTGAGTTTGATGAAGGTGATAGAGGCTAGCGCGACGAGCGAGACGCCTCCGACCACGCAGATGCCCGCCTGAAAGAATCTATTTTCTAGGATGATTCCCAAACCCAGGGCAATCAGCAGGAGCAATCCAAACTCCACTAGGATATGTCCTCCAGCGGCGAGCGTGCCGGTTCGTGAACCAAACGATGGGGTTCGAGCGATGATGAAAGCGAGCATTGGGCCGGGCAACAGTGCCCCTGATAATGCTATGAGAAAACCTATTGGGAGCTGAGATATCGCCTCGATCATTTTTTAACCCGTATTTCTGCTGTAGTGGCCGCTATTATCCGTTTTAGCCTCCCCCTTCTTGGACGTACGAAATTGTGCTAAAAAGCTTTTAAATAGTATTATGCTGAGGAAAGTGAGGAAATGGTGAGGGAATGGCTCAAACGAAATTCATGCTTGATGAGGAAGAGATCCCCAAGGCATGGTATAACATCCAAGCTGACCTCCCGACGCCTCTCGATCCACCCATAAAACTTAACGGGGAGCCGTTAAAGCCCGAGGATCTCGCCCCGATTTTCCCGATGGAGCTGATCAAGCAAGAGGTTAGCACCGAGAAATGGATCCCCATCCCAGAGGAGGTCCGAGATATTTACAGACTTTGGAGACCTACTCCTCTTTACAGGGCAACGAGATTGGAGAAGCTCCTGAAAACTCCAGCCAAAATTTACTATAAATGGGAGGGTGTGAGCCCACCTGGGAGTCATAAGCCGAAC
>DAOVGS010000031.1 GCA_030672285.1 Hadesarchaea archaeon | reverse complement strand
CGATTTCACAAGGGACTTGCTGGCCCGGCTACGAGCGCTTTAGGCCCAATAATCGTGGCCACCACTTGGGCTGCTGGTGTTACCGCGGCGGCTGGCACCAGTCTTACCCAGCCCTTATTCCGGAAGCTTCTTGCACTTCCGAAAAGCCGTCGATCAAAAGACCAACGGCACTTGGGATCCCCCCGTCACGCTTGCACGCATTGCGGAGTTTTCGCGCCTGCTGCGCCCCGTAGGGCCTGGGGCCTTGTCTCAGTCCCCATCTCCGGGCTCCGACTCCCATCGCCCGTACCCGTCGTAGGTTTGGTGGTCCGTCACACCACCAACAGCCTGATAGGCCGCAGTCCCATCCTTGGGCGCCGGAGCTTTGGGCGAGAGGGCATCCCAGCGTCCCTCGCCTATCGGGGATTAGCCTCAGTTTCCCGAGCTTGTCCCCGTCCCAAGGGTAGGTTGACTACGTGTTGCTGAGCCGTGTGCGGGGCCACGATCTTTCGACCGCGCCCTCCGCTCGCATGGCTTAGCCGAACCCCAATAGCAGTGGCCTCCGGCAGAATCAACCGGAGTTAAAGCAACCACAAAGCATCGAAATTGGCTTGGGTACCAGACCTATCTCGGACCCGAGCTCTTCCAGTAGCCTGGTTTGTTCGGATCCACATTGTTGAATCCACACCAAGAGTACAATCTCTCATCGCGGGGCTGTGCGCGCTTGCCCCGTACTCGGATCGACGCCGTTCACACCGGTGTGGACAATATTATTTAACGTTGTTCTTACTTAAAACTTTCTTCATCAGGCGTTTTTAACTCTCGAGGCGGAACTTCCACCCCAAACGCGTGTTTTTTGCCATCGAAAGGACTAAAAACCTCACGCGTAAGTTAATGGCGAGGTGACCTGATGAGGAGATTGTCCGAACTCTACGGTACGCGCATCTACAGCGATCGGGCGCACTTGGTTGGAACGATTGAAGACGCGGTAATCGATGATAAGGAGGGCACGGTGGTGGGATTTGTCTTCGGGCGTAGGGAAGGCAAGGCGATATCCATCCCCTACAACGGCATCATGGCGATCGGCGACATCGTGCTCGTCTACAGCAAGAAGGCCGAGCAAGCTGGCGCGTAGGCATGCTGGTTGAATTTGGTGGAAAAAGACCCCGCATCCACAAAACCGCTTTCGTCCACCCGACCGCCACGGTGATAGGTGACGTTACAATCGGCGAGCACTCAAGCGTTTGGCCTGGAGCTGTCGTGCGGGGGGATTTCGAAAGAATCAGGATCGGCCGATGCACGTGCATCCAAGATAACGCCGTCGTGCACTCGGGCGACCTCTACGATGGGAAGAAAACGAGATATCTGCCCGTCAAGATCGGAAACTATGTCATCGTCGGACATAACGCGCTGTTGCACGGGTGCACCGTCGAAGATAACTGCATCGTGGGGGGAGGATCGATTGTTTTCAACGGCGCAAGGGTCAGAAAGGGCTCACTTGTCGGCTTGGGCGCGGTCGTGCCCCACGACGTAGAGGTACCCTCACAAACGATAGTGGTGGGCATTCCGGCCAGGCCGCTGCGCGCGCTTACGGATGAGGAGTTCAAAAGTATCCGCATACGGGCTGAAGATTACGTCAAGCTCGCGAAAAAATATCGATGATGGGGCCCTATGCAATGGGGCCGCGCTTCTTCATGAACCCCAGCAAGAGATTGAGGTCGCCCGGGAGGAATTCCTGAAGCTTTTCGGTTTGATTTACTGCGATCTTCATCCCTTTTGGGTAATGTATCGCGTAGAGGATTTTGGTCTTAGTGGTGATCCTGGCGAGCTCGACCCCTAGTACCCCTAGGAAGAGCCTGACGGGGGCCGAACCGCCCGCGTAGTTTATGATCACTTCATCCTTGTACGGGTCGATCTGTCCTAGAACCTCCTGGAGCGCCTCGTTGATCGATGCCGGGTCGAAAACGTTGCACCGCTGAAAAATTACTTTCGCGCCCACTTTCCGCGCGGCTTCCGTTATCACCTGCTTGTTGGGTTTCGAGTATCCTCCCCTGCGTGCGATGTGATTTAGCTGATAATCGGAGCAAATGACATAGGTGACTTTGGGCTTTTCACTCTTCAGAGCCAGCTCGATGGTCGCGGGGATCTCGCCCAGACCCTGGATCAGCACCTTCATGGAAGCCCATACTACTTTGTAAAAGGAGGTTAAAATGTCATCGTTGGCTCTAGGGTGGGATGAGCTTCTGCCGTTATTTTCTTTCTGCGAGCTCATGAACCCAATATTCTCTTTGCTCGGTCACTTCTTTCTTCCAGATCGGGGCCTCTGCCTTGACCCGGTTCATTAACTCGGGGAGGGCTCTGAAGACATCGTCGCGCCTCCTGCCCGCCACCAAGACATAGATGGCATCCTCCCCGGGGGCGATCTGGTCGACGACGTGGTGGATCATCACGCGCCAAATGTCCGGGCGTTTCTCGATGTCCGCCGCTATTTGTTCGAGTTTTTTGACAGCGTCCTCGGAGGATTCATAACGAAGGAACTTAACTCGCTCCCCATCTTCCGAAAGGCCTCGCACTACGCCTACAAAGCAGCCGACTGCTCCTACGTTCTCCCCGATATCCTGCCTCAACTTCTGAAACAAATCGGGCAGACTTACTTCACCTTTGAGATGAATACCCACGTCCGGCATGAGCGCACCGCAGATGACTATCCGCCACCCGAAACCGACGGGAATATCGCTACGACATCGCCATCTTTTAACTTCGTATCAAGCCCGCTCAACAGATTTATGCCACGGCCGTTCACGAGAACGTTCACCGTCTCGCACAACTTTTTCGAACCCGATTCGTAGAGTTGCTTGGCCATCCTTTCGCCAAATCGCCGCACGAGCTCATCGAGCAGGGCAGCTACATCCATCGCCGCCGCTACCTCGACCTGCTCCTGGCCAACCGCCTCGCGGAAATTCGCGAAAAATTTCACGGTGATGCCCAAAGCTGACCCCATCAAGGTTTTCCTCCTAACATAAAAGTTTGGGGCTCAAGCTTTTTATGCGGGGTGGCGGAGTTAGCTTGAGGCCGATTTGATGGGTAAAGTGAAACAACAAGTTCAAAATATCGTGCTTTCGGTAACCTATGAGGGCGTCGAGTTCGACCTTGAGAAATTGGCCCGATCGCTGGAGGGGGCACGCTATGACCCGGAGGTTTTCCCAGGGATAGCTTATAAGTCGTATGAACCCCCGGCATCCTTCCTAATATTCGCGTCGGGAAAGATGAACTGCGTCGGCGCCAAGAGCATGCGTGACGCGAAGCTTGCGATAAAGAAGCTGACGGGAAAGCTCGGGAAGGCTGGCATCAAGGTGAAAACCGAGCCGAAGGTCAAAGTTCAAAATATCGTCGCGTCCTTTGATTTTGGGCGTGAGTTCGACCTCGAGCGAATCGCACGGGACTTCAAAAACACGGAGTACGAGCCAGAGGTCTTTCCCGGGCTTGTATTCAGGCTCGACGAACCCAAGGTCGTGGTGCTCCTCTTTGTCTCGGGAAAGGGCGTCTGCGCTGGCGCGAAAAGCATGGGCGATATAAAAAAGGCTGGCATAAAAATAACCAAAATTCTCAAGCGGCGATACAGTGGGGATGAGCGGCGCCACTAGAAATTTTTAACTTGCGCCACCCATAAGACTACCCGATGCTATGTCGAAGACCATCATCGTGCGCTACGGAGAGATAGCGCTGAAGAGCGAGCCGGTCCGCAGGCGATTCGAATGGCGGCTAATCGAGAACATCAAATTGTCTCTTAAAAGGTTGGACTACAAACTCCGAAGAGAACGGGGCAGAATCTTCATCGACACCCGCAGACCAAGCGCCGCGACGGAACGCCTGGCCAAGATTCCGGGCATAGTTTCCGCCAGTCCATCGCTCAGGACAGACGCGAGCATCGGTTCGATCACCTCAGCGGTGGTGGGGGAAGCGAAGAAGATTCTCTCTCCTGGCATGACCTTTGCCATTCGGACCTCGAGGGTTGGGGAACACCTGTTCTCCAGCATGGATGTAAATGTGAGCGTTGGCTCCGCGGTCCTGGCTGAGGTGAAGGGTGTCCGTGTGAACCTCTCGGCCCCCGAGCGTGAGATATTCGTCGAGGTTCGAGGGGGGGATGCTTACGTGTTCACGAAAATCGTGGGTGGGGTCGGCGGGCTACCCCTAGGCACCCAAGGTAGTGTCGTCGCACCTTTTTCGGGGGATCTGAACGGCTCCGTTTCCTCCTACCTCATGATGAAGCGCGGCTGCATGCTCCACCCCATATTTTTTGACCCTCGACCTCATGCCAACGGTCGAACGCGAAAACTTGCGGTCGGTGCGGCGAGGAGGCTTGCGAGTTTTTACCCGAAGCTCGAGCTGCGGATCTTCCCCTATGGTAAAATATTCCGTGCCATAACCGAACGAACGAAGCAGGACCTGGCGAACTTGCTCTGCAAGCGGGCGATGGTTCGAGCGGCCGGGGTTATCGCAGGACAAGTGGGGGGAGCTGCGATTGTGGGGGATGAAGACCTGAAACAAATTGCCGAAGGAGGGTTGGAAAACCTCCGCGTGATCGACGATGCCTGCGAGTTGCCGGTCCTCAGGCCCCTCGCGGGGATGGTCAAAGACGATATCGAAAAAATCGCCCATCAAATGGGAATTTTTGACCCATCCGCGAGCGCGACAAATACGTATCTTTCACCATCTTATCCCACCACCCCCAAGCTCGAGGAGGTGCGTGAAATCGAGGGGGGCCTGAATATCGATATCCTTATTGAGTCAGCGCTCCCTAGGACTAAAATCATCAAGCTGAGGCGAAGTGCGTGGACCTGATAGTTCGACCCGCAGCGGAGCTCTCCGGGGAGCTCGAGCCGCAGCCGTCTAAACTGCACACCCAATTCGCCAGCGCGTTGGCTTTGCTCGCGGGGGGTAAGAGCGTGATCGAGCATCCGCTCCGCGTGAAGGATTCCTACGTGATGCTGCAAGCCGCTGAGGCAATGGGTGCCACGGTAAAGCGAACCCAAGACCGTTGGTCCATCTGGGGAGTTGACGGTAGTTTGAAACCCGTCCAAAATGTCATCGACGCGAAGAACTCGGGAACCGCGCTAAGTCTGCTTGCATCGATTGCAGCCTTAGCGCCCATGATAACAGTGCTTAATGGCGACACCCAACTACGGTCCCGCTCGATGCCCGTGCTGCTGAGATCACTTCACCGCTTGGGCGCAGATGCCCATTCGACGAAACAAGATAATAGCCCCCCCTTCGTCATTTTCGGCGGGAAACTCAAGGGTGGGATAGTGCAACTCGGCGAGGTGAGTGCGCGCTACCTGCCTGCCCTCCTCCTGCCCTGCCCATACGCAGAAAAACGGGTAGAACTCTCCTTCAGACAAAGTCAGAAAAATCCCCAGCTTGAGCCCATCCTCGAACTGATGAAAAAGGCTGGTGTGGAGGTTAGCCCAAGGGGGAAGAAGATTCTGATACCGAATCGGTCTTACCATGCGTTTAGCTTTAGAGTGCCACAGGAACTCGCAACGGCGGCGGCTTTCATTGTTGCTACTGCCATGACAGATTCTAAACTCAAACTTCGCGGCGTGAAAAGCGTGGCTGGCCGAGACGTTGCATTTTTAGAGGTCTTGAGAATGGCGGGTTTGAGAGTGCAGACATCCAAAAAAAGTTTCATCGTGGAAGGCAAACAGAACCCCCGCGCTGCCAAACTGAATCTTGCCGATGTGCCGGAACTTCTGCCGATAATCGCTGTGCTTGCATGTAAGGCCAAGGGTAAAACGCTGCTCTGGAATGCTGGTGAGGCGAGAACCATGAAATCAGATCGTGTTTCAGCCATATCCCGAGAACTGCGTCGGATGGGGGCGAGGGTGCTCGAACACCACGACGGCTTACTTAT
>DAOVGS010000019.1 GCA_030672285.1 Hadesarchaea archaeon | reverse complement strand
GACCCTGACGGTGTAGCTCGTCGACTGGCCCCGCGTAATCGACTGCGAGGGGGGCGAGATGCCGATCGTGAAGTCCGGGTTAGCGAAATGAGAAGTGATGCTAGGTGGAGAGGGGGGACTCGATGTGGGCGGTGTCGGCGCGGGCGGGGTCACGGGCGGTATCGGCACAGGCAACGTCACGGTCACGTTTTCTGACTTCCAATCCGTAGCGCCCCCGTTGTCGGTCACGGTCAAGGTCACCTCATAGGTCCCCGAGGTCAGGTAAGTGTGGGTTGGATTTCGCTCCCCCGAAGTTGCGCCATCCCCGAACGACCAGGACCATCTGATTACAGAGCCATCCGGATCGTAGGAGGCATCGGTGAAGCTCGCGGTTAACTCGTTTGTTGAATAATTGAAGTCAGCGATGGGTGGTTGGTTTTGTTGGGTGCTAGTTTTGTATTTTACGTAGTCGGTCTTGGAGCGCGCGGCGGCCGCAGTGGAGGCGGAGCCGAGCAGCACCACCAGCACGAGCATGGGCACCAAGATTTTTGCCTTCATTTCAGTCCCCCCGAGCTCCCGCTTGATAATCTGAAATAAGCTCTATAAATGCTTTTTTTGCATAAATTTCCAATAAAACAGCTTAATTTTCATTAAATAGCCCTATTAGGCGGTTATTCAATAAAATTGTTTGATAAATTTTAAATAGTACTATTGGATTTTCATTAAATAGTGGAAGGATGAAGCGGGAGATAACGAGGCCTAAAAAAGCGATCCCCCTGTTCAGACGGAAGGAGTTCGAGTGGCAGCCCGTCAAACTTTCCAAAGCCACGTCTACAATTTGTCGTGCCCTGAGCGATCCGATCAGGGCCACCATTTTCGAACTCCTGGACGAAGGGCCGGTCAGGCAGATCGACCTGGCGAAACTCGTGAACGAGGCGACGGGGCGAAGGTACGATGTCGCCTCGATCATACACCACCTGGATTTTTTGAAGCGAGCCGGTCTGATCGCCTACAAGGAATTTCCCGGGGGGAGGACCAAAATCAAGATGATCTACCGGGCCGCCGATGTCGAGGTGCGGGTGCGCAAGCGGCCGAAGCCCGCGATACTCCTCGGTGCCCTCCGTAGGGATTGGAGGGAGTGGCTGAGGGGGTTGAAGGAGAAGTGATGACGTGGGCGTGATCTCGATATCCGGCACCAAAGGCGGAACGGGGAAAAGCACGGTGGCCATGGGCGTCACGATTTGGATCTCCAAGCTGAGGCCAAAGCCGATTTTGCTCATCGACGGCGACCTCCACGTTCGATCGGTCGAGCTCAAGATGTGCCCCGTGCGGGATGTCACGCTCACGGATGTGCTCGCGGGCAAGAAGTCGTGGGAGGACGCGGTTTACGCATGTGAGCTGGAGAGCGAGGGGGAGTTGCTTTACCCGAGGCTGGCGGTTTTGCCCGCCGGCGGTCGCTTCCTCCCGCCGATGAAGGCAGATAGTCACCTCGCTTACCTCGACCTCACCCGGCGCATTTTCAGCCGGATGATTTCAGACCTGCGGGGGAAGTTCGACACGATCATCATCGACACCCCGGCTTCGATCTCCTACGAGCACATCATCTTGATAGCGGTCGCCGATCAGGTCCTCTACGTCTGCGAGCCGAACGACGATTCGATTAAGGCCACGCTCGCCACCGCTCAAGGACTCATGCGGCTCATGGAGATCGAACCTGCGGGGGTCGTGTTGAATCGCGTGCCGGGCAGCATCGACGTCAAACCGTGGCTCGAGAAGGTGAGCAAAATTGCCCCCCTCTTGGGAACGGTGCCCGATGACGATTCGGTGGGCGATGCGTTCAGGGATAACCTGCCTGTGGTGGCCGCATATCCCGATTCCCCAGCGAGCCTGGCCATGAAGGAGGTCGCAAAAAAGCTGTTGAGGCTCAAGCTCAAGCCCGCCGAACTTCCCAAGCGCTTGGATCTCGCGATCAAGAAGGTCGCCGCGCGCGTGGAAGCCGAGCGGACGTGAGTTTTATAGCCCCAAAAAGTAAAAGATAAAACTGTAGGAGGCTGGGCCGAGAGTTGGGGTAAATCTCCTGCCGAGCGCATCGTTGCACGCTCATCCCAGCTTGCAAGGTTGCGCCCGTTTTTCTCTTTTTTAGGGCACAGTTGGACCGATGAGTTAACAGAACCGCGAAGCGGCTTTGCACATAAATTAATCTCAAAAAGGAAATAAAGAAAAAGAAATGGAAAAAAGAATTAAAGTAGATCCGGCGATGAACTATTTTCAGGGTTTAACTTTTTGAGTTATTTCGAAGTCTTTGATGAGGTTAACCGTGGCACTTGGAGCAATCGCCTTAATCTTGTCGAAAACCTCTTTTGGGTCTAACACTACGTTTTCCAACTTTATGATGTCCTTCTTGCCCATCTTCGCGCTCTCCGCGTTCATCACCACAATTATCGGGTTTCCGGCTTCAGGGGTTACTCCTAAGCTCTTCATCACATCCAGGGCTTTTCCCGCGGC
>DAOVGS010000035.1 GCA_030672285.1 Hadesarchaea archaeon | reverse complement strand
AAGGCGAAGCTCGTTTTCGAGAAACAAAACATACGGGCGGCGATGGACTCGTTAGGCGTTTGCATCATAGGAGGCCGGGCGATAGGAGTCGAGGAGATGGTGCGCGTGCTCGCGGTGACAACAGGCTGGAACTTCAGCGTCAAGGAGTTGCTCAAAGCGGGCGAGCGAATTTACAACCTCGAACGCTTGCTCGCGGTGCGAGACGGCATCTCGCGTAAAGACGATATTCTGCCGCCGAGGTTGCTCGAGGAGGCGCTCCCCGAGGGTGCGGCTAAGGGAGTTAAGCTAGACAAAAAAGAGTTCAATCGAATGCTCGACGAATATTACGAGATTCGAGGCTGGGATGTCGAGGGCAGGCCTCAGCGAGAAAAGCTAGAAGAGTTTGGGATACCCAAGTTGCTTGAGGAATGATATGCACAAAAAGCTCTTCGGCACGCGGGGAATTCGCGGCCCCATAGCGACGAAGGTCACACCGGAGCTCATGCTGAAGCTCGGGCAGGCGCTCGCGAACTACGTGGGCGATGGAAAAATCGTCGTGGGGCGAGATGCTCGAACCTCGGGTGAGATGCTGCAGCACGCGTTTGTGGCCGGCGCGCTTACCGGGGGGTGCGATGTGGTCGATGTGGGATTGGTGCCCTCGCCTTGTGTCGCTTTTACAGTCCGCGAGTTGGGCGCCAAAGCTGGAGTGATCATCACCGCTTCGCACAATCCACCACCGGACAACGGCATCGCGCTCTACCGCTCGGATGGTATGGAGTTCCTACCCGAGGAGGAGCTAAAGTTGGAGGAACTTATATTTGAAAGGCAGATGAAACGCGCGAGCTGGGACTCGCTGGGTTCCGTGCAGCGTTACGATGCGATTCCCCGCTACCTCGGGGCGATTGAACGTGCGGTCAAAGTGAGGCGGGGTTTCAAGGTTGTCGTTGATTGCGCTAATGGTGTGGGGGCGGTAACTACTCCCTTGCTACTTCGCGAGCTTGGGTGTAAGGTGGTGACGCTGAATTCCCACCTCGATGGTCACTTCCCGGGCCACCCCTCTGAGCCCCAGCCCTGGAATTTGGAAGATCTTATGCTAACCGTTCGTGAGGTCGGCGCCGATCTGGGCATAGCGCACGATGGTGATGCAGATCGAGTTGCGGCGGTCGATGAGCGGGGGAACTTCGTGAAGCACGATGCGCTCATCGCGATCTTCGCCAAGCGCGCGGTCGAGGCGAAAGGAGGGGGGGCAATCGTGACCAGCGTCAACACTTCGGTCGCGATCGAGGAAGTCGTGGCCCGGGCGGGAGGACAGACCTTTCGAACGGCGCTCGGCAACTATTCAGCCGCGATGGTCGAACACGGTGCATGTTTTGCGGGCGAGCCGGGGAAGCTGATTTTCCCAGAATTCGGACCTTGGGCAGATGGAGTGCTAGTGGCGGCAAAACTGCTTGAGGTCATGTCCCTACAGCGAAAGTCGCTTTCAAAGATCTTCGCAGCTAACGTGCCCGATTACCCGATGTATTTCGAAGATTTCGCGTGCCCCGAGGAGCGGAAGGGGGAGTTCATGCAGGGCATTCGGAAGTACCTGCTCGAGAATGTTGGTGAGGTCCGTGATGTGCTCGACATAGATGGCGTTCGGGTCAACCGCAAGAACGGGAGCTGGGTTCTCATCAGGGTTTCGGGAACCGAGCCGAAGGCAAGGTTGGTGGTGGAGGGGCGCACGGAAGCGGAGCTAAAGACACTCAAAGAAGTGGGGCTTCGAGGCATCCATGAGTTTTTAAAAAGTAAATAATAATTTGAATCCTTCTTGAGGCGAGGGGTTTTAAATCAAGCTGCGGAAATGGGTGTGGAGGTGGGCGGATGGTGAACGCGTATAGCTTGATTTCTGCCGAACCTGGGAAGACGGCAGAGGTCTTCCGGAAGGTCAAGGCCATCGAGGGGGTCAAAAAGGCTGAGGCGGTCGCGGGACCCTATGATATCATCACCCGAATTGAGGTCGACTCGCTCGAGAAGTTGACTAAGGCGGTATTCGGTGACATTCGGGGCATTCCAGGTGTCACCAACACTACGACGCTGATTGTGGTCGAATTGTAATGGCGCTCGAGGTAATCGGCATCGTCGGCCTTCACGGTTCGGGGAAGACCGAGGTGGCCAAGACCCTAGCTAAATTTGGTGTCCCGACCGTTCGGATGGGTGACGTTGTCTGGGAAGAGGTCAAGCGCAGGGGCCAGAAGATCAACGAGTCGACTGTCGCGGCGGTCGCGAACGAGCTCAGGAAGCGCGAGGGCTTGGGCGCGATTGCAAAGCGGTGTGCCCCGCTGATAGAGTCCCGGGGAAAGGGAAAGCGGGCAGTCGTCGTTGATGGAATTCGTGGCATGGCTGAGGTTGACGAGTTCCGTCGCTCCTTCGGCGATAGTTTTCATTTGCTCGCGATTTGGGCGAACGAACGCATCCGTTACTCCCGCGTCGCTTCCCGAGGGAGAGCCGACGATGTAATGAGTTTAGAATCATTTCGGGAGAAGGACCGCCGTGAGCTCGGTTGGAGGATGGGAGAGGCACTCGCGCTCGCAGATTTCATCATCGTGAACGAGGGAACGCTTGAGGAACTTCATGAGCTCGCGATTGGGCTCTTTGAAAAGGTAACTGGTGGCAAGGCTTGAGGCTGCGGGTCGAGGCGGAGGTAAAGCAGACCGAAGCCAAGGAGAAGGTCGAGGCCGCGATAAAGCAGATATTTTCAACGCTTGAGCTCAGCTTGATCGGGAATTCACTCGTTGGGGAATCGACCGGCGTGGAATCACTCGATCGATTGCACTTGTTTTTGAAACAGCAGGCCATTCGCGACTCAGCCCGCTCGGTGATGCTGCGGAGCAGGCGGGGCAATGTGGTGCAATTTATGCTTAACCGACAGGCCGCCTTCGTGGGCAAGGTCAGTTTCACCGGAGGCGAGTCTCCCCTTGGTCCCATCGTCGTGACGCTGGAGCCCCCGGACATCGAGCGCTTGATCGATTATCTCGCGCCGCGCACGCGCGAGGGGCAGCCCATTCACGAGATCTCCCACGTTGAGTGAACAACTTTCGAGTTTTGGTGGGCGTATCCAACATAAGACACACCTTTACTTCAATGTCAACAGGGGTGTTGACATTTACCGCGCGTTATCCATCAAATGGTGGAGCACGTTTTTTGTGTAAACAGGGGTGTTGACAACCTCGGCGTGCCTAGCGTGAGACATCATGTCAAACGTTTGACATCACCCCACAAACACCGCTAGGGCAGCGCCGAGTAAGTAGTACCCAATGGCATTGTAGCCCTCGAGTAGGAAAATTTTAGCCACGAGCTGGGGGGGCTTTCGTTTGAAAAATCTCCAAGGCCTAATACCTCGGTACATAAGGTAGAACTCGACCGGTCCCAGGAGAGCCAATATCGCAAACGCTATAGCCAAAGCCATCCAGAAGCCCGCGAACCACCCGATGACGAAACCCGCCGGCAGGTAGCCGATCCATCGTTCGACCACGCCTGCCTTCGCGTGGCCCCAAGGCACCCGGATTCCCAGCGAGCGATAATGCTCCAAAATTTGTCGGAGCGCGAAGACATCTACCACAGGCAGGAGCCAGAGCAACAATTGTAGCATATTTAAAACTCGCGGCGGTATTGTAATGTATTTAACGGGGGGAGTCGGGTTGCACAGGATAATCGCCAAAAGGGAAATTGCCTTGAATATCATTTCACTTGAAGTCACCGCCCCGCTGATCGCAAAGAGGGTCAAACCGGGACAGTTCATAATCTTAATGACAGATGAAAGAGGAGAACGGATCCCACTGACCATTGCCGACTACGATCGAGAAAATGGATGGATACGCATTGTATTTCAAGTCGTAGGTAAAACTACAGCTCAGCTCTCTCAAATGAACGAGGGGGATGAACTCTTTTCCCTTGTCGGACCCCTGGGCAATCCATCCAAAATCAGCAACTATGGAACCGTGGTGACCGTTGGGGGAGGAACGGGTATCGCCTGCGTTTATCCCATAACACGAGCACTGAAAGAAGCTGGTAACCGAGTCATAGCGATCATCGGCGCAAAAACAAAGGATTTAATCATCATGGAGGAGGAGATGCGAAAAGCTTCCTCCGAACTCTTGATTACCACCGATGACGGAAGTTACGTGAGGAAGGGTTTCGTAACGGAGGTTTTAGATGAAGTGCTGCGAAGGGAGGAGGACGTGAAAAAGGTGTGGGTTATCGGTCCTGCTCCGATGATGAAAGCTGCCTGTGAGGTTACCAAGCCATATGGGATAAAAACGATTGTCAGCTTGAACGCCATCATGGTGGACGGAACTGGCATGTGTGGCTCATGCAGGGTTACCGTGGGTGGTGAGACAAAGTTCGTCTGTGTGGATGGTCCGGAGTTCAACGGGCATTTAGTGGACTGGCCGGAGTTCATGAACCGACTAGCGCGATATGGGCGGCAGGAAAAACTCTCCTTTGAGGCCTACGAAAAATTATATGGGGAAAAAAATGGCTGACATGATACCCGTTCCCGAGCGAATGAAAATGTCTCAGCGCCCGATGCCTGAGCAAGATCCTAAAAAAAGGACCCGCAACTTTGACGAAGTGCCGCTGGGATACACTGCTGAAGACGCCGTCTACGAAGCGCAGAGGTGTTTGCAGTGCGACCCGCCGCCATGTGTGGGGGGCTGTCCTGCTGAGATTCACATCCCACAGTTCATCCGGAAGATAGTTGAGGAGGATTTTGCTAGCGCATACCTTGAGATATTAAAAACAAATAGCCTCCCTGCCATGTGTGGAAGGGTTTGTCCGCAGGAGGAACAGTGCCAGCGCGTATGTGTTTACAATAAAATGGGCAAGCCGATTGCCGTAGGGAGGCTGGAACGT
>DAOVGS010000009.1 GCA_030672285.1 Hadesarchaea archaeon | reverse complement strand
CTTCGGGGCTCGGGGAGTGCTCGTTCCCTAGAAATGGCGAACGTTCGCCACACCTAAATTAAGCCAAACTAAACCAAGGCTTCGAGCTCGGGTTCCGATTGAAAGACAAAGCCAGGAGTATTTTCCGCGTACCACCAGGGTCCGGTCTGGTAGTGAATGACATAATTTTCCCACTCGACCCGCCAAGTTGGGTAGGTCGAGACGTTCGTTGTCGCGGCGGCAGCCCGGACCAAGGCATCGCTCGGGATCGTGACGATGGAGTTGTCGCTCGTGCGCCGCCAGGTTCGCGAGCGGAGGTAGCTCAGCGCCTGCGAGGGCGAGTACAGCCACCCGCTTTGCCATGCGTTCTCGACGCTCGGGCTAGGGGTGGCGCTCGTGAGTTCTCCCGCGTAGTTTTCGACGTTCGAGATGACCCAAGCGCTATCGACGAGCCCGACGTTTTCCCCATTTTCGTACCCTCGAACGCGGAGCAGGATCGAACCGGCACGAACGAGTATCGAGTCGCTGTTCTCCCACTCGTACGCGTCGATGTCTTGGGACACGTCGAAGTAAGCGGCGATGAGCGCCGTTGCCTCACGCTGGTTCTCGCGCGCGAAGTAGTAGAACTCCGGTGGCTCGCCCGAAGGTGTGGGGAGGATGTTTTCAGGCGGCGCTTCGATCGGGGAGGCGCTGATGAGCACGGCATCACCTGAGCGCATGAAATAAATTTTTTCTCCCGGGGCGAAGCTTGCGTTCTCCACCCGTAGTTCGACGTTTGCCATGCCCCAATAACTTTCACCCGTCCCAGTTCCTCCAGTTATGCGAATGATGAAGGTCGAACGATTCTCGTCGACCTCGAGTTCATAACTTGACCCGGCTATCCGCGAGGGCAGGTTAAGGGTTGGTTGCTGTCCGGGCAGGGTTGAAAAACAGGTTCGGGCGAGGTCGTCCGCGAGCGCCTGGGCCTGGGCTTCAACCTCGAACTCTCGCTGCTTCGTCAGCTGCATGAAGAAGACTCCCGCGAGCAGGATGGCCATGAGGGACCCGAAGAGCAGGTAAAACGGCAGCTCGTGGGCGTCAGACACTTACCGCCACCCCATTTTCCGTGCGCTGGAGCGTTAGCCCCACCTGTTGTCCGCTGAGCGTCGGCCCGCTGATCGTGATACCTGCGTCAAAATTTTCCTGCACTCCCCCGATCACGATCACCACCGAATTCTCCTCAAATCGGAGCTCGCAGTTGGAGGGCACCACGATATCAAAGAGCACTTGAGCCCCCGGGTCTTGCTCCGATAGAAGATTTATCTGCTGGGCGAGCTGCTCGGCCTGGCGCCTGAAGTTGGCCTCCGCGCTCCCGCTCTGATATTGCAGGTAGAGGGAGGCGAAGATAGATAGAAAAATTGCAGCGAAGATCACGCTTGCCAAGGTTCGAAGAGCCACCATGTGATTGCCCTATTGTCTCATCTGGGCTTGGACAAAAAAGATTGCTCCATGACTTTCGGTATCGTACAAAAATTTTTTCCTCCTCGCGCGTGGTCGTAGTTTTTAATAGTTAGTAGTGACCCCAACCTTTTCTTGGAGGTTAATTATCAACGTTTAATTTAGCGGTAAACTTTAAGCTCAGCGCTTAATTGGTTATCAGGATTCAAATGTCGAGCTTTCTGCGCGTAGTGAGGATCGAGGAGGCCCGTGCGGCGCTTGAAAAACGCTGGAGGTCCCGCCCGCGCGTGGTTGAGGTGCCGCTGGGAGAGGCCGCCGGGCGGGTGCTGGCTGAGGATGTCTTCTCGAGGATAGATGTTCCGCCGTTCGATCGCGCTGCATTCGATGGCTACGCGGTTCGCGCTGCGGACACATTTGGCGCTGGAGAGGAATCGCCCATCGAACTCACTCGGGTGGGTAGCGTGCGTGCAGGCGAGTGGCCGAAGTTTAAGATCAGCAGGGGGCAGTGTGCCGAGATTGATACCGGGGCGCCCGTGCCGAGAGGTGCGAACGCCGTGGTAATGCTCGAATACTCGATGGCGAGGGCAAAAGTGGTTCGGGTTTTCCGTGCGGTTGCCCCCGGGGAGAACATCGCCGAGCGAGGTTCGGAGGTCAAACGTGGAACGAAAGTTTTGAAAGCGGGGAAAATGGTAACCCCTCAAACACTTGGGACGCTCGCGGCAATCGGAAGAAAGCACATCAAAGTGTACTCGCCCCCAAAAGTCGCGGTGGTATCGAGCGGCATCGAGCTGGTCGGCGCCGGTTCTCCGCTCAAGCGAGGAAAGATCTACGATGTTAACGGACCGGCGATCTGTCGAGCCGTCGAGCTCTGCGGGGGCGAGGCCAGCTACCTCGGCATCGCTAGGGATGAGCCCCGCAGCCTGGCGATCATTCTCAAGCGAGGGCTGGCCACCTGCGATGTGGTCGTGCTCTCGGGGGGGTCCTCGGCTGGGGTCGGCGATGTTGCACCGAGCGTCGTCGATGAGCTCGGCAACCCCGGAGTTTTGGTCCACGGGCTGGCGCTCAGGCCCGGCAAGCCCACGTTCGTGGCCCTCGTGCGGGACAAACCCGTGTTCGGCCTCCCAGGGTACCCGGTCTCTGCGCTAATGGTCTTCGATCAGCTGGTCGCGCCCTACCTGCGGCATCTGAGTGGCCTGCCTCCAGCGGAGCGAGAGAGGGTTCGAGCGAGGCTGGCATCAAAAATCCTCTCGGCGCGGGGGCGACGGGAGTTCGTGCCCGTAAAGCTCGTTCGAAGGGGGCGGGAAGTTCACGCTGAACCCCTCCTCAAGGGCTCGGGGGCGATAACTGCGCTCTCGCTCGCGGATGGGTACGTGGACGTGCCGCTCGAGCGGGAAATCGTTGGGGAGGGTGAAGTCGTAGAGGTTAACTTGTTTGGAGGTGTTGAGGTTGCTTAGAACGGTAGCGATAGTGGGCTACAAAAAAAGAGGCAAGACCAAAATAGTTGAAGGCTTGGTCCGAGAACTCAAAAACCGGGGCCATCAGGTTGGTACGATAAAGCACGTTCCTGAGGAAAAATTCACAGTTGATCGGCACGGTAGTGACACATGGCGTCACGCTCAAGCTGGAGCCAATCCCGTGGTATGCCTCAGCCCTGGGGAAGTTGCAGTCCTGAGGAAACGCCGAGCAAAGCTCGGGGAAATCATCCGAGAGTTCAGTGGGGTTGATTTCGTCGTGCTCGAGGGTTTCAGGGGGACCGAAATCATTGCAAAAGTTATCGTGGCGCGTGATGAATCGGAGGCCTCTGAACTAACTGACGATTTTACCATTGGATTCGTTGGGCATGGCATAGGAAAACAGCCAGTTCAGAAGCTAGGTGATTTCAAAGCGCTTGCAGATCTCGTTGAACAAAGGGCTACCCCGCTTGTAGGGGGTCTCGACTGTGGGGAATGTGGGTTTCCAACGTGCAAGGATTTTATTGTGGCGGTGCTGATGGGACGAGCTCTCCCCGACGGCTGCAGATCTCTCAAGGGGCGAGTTTCCCTAATCGTCGACGGTAGGAAGGTTCCCCTTAAATCCTTTATGCAGGACTTGGTCGTCGGGGTCGTAACTGGGATGCTTTCCTCCATGAAAGGAGCCGAAGGGGAAAACATCGAGTTGAGGGTGTTTAGGCGTGCGAGATAGATGGGGAAGACCAGTTATCGGTCTGAGGATTTCGGTTACCAGCGAGTGCAACTTGAACTGTTTTTACTGCCATCACGAAGGCTGCTTGAATGACTCCCGTCAGATGTCGCCCCAAGAGATTGAAAAAATAGTTGAGGTTGCCACGGAATTCGGGATAAGGAAAATCAAGTTGACGGGCGGAGAACCGCTTGTGCGGGAAGACATTGTCGATATAGTTGCAGCTACAACTAAACCGAAAATCGAAGAGGTCTCCATGACCACAAACGGCACCTTGCTCGCGAAAATTGCCGCTGAACTCGCTGATGCTGGGCTCAACCGCGTTAACATCAGCTTGGACACGCTTGACGAGACAACTTACAAACGAATAACGGGAAGGAAGCTGCTACGTGATGTGCTCGAAGGCATCGATGCTGCCCTCGCCGCTGGTTTAACGCCGGTGAAGCTCAACATGGTCCTGCTGGCTGGGGTAAACGAACAAGAGGTCGAACGAATGATCGCTTATGCATCAAAGCGTGGCATCATCTTGCAACTCATCGAATTGCTCGAGGTGGACGGAAAAAATTTCACCATTTATCACTGCGACCTAGACGACGTAGAACAAAGCCTTCGGGAGCGAGCGGTAGCGGTTCGAACCCGCCGCTCGATGCAGGCGCGCAGAAAATACATCTTGCCGGGCGGTGAGGTTGAGGTCGTCAAACCGATGCACAACTCGGAGTTCTGCGCCCACTGCACCCGCCTGCGCCTGATCCCCGATGGCCACCTCAAGCCATGCCTGATGCGCAACGACAACCTCGTTGACTTACTCCCCCACATCAGTACGGGTGACCTCGAGGGGGCCCGCAAAGCGTTCGCCGAAGCCATCGCGCGGCGAGAGCCATATTTCAAAGGTGCGCTCCGTGAGGTACGCGTTTCTCGTAGCGTATGATGGCTCGCGCTACTTCGGCTTCGTTCGACAACCCAATCGACCAACCATCGAGGCTGAATTGTTGAGGGCTTTCGAGCGGCGCGGGTTATACCGCAAGTTAGAGGAGGTTCGATATCGAGTGGCCGCGCGCACCGACCGAGGCGTGAGCGCAATCGGTCAGGTGGTGGCCTTGGACGTGCACAGGGAGCCGAACGTGCGGGAGCTGAACGCCGCCCTGCCCCGAGACATCGTGGTGCTAGCAGCCGCCGAGGTTAAACCTAATTTCAACCCCCGCACCCAAGCGCAAAGCAAACACTATCGCTACGTTTGTGAGGTGCCCCCGGGCTTCGACCTACCCCTCGCCCGCCAAGGCACAAAGTTGCTCGAGGGCGTCCACGACTTCAAACACCTCTGCAAGCACGAGCGGGGGCGGTCGACCATCAGGGAGCTCGAACACGCGAGCGTTCGTGGGCAGAAAATCCTTGGCCTTGATTTCATCGCCCGGGCCTTCCTCTGGCAGCAGGTGCGGCGGATGGTGGGGGCGCTGCTCGCCGTGGGGGCGGGCAAGCTCAGCTTGGACGAGCTCAAAGGGATGCTCGAGGGGCAGGCAAGGCAAGCGATGCGGCCAGCGCCGGCGGAGGGACTGATCTTGGTGGGCGTCCGATATCCCTCGGTCGCGCTCAGGCCCGACGCGCGCGCAGTTTCGAAATTCATCGAGTACCTGAGGGATCGCGCGCACCCGGGCTACGAGGCGATGGCGCGTTTACTCATCAAAAAATTGTCGGCTTCCAATACATTTTAAGAGAGAACCGCATCAATCCGTTCCACCCGTCCTTCACGCACATCCCGCGCCAAGAAGGTTCCCAAGGTATCCCCGGTCACGGTCTTCTCCTTCCCGCCCTTGTATTTCAGCCGGTAAGAGACGACTTTCACCCCACCTTTGCCGAAGGTATTTTTTCGCTTTTGGTTGTGGTAGACCACTAGGGTTTTGCCGATAAATTTGAATGCAAAGGCGTTTTTTGGGATTACTACTTCCCTTGATCTTCCTCCCCCGTCATAGTAACGGCAGGTCCTTTTTTTCCGGGTAAAAAGCCAGTTAGGAAGAATGGGCCGAAGTTTCATCGCGAGTTGTCCTTTCTCATCCAAGAAGAACGGGGTTTCACCCGCCACCATGAGGGTCCAGATGTGGAGCATCTCACAGGTGACGCCACTTAAGCGAGGTTGAAATCCTCGGCCGTGGAGTTTCTTGTCCGGAAAGGCGCTGCTGACGATGAATGACCCTCCTTCTAGGATGCTTCTCCCGTACATTTTCGGGTTGAGGAACGGGATTAGGGCAGTTTTGATGTCCCGGCAGAATTCCCGGCAAAGGCCGCTCCGCAACATCTCCAGAAGCCATTTGTATTCCATGTGAAGGTAGATAGACTCGTTTTCGAGCCATCCCCGAGCGTAAGCACGAATCCTTCCGATTTCAAATGATTTGTTTTCCAGCGATTCACAATTTCTATACATCTTGAGTTCCCGATCGTAGAGCTGGCTTCTTTTAACGCTGTCGTAAATTTGCTTGTTCCGCTCCCTGTGAACCCTCAACAGATGAACCGGGCCTTCTAAGAAGAGGGCCACAGGTCTCTGGCGGAATTTTTTGGGATTAACTAAAGGATTCCCAGAGGAGCTGAGCATGGGTATCTTTTTCTTTCGGTCCCTCCAGATCGGCTCGTATCCCAAGACCTCGTTGATGAAATAGGTGTAAGGGGTGCCGTTTTTGCTCAAGATTTTCCTCCTGTTTTCGGGCTTGAAAATCTCGCCGATAAGCTTCAGACAATTATCTATGAAAAGCTTCAACTCGGCAACGGTCATTTTCCGTTCCAGCCCGCTGATCCCCATCTTCGTCTTTTCCCGATAACGCTCTTTCAGCTGGTTACTCTCCCCCCAGTAGACCAAGCTCTTTTCACGATATTTGGAGTTCAATCTTTTTTTCATTGCCTTGCCTAAACCGATTATTAATTCATACAATTCTTCGTAGAGAAGGATCGGGGCATCATCCCCCAGTTTGATCTCATCGAGGCTTTCTCGGAGGAACCGGCAGAGTCTCTCCAGTTCTATGGTTTCACAGAGGGATGATCCTAGAAGCCCGGGCAGCCCGTTCAGGGAATCGCACCAGCCCGGTTTATCGGCCTCCATCTCCATTCCAATTCCTTGCGGGTCAAGGGTGGCGATTCGGTTTGCCGCGATGGAGAGGAGCTTTACCAGAAGGTTGGTTTGGTAGATGCGGCCGCGGCCGTGTTTGGTTCGCACCCGGGTAGGGTACTCCGAGCGGCTCTTGATCATTTGGAGTTTTTCCGGGTCGCGGATTACCGCACGGTACTGCCGGACTTGTTCATCCACTAGCACGTATTTTTTATCGCGAGGCAGGACGATGTCCGGGTTATCGTAAAAGATGTAGGTCTTGCGATCGATTAAGAGTTCTTCAAGTCTTTCCGGATAGATTGCCAAGAAATCATCGATAAGGTCGAGGTTGTAGGTCCAGTTGTCCACCCAGAACCCTTCGTGTAAATCGCCGACATCATTTCGCCTACAGAAAAGCAGGAGTTCTCTCGGGATCTTCTCGTAATCTCTGGGTTTTCGACATTTCTCCAGTTTCATGATGAATTCGCCGGGGGTAAACGGGCGGCTGACCATCTCGAGTAGTTCATGGAATAACCTTTCGTCCTTGACGACGCTTTTCAACCATTTTTTGAGCCCAGCGATATCCTTGGCGGTGTAAGTTAGGCCGGTGACCTCCTGGGGGTTGTAGCCGTCGGTTTGGAGCAGGTTGAGGAATGTAACTATGTTCAGATCCTCCACTTCCGGGAAGAACCAAGTGTCAGTTCGGCGGTTTTGGAGGACGCTGCGGTAATGACCGTTTCCCTGGGAAAGGTAAGTAGGTTCCAGAACAAAGTAGTGATAATCTCGCTCTAGGTCCCCGTTCTGTCTAGAGTAAAGGTAAAAAGCACTCTTGCCCTCGGCCGTGTCGAATATCAGCGGCATGCCTCCCCGGATTACATTATCCAGGAAATTTTGCTGGCAGTATTGGTCGAACTCCGAGGAGCTCGAGACGGTGAAGGCATGATTTTTTATCCTCTTGATGATCTCTCGGTTCTCCTCGCGTTTGCGGTGGAGGAAATCTCTTGTCCTGAGGGATTTTAAAAGGGTGCACAATTTTTTCTCATCGGGAGCATTGCCGACCAGCGAGTACAGGGTAATTTCCCCGCCTGCAGGCAAGTTCAGGGAGATGGCGGTGAAAGCGCAAGGAGTTCTGTTTTCCCGAACCTGTTTCATCGCCAGAAGCTCCTGGACGGAGTTCTTTTCAAACACCCAAGGATGATCATAGGTCTCCGATTCACCGAAGACGACGCACGGATCGACAATGGAATGACCCTTCAAGATCTTGCTTTCCTTACCAAGAAGGGTTAGATAAAAATTGCCCCCGGAGATCTTTCCAACTTGGGAGATATCTCCTGGCGTTTGTTTCAGGCGGAAAAGAGGGATGCCGTTTAGGTGCTCCACGCTCATCAGAGCCTCGATGTGCCGAGCAATAAATTTGACATGGCTCTGGTTCAG
>DAOVGS010000057.1 GCA_030672285.1 Hadesarchaea archaeon | reverse complement strand
ACCGAAAGTAATTTATAAAGGGGGTCGGACGAGCGTCAATTGGGCATTTGATGGAAAAGGGAGCACCAGCAGAACCAGAAAAGGAAACGCAGGTCGACCTCGAGAAGCTACTGAATGCAATTGTGGTGGTCAGCGCGAAGGACGGGCGGAGATTTCGCGGCAAGCTGACTCAATACGACGCCTACATGAACCTAGTGCTCGAGGAGGTCGAGGAGTTCCCGCAGGAGGGTCCCGCCGCCAAGCATAAGCTCGTTCTGATAAAGGGTGGAAATGTCTCATCGATCTCGGTTTAAACGGGCTTGACGTATTCCATCGCCTTAAATCCCTCGAGCACTTTTCGTCCGCTTTCGGTCAGCTTGTATTTTTCCTCTATCTCAGCGATCAGGCCACGATCGACGAGGGCTCGAAGATGGCTCTTCACCGGCCACCAGTCCTCGGCGCCGAAGAGTTCGCGGAGTTCCCGGACCCTCGTACTCCCCCTGCCGGCGATGAGTAGGAAGACCTTCCCCACGCCTTCCTCATCATCCTTAAGCCAGTTGATATCCTCGGTGACCCCCATCGCGTTCCCCCACGAAAGATGGAGCTATCCGAGATAAAAGTACTCGCCCCTCTCCTTCTGCTCCCGATCGAGACCGCTCCCCGGCTTGTTCGCCCGGGGCCTACCTGTCTGGGGGTCCCGCCTGAAGGTGACCCCCACCTCACGCAGGAACATATTCATCCCCTCGCGCATCCCGAGGGGGCCGTGAGTTCTGCCCGCTCGGCTTGGTTCGCCCGCGAAGACGAGCAAGCGGTCGGAGATGAAGTCAACGCTGAGTACGTCATGATCCACGACGAACGCCGCGGCCTCACGCTTCTCGATCACCCGCCTTATCACGCGCGCCATGCCCAAGCGCTGCTCGACGTCGAGGTAAGCGCTGGGTTCGTCGATCAAGTAGACATCAGCTGGTTGCCCCAAGCACGCGGCGATCGCGACGTGCTGGAGCTCGCCCCCGCTCAGCTCCTCCAACCTCCGCTCGAGCAGGGGCCTCACCTCGAGCGGCTGCAGGATTTCGGGATTGAAGGTCGGGTCGAACTTGCCGAGCAGCTCGTGCAGCCAGGCCTCCACGGTGCCGTCGAACTCGAGCTTGAGGTACTGTGACTTGTGGGCGACCGCGAGCCTGAACTCGAGCCGCCCGACCGTCGGTTTAAGCTCCCCCGCGAGCATTCGCACGAAGGTGGTTTTACCTATGGCGTTCGGTCCCACCACCCCAACTACCTCGCCGGCGTAAACGCTGCCTGGTGAGACCTCGAGCCCGAAGCCCTTGAAGCGTTTCTTGAGCTTGGGGTAGCTGAGCATCGCCCGCCCAGCGACACGAGCTTTTGACGGAGGCCGAACTTCGAAGCGGATGGATTCCCGCCTGAACCTCACGTTCTCCTCGCGCAGGTAGCCATCGAGAAAAACATTTATCCCAACCCTGACCCCCCGAGGGGAGGAGATGACACCGTAGGCCCTAGGTTGGCCATAAAGGACGTGGACGTAATCACACATGTAGTCGAGCATCGCGAGGTCATGCTCCACGACTAGCACGGCTTTCCCAGCCTCTGCGAGCCCTTGGATGACGCGCGCTGCATTTAGGCGCTGGTAGACATCGAGGTGCGAGCTCGGTTCATCGAAGTAATAAATATCCGCCTCCCGCGCGGCGGTCGCGGCTATCGCTAGGCGCTGGAGCTCGCCCCCGCTGAGGAGCTTGATGTTGCGCTCGAGGATCTCGTTCAGTTCAAGCGCTTCGGCCAGCTCCCTCGCCTCGCCTCGTTCATCCACCTTCGCGAGGAGCGCACCGACCTCTCCTCGCACCACTTTGGGAACCCCATCGATGGATTGAGGCTTGTAAGCCGTTTTTATTCGCCCGATTCGAGCGAAGTAGGCCTGTAACTCGGAACCCTTGAAGAACTCGTTCAGGGCCCTCGGTGGCGCTGTTTCCAGCGAGCTCAAGTTTGGCCTGAGCCTCCCGGCCAAGATCTCAAGCGCGGTGGTCTTGCCCGTTCCGTTCTGCCCGACAAGCCCCGTGACCTTGCCCGCCCTAGGGATGGGTAATTCATAGAGGGCAAATCCGTTGGGGCCGTAGCGGTGGATGCAGCGCCCTTCGAGCTCATGAGGCAGATTGATGATCGAAATCGCGCGGAATGGGCACTTGTGGACGCAAATGCCGCAGCCCGTACACAGCTCCTCGGAAATCGTTGGCCCGCCCGTTCGCTCGTCGATGACCACCGTCTCTTCGCCGGTTCGAACCCCCGGACAGTAACGGTAGCACTCGAGCGAGCATCGATTCGGCTGGCAGGAGTCCCGATTAAGAACGGCGATCCTCGGCATTTTTTCACCTGTTCTTAGCGTTTCTCTGGGTTAAGCTTTAAAAGCTCCCCGTGTAAGCAAAATAGGTGAATGTTTGCGCGGGTGGTTGGTCCTAACGGGGGCGGTCCTCCTCATCATCGTGTTGCCGATCATCGCCCTCACGTACAGCGGCTGGGTGCGGTTGGTAGGGCAGATCGTGCTCAGCATCTTGCTCATCTTGGCCTTAATCGGCAGTGGCCTTTTCGGCTACATTTGTCTCAGGGCTCAGGCCAAGAAGTGGGGAGCTGGCCTCTTCATAATCGCCGCGTTATGTATTGTTGTTATTTACTGGGTGTGGGTCGGGCATCTGCCACTTCTCTAGACCTCGCCGCTCGGCACGATCTCGTAGAGCTTGCGGAGGAGATCCCTCAGCGCTTGGGTGTGGTCGAAGATTTTTTCCTTTCCTCCCAGGGAACGAGTCGAGTATAGCACTCGCACAGGCATTATCCGAGTGAGCACAATCGCCACCGACCCAAGCACCAAGCTCATCGCCTGCGTCCCCCCACTGTAGTTGATTGTCACCTCGTCGTCGGACTTTATCTTTTCCAAGATCTTGCTCAGAGCATCGCCTATGGATTCGGGATCAAAGGGGTCGCACCGATATAGACTCAGCTTGCATCGTACGCGGCGAGCGGTCTCCCTCAACACCGTGGAGTTGGGCTTGGTGTAGCCGTGCTCGCTCGCGATGTAGTTCAGGCCGTCTTCCGACGCTACAACGTGACACGCCTTCGGCTGCTGGGTGAGCATAATGTGCTCGACGGGGCGCGGGTGGAATCCCAGCGTTAGAATAGCAACTTTCATTTAACTCCTACTCCGACTTCTGCCACTGCTCCGCGTTGAGCTGTTTCGTTCGTTCTTGGAGCTTCATCATTATAAAATCTCTCGCCTGCCTTCGTTCGAGCTCACTTTTGAAGGCATCGGAGAGGCGCTCAAGCCTGGGTTTCGCGAACATCTCGAATGCCAGCTCGATGTCGCGGTCGGTGAGTGGGGAATCCTTCACCTTGTCGGCGAGCAGCTCGGTTGCCTTTTGAACTATCCAGTCAAGCTCCGATCGTTCGACCATTTTATCACGTCAAATTCTTTAAGTTCAGTGGGGGCTTAAATGCTTAGGGGTTCGGATGGACGTTTTTGAAGCAATCAAGGGCAGGCGGAGCGTACGTGAATTTGAGTCCACGCCGGTCAAGGAGAAGGATCTGGAAAAAATCCTTGACGCCGCTCGCTGGGCCCCTAGTGCCGGGCATTGCCAGCCTCTCGAACTAGTCGTCGTGAAAGACCAAGCACAAAAAGAGCGATTGGCGCGTGCAGCGCTCGGGCAGACGTTCATCGCGGAGGCACCGGTAGCCATCGTCGTGTGCGCAAACGTCGCCCGCACCTCCCGACGCTACGGCAGGCGTGGCGAGGAGCTCTATTGCATCCAGGATACTGCAGCCGCGACACAAAATATTCATCTAGCCGCTTACGCACTCGGCTATGCGACGTGCTGGGTGGGGGCATTCGATGAGGATGCTGTCGCTGGGGTGATCAAAGCTCCCGCGGGCGTGAGGCCCGTCGCCATCATCCCGCTCGGCAGGCCAGCTGAGAAACCAAGTCCCCCGCAGCGTATGCCGCTGAACAAGATTGAGGATGAATTTTAACCGAGCAACCTAGCGCCTATTCGGTCCACGCTTGCGACGATGACAGCACTGGGCTCAAGAAACTCGAGAAATACTCGCCTCACTCGTTCAAGCTTTCCTTCCCTCACCAACGCAAATGTCGCTCTCCCCAGCATCACCTGGCTTGCTCCAATTGCACCCGCCTTCGAAACAGCTTCGGCCAACGCACGAAGCTCATCGTCTAAAAGCCCGAGGCCCTCCGCAAATTCACGCGATACTTGCATAAAATTTCGAGGTGTTGGTTTTTCTAACAATTTTTTCAGGGCCAAGCCACCGAGTCGCTTCGAACGCTCGCGAAATCCCTCCTCGCGCAAAAGCTTCGCCGTCGGTAACCCGGCGAAGGTGCCGCAAACCACCTTTACATCCTTCGGGAGGTGAATTTGCTCCCACCTGCCGTGTGGGGGGGCACCTGGCTCCAGCCCAATCACCAGCCCGCCGAGCGCCTGCGCCCCCACGTCGCCGAGCCCCGTGCGACAGGTCACTTCAGCGACGTGCGCGATCGCCGCAATCCTTTCGCGCGCTAAGCGCAAACCCAGAGCATTGGAGAGGGCTAGGGCGGCGCCGAATGCCCCCGCACCGCTCGCCCCATACCCAGCGCCTATCGGCACCTTGCAGGAGTGAGCTACCACGACTTCAAGCGGTTCATGTACTAGGTCCAAGAGGTTCTCGATGGCTGTTAAAGTCGTCTTTGCCCCGGGTGCTCGCTCGTTATTTATGTGAACACTTATGCGGGTGCGAGCGGCTGGCTCAACTTTAACTTTCGTGAGCACGCCGGCGTCGATGCAGGGGCCGCAGTTGCGCGAGCCCTTTCGTTCGAATTCGTGGGACTCGTCAAACACTTGAAAAAAACCCGAGATGTGGGCTGGGACGAAAGCCGATGCCTTCCGCATTAGCGACGCCCTCGAAGCCCCGCCAACGCAGCATCTAGAATTACCCTCGCGATCTCAGCCTTCGTCGCGCGCATCGGTTTAGAGCCGGAGGGTGTCACAATCACGACTTCGTTGGTGTCGGTGCCAAATCCAGCTCCCGATCTAGCTACATCATTTGCCACGACCATGTCGAGCCCCTCAGCCAGCTTGTCTTTCGCCGCTTCTAGGAGCTTCTCATCGCTCACGTCATATTCCGCCTTGAATCCCACTACAAAAGCGTCTGGCGCGAGTTTTCGGACGCCATCGAGCACGCGGGGCGCTGACACCAGCTTGAGCGTCACCGGCTCGGAATGCTTAAGCTTCCGCTCCGCTGGTCGCTCGACCGCAAAATCCTGTGCGGCAGCGGCTGAAACGATGATATCGTGTCGTGATCCAAGCTCGCGCTCGAATGCGTCATGCATCTCCGCTGTTGTTTGCACTCGGACGAGTTTGATGTTGGCTGGAGGGGTCTCGTTTCCAGGTCCATAAATCAACGTGACCTCAGCGCCACGAGCGGCCGCGGCTCGGGCCACAGCGATGCCCATCTTGCCCGAACTTCGATTTGTGATCAGCTTGATTGGGTCGATGAGCTCGATCGTTGGACCAGCGGTGACAAGCGCGCGCATGCCCTGCATGTCACGAGGGCCGAGCAATCCGATGACAAAACTTACGATTTCCTGAACCTCCGGCAGCTTGGCCCTACCCTCCTCGAGGCGGGGCTCCAGAACATGAACGCCGGCCGACCGCAGGCGTGCGAGGTTCTCTTGAAGCAATTTGTGTTGGTACATCGACCCGTGCATCGCCGGTACCACGACAACCGGCTTACCCAAACCAAGCGCCACTGAAACGACCGAGGTAACTGGTGTATCATCAATCGCGCATGCAACCTTGCTTAACGTGTTTGCGGTAGTTGGTGCAGTGAGTATCAGATCAGTCCACTGCGCGAGTTCGACGTGCTCCAGCTTACCCGTCAGCTCGGTGATGACCTCATTGCCCGTCGCCCAGTGCATGAGCTGGGGCGTTATCAACTGGGTTGCGCGAGGCGTCATCACAACCCTCACGTCGGCCCCGCGGCGCATGAGCTCTCGAGCCAGCTCGGGGCACTTTACCGCTGCAACACTTCCCGTAATGCACAACGCGATCTTTCGTTCGGCTAACTCGGTGCCCTTTGTGCCGCGGATATCGTTGGAGGGGTGCATACGTTCACCTTAAAGTAAACAGCGTTCATCTGACTTTAAAAGTTGCCTTCAACGACGGCCCGAGCGTTAGGTTTCTGCTTGACGCACAATCTCAAAAGCGAGATTGCTTTAGCAGTTTTCCGTGTGCATCGATCTCGCCGTAGCGTACCCTTATCGACGAGATAGGCTTCCCGTCCTCGGCTAGTACGAAGGGAATCTCGACGATCTTGAGCGGCTTCAGCCCCCTTGAGCTCCTGAGCTTGTTGAGCTCCTCGGCGCGCGCTTTAGTTTCAGGGCTCGTGACTATCGCCTCAAGCTCTGCGTCTTCGAGCGACGGCCCGAATGCATCAGATATCTTTACTATTTCAGCGCGTGCAAGCCAACCTTTTTCGCGGAGTAGCTCTTTCAATGTATGCATGCGAAACTCGAGCAGTTGGATGCCAGCCGAGTCCTTCTGAAGCAGGAGCTGCATCTCGTCCGAGCAGATACCCACGAGCACGCGCTCCCCCAGCTCGAACGCCTTGGCCAAGATCGCCGCGTGCCCATCGTGCAAGTAATCGAATGTCCCCCCGACCACGACTTTCTTGAACTTCACGATAGCACCAAAATCACGCCTTCTCGAGGCCCCGCACGATGTCGCTCCAGCGCTTGGAAAGTGGTCGATGGGTAAATGGTCTCACGTCAGGTCCCAAGTAAGTAGCGACCACATGCCCCCCGCCCAAGAGATAAAACTTAGAGGTCGTCAGCCCCTCGAGCCCGACTGGTCCCCGTGCGTGAACTTTGCCGGTGCTTATCCCCACCTCTGCCCCCAAGCCGTAGCGGTAGCCATCGCTGAACCGCGTCGAAGCATTGAGCATAACACTCGAGGAATCAACCCCCCTCAGGAACCTGAGCGCAGCTTTTTTATCTCGGGTGATTATCGCGTCGGTGTGCTTCGACCCGTAAGTGTTAATGTGCTCGATCGCCTCCTCGATGCCGTCCACAATTTTGATCGAGATTATCAGGTCTAGATATTCCGTCCGCCAGTCCCGCTCCGTCGCTCGCTTGATGCCCCGCAGGATCCTTCGCGTTCGCTCACAACCACGGATTTCAACCCCGGCCTCATTATACCTCTCCGCAATCCCGGGTAAAAAGCGGGACGCGATGGCGCGGTGCACGAGCAAGGTCTCGACCGCATTGCAGACGGCAGGATACTGAACCTTTGCGTCATAACACACCTCCAGCGCTTGCTCGAGATCGGCGCGCTCGTCGACGTAAACGTGGCATACCCCCTCGGCGTGACCGAGCACGGGAATGCGCGTATTTTCCTGGATGTACCTCACGAATTGTTTGCTCCCGCGGGGCAGCAGCAGGTCAAGATACTCGTCCAGCCCGAGCAGCTCCCGCACCTCCCGCCTCGCCTCGATGAGCTGAATCCATCCGCGCGGGACTCCTACCCGCTCGCTGACGTCGCGGACGAGCTTGAAGAACGCCTCGTTCGAATACTTCGCCTCCCTTCCCCCTTTCAGAACTACGGCGTTTCCAGACTTGAGGCAGAGGGCTGATATCTGGGGCAGCACATCGGGCCTCGCCTCAAATATCGCTCCGACCACGCCGATCGGGCACGACACCTTGTAGAGCTCTAGGCCGTGGTCGAGCTCCATCGCGTATAGCGTCCTCCCGACTGGGTTCTCGAGCCTCGCGACGCTTCTCACCATCTCGACCACGTTGCGCAGCTTGTGATCGCTGAGCTTTAACCTCTGAACGAACGCCTTGGAGAGTTTCCTAGCCTTCAAAAGACGTTCGGCTGCTTGAACGTCCTTCGCGTTTGCCTCCAGTAATGCTCCCTTATTTTTAGAGATGGCCGACGCGATTTTCAGGAGCGCTGCATTTTTTGCTTTGGTTGTGATGTTAGCTAGCCTGAACGATGCCCTGCGAGCGGCCATCGCTTTTGAGGCAACCCCGCTCATTTTTCCCTCTCCGGGAGGAAAATTGTCCCTATCCCCTCACCAGCGGTCACGCGTTCGAGCACGCGCGTCTTCCCTCCGTTGGCTATCACCACTGGTATCCCGGCCTTCGCCGCCATCTTAGCAGCTCTGACCTTGGTGAGCATGCCGCCGAAGCCGCGAAAGGCCCTACCGGCGAGCTGTTCGACCTCTCGCGTCACTCGCTCAACAGTTCGGATGAGATTCCTTCGCTTCCCCTTTCCCGCGTAGAGCCCCTCCACGTCCGATAGGATTATGAGGAGGTCGGCGCCGGATCCCATCGCCACGTGTGCCGAGAGGGTATCATTATCGCCGAGTCTTATCTCCTCGACCTCCACGCTGTCGTTCTCGTTCACGATCGGGATTACCCCCCACCTCAACAGGGTCGCGAGGGCATTCTTGAAATTTAGATACCGCCTGGGCTCCGTGAAGTCCTCCCCCGTCAGCAGCATCTGTGCCACGTGTTGCTCGTAGTCCCTAAAGCACTTCGAGTAGACCTGCATCAGAATCCCCTGCCCTACCGCCGCGGCCGCCTGCAGCGAAGGCATATCCTTCGGCCGGCGTTTAAGGTTAAGGCGCCCCACGCCGGCCCCTATCGCGCCCGATGAGACGATGATGATTTCCTTCCCGCGAGCGCGCAGTTTCATCATCTCCTCGACTAGCTTCCCGACCTTGGCCGGGTCGAGCCTAGAGCGTTTGTCGGTGAGGCTGCTCGTGCCGACTTTCACCACGATTCGCTTTGCCTTGGGGAGGCTTTTTCTTTCTTTTACAACCATCGTTGACCTCCTAAAGCGGTTCCAATTTCTTGAGTTGCATGAACAACGGCTAGTTTCAATTCCATCCCTCAATAAAGTTTAGGTCAAAGCATAAAAACTTCGGCTATCGTCTCGCGATACAGAAGACGTCTTCCCTGCCAACCTCACCTGAACTGAGCGGCTTGAAACCAGCTGCACAAATCCAGCGCTCAAGCTCGCCCAGCGAGTGTTTGCGCTTGAGGGTAGTCATAATCACGATTCCCTCGGGCTTTGCGACCCGTGCGACCTCCCGCACCGTGACCGCTGGATTCGGCATGTTCTGAAGCAGGGTTACCGAGATTACCGCATCAAAGCTGCAATCGGCGAATGGCAGGTAATCGGCATCCGCGAGCACGAGCGCCGCGCTACCCCTCCGTTCCCTCGCTAGCTCCAACATCTCCGGTGATGTATCTATGCCGACCACGAACTCACTCCGCCGCGTGAGTTCGCTTAATAGCATACCCGTGCCGCAGCCCAAGTCAAGAACTTTACCAACCCGGGGAAGATTCCCGGTGACGATCTCGTACTTCTCGCGCTGGATTTGCTCGTAACGTCGTTCATACACGGGCGCGGTTTCGCTGTAGCGCCGCTTAAGCTCGAGCTTTCTCGCGACCATCGGAGAACATTTTTACCTAGCGCCCTAAAGCTTGAGCGGGTTGGTGTTTGAGAAAGCACGTTAGGAAATTGAAGGATGAACTCGTTAAACGTGGGTTGGACGCATTTCTAGCCATTCAGAACACCCGCTACTTGGCGGGCACGACGGCTGCAAAGGCGGTGATCGTCCCCACCGATGGGGCCCCAGTGCTCATCTGCAGCAGGCTCGAGTTCGACCAAGCCAAGAGGGAAGGTTGGATTCGCGATGTTCGGGCCTTTTCAAGGTGGAGGGCCCCCCTGCGACCCGGAGAGCGGGTAAGCTTTTGCGAGCCCTTGCAACTCATTGCTGATTGCCTACGAGAGCTAGGTACCCGAGCCGTTGGCTACGATCGAGGAGGGAAGAAATTCGTGCGGAAGTTGCGGGCTGCCCACGCGGCGAGCTACCACGAGCTACCAGAACTCATGCTCAAGCTCCGGAAGATAAAGTCGAAGGAAGAAGTGACCTTGCTGCAAAGGGCTGCAAAGATAGCTATGAATGGCATGCGTTGCGCCGCGGAGTCGGTCGCGGTTGGCCGAACTGAGCTGGAGGTTGCCGCGGAGGCCGAGCGCGAGATGAGAATAGCTGGCTCCGAAGGTACACCATTTCCCACGATTGCCGCGTCCGGCAGAAATTCTTGGTTACCCCATGCTAGCGCGACGAGAAAACGGCTGAAGCGGGGTGAACTCTTGGTCATCGATTTGGGCGCCACTTGTGAGGGCTACGTCTCCGACATGACGCGAACCTTTGCCCTTTCGCCGACGAGAAAACAGCTCAAGCTGATCGAAATTGTCAAGCGCGCGCAGACCTCTGGGATAGCGCGAGTTCGTGATGGTATGAAAGTTAGAGAGGTCGACAGGGCCGCGCGCGCAGTGATCTCCCGCTCCGGCTACGCCAAGTTTTGCCCGCATGGTATGGGGCACGGTGTCGGTATGGAGATCCACGAACCACCGGGTCTGGCTCCGGACTCGAAAGATATCTTGCGCGAGGGAATGGTCGTCACCGTCGAGCCCGGCATATATGTGCCACGTTTAGGTGGCGCCCGTTGGGAGGATATGGTGTTGGTGACAAAAGATAGGCGTAAGCTACTCACAAAACAACTATGATTCTTATTATACACTTGATTGCGACCAAATCTTCGGTTTGTATTTAAAAACAAGTTCGATGAATGTATAAGCTGGTGAAATTGGTATGAAACGCGAACGCTTGCAGAAGAACTTCAGCGAGTGGTTCAGCGGCATTCTACGCAATGCGGACATCATGGAAACTCGCTATCCAGTCAAAGGGCTCTTCGTCTGGCTCCCCCACGGGCTGAAGCTCCGCAACCATGTATTCGCGATCATGCGCGGGCTGCTCGAGCGGAGCGGACACCAAGAGGTACTCTTTCCCCAACTCATCCCGGAAAACATCTTCAGGAAGGAAGCTGAGCACATCCGGGGCTTCGAGGAGCAGGTCTACTGGGTGACGCACGGCGGGAAAGACAAGCTCGATGTCAAGCTCGCGTTGCGCCCGACGAGTGAGACCTCTATTTACCCCATGTTCGCGCTCTGGATCCGCTCCCATGCCGACCTCCCGATCAAGATCTACCAAATCGTCAACATCTTCCGCTACGAAACTAAGATGACCAAACCAATGATCAGGCTGCGGGAAGTTACGACCTTCAAGGAAGCTCACACCGCCCACGCCAAGCCCGAGGAGGCAGAGGCGCAGGTGCGGGAGGCTGTGCACATTTACAAGCGTTTCTTCGACGAGCTGGGGGTGCCCTACGTCGTGACCAAGCGCCCTCAGTGGGACACCTTCGCTGGCGCCGAGTACTCGATCGCCTTCGACACGCTGGCACCCGATGGACGGACGTTGCAAATAGGCACGGTCCACAACCTCGGGCAGAACTTCGCGAAGGTATATGAGCTCAAGTACGAGGCCCCCAACGGGAAGCATCACTACGTTTACCAAGCCTGCTACGGTGTTTCCGAGCGGGTGATAGCCGCGGTGATGATGGCGCACGGCGACGATGTTGGTCTGTGCTTGCCACCCAATGTCGCGCCAATTCAGGTCGTGATCGTGCCAATCCCATACAAAGGTAGGGAAGTTCCAGTTGAGCAGATTGGAGCTGCGGTCAAAAACGAACTCGCAGCGGCGGGCTTGAGGGTCCATCTCGACGAGCGCGACCTCCGCCCCGGCAACAAGTTCTACTACTGGGAACGCCGAGGGGTTCCGCTTAGGCTTGAGGTGGGGCCCGAAGACGTGAAGAAGGAGCAGGTGACCGTGGTCAGGCGCGACACCAGTGAAAAACAAGCGATTGCCAAGGGGGCGCTCAAGACCAAGGTCAAGCAGTTGCTCGAGGAGATCACGGGTGACCTACGCGAACGAGCATGGAAATCCTTCCACGAGTCCATTGAGGAAGCCTCCGACACGGAGACGATCAAGCGAGTGATTGAGAAGCGTGGGGGAATAGCCCGTATGCCTTGGTGTGGAGGAAAAGCGTGCGGGAAGGCGCTAGAGGAGCAAACGGGCGGGGACCTGCTTGGGGAGGAATTCGACGGCAAGACCCCGTCTGGTGCTTGTCCAATTTGCTCCAAACGGGCGAAAGTTAGTGTGCTGATCGCTCGAACCTACTAAAGGCTCGTCAAGGCCCCTAGAATCTCTTTCTCGGAGGGGAAGCCAGTGGGGCCCTTAT
>DAOVGS010000055.1 GCA_030672285.1 Hadesarchaea archaeon | reverse complement strand
TAGTTTATTTCATGAGCTATCTCCAAGATTGAAATATGGTTGTAACAAATATGCGTTGCGAAAATTGTGGATACGAGTGGCGCCCACGGGGGAAACCTAAAAGGTGTCCTTCATGTCAGGCTATGCTGGGTGAAACGAAGGCCCGCAAGTGGAAGCACGCAGAGAGAAAATTGGCAGAGTTACTTGCTTTACGCGGTTGGCGCTTGGAGCCCACAGGTGGACAGAAAATAATCGATGTCCACGCTGAGCGGGCTGGGAGGAAACTGTTCATAGATGTTAAGTCAGGTCATAGCTATCACATTAGACGTTCACAGCTAGAGGGCTTACTCAAATACCACGGCAAAACATCAGATGTGGGTTTCGCTTGTGAAATGGATGGAAAGTTTTATCTCTTCATGTTAGAAGATATCCTATAATCTTAAATCAGATATGGTGATTCAATGGCTAAAATAAAAGTAGCGATAACGGGTGTGGGGAACTGCGCTTCCTCGCTCATTCAAGGCGTTGAGTACTATAAAAATGCACGCGAGGATCAGTTCGTGCCGGGCCTGATGCACGTGAACTTCGGCGGCTACCACATCCGGAGCATCGAGTTTGTCGCGGCATTCGATGTTGACGCGAACAAAGTTGGCAGGGATCTCGCGGAAGCCATCTTCGCCCCCCCAAATTGCACGGTCAAATTTAGCGACGTTTCAAAACTGGACGTTGAGGTGATGAAGGCCCCGGTATTGGATGGTCTGGGCAAATACCTTAAACCAGTGATACTCGTCGACCCCACGCAGAAGCCGGTGAACATCGCCCGAGCGCTCGAAGACGCAGACGCAGATATTTTGGTAAGCTACCTGCCAGTTGGGAGCTACGAGGCATCCCGATACTACGCGCAGCAGGCAATCGAGGCGGGATGCGGATTTATCAACTGCATCCCAGAATTCATAACTTCGGGCAAGGAGTGGAGGAAGCGCTTCGAGGATGCCAAGCTGCCCTGCGCGGGTGACGACATCAAATCTCAAGTCGGGGCGACGATCCTCCATCGCATGCTCGCAAAGTTACTCATCGACCGGGGGGTCAAGCTTGAGGAGAGTTACCAGCTGAACATAGGTGGGAACACAGATTTTCTGAACATGATCGAAGAGGAACGCCTGAGTTCGAAGCGCGTGAGCAAGACGGAAGCGGTTTCAAGCCAAGTACCCTACGAGATCCCCCTTCGAATCGGCCCCAGCGACTACGTTTCCTTCCTGAAGGACAACAAGGTGTGCTACATCTACATGCGGGGCAGGAAATTCGGGGACGTGCCCCTTAGCATCGATGTGAAGCTCTCGGTCGAGGACTCCCCGAACAGCGCGGGTGTTGTGATCGATGCCATAAGGGGCGTGAAACTCGCTCTAGATCGAGGCATCGCCGGACCGCTGATTGGTATCTCGGCCTATTTCTTCAAGCACCCACCCGTTCAGATGTCAGATACGGACGCGAAGCAGGCCGTTGAGGATTTTATAGCCGGCAAGAGGGAGCGATAGCATGCAGTTCGAAACCATCGTGATCGGGCATGTAGCAATCGATGTGAACGTGCTACCTTGGGGTGTCATCGAAAATGCCCTCGGCGGGGCGCCGACTTATGCGGGTCTCACGTTCGCGGCCCTAAGGAAAAACGTTGGCGTTGTCTCGAAAGTTGGCGCTGATTTCCTCGAGAAGTTTCCCCCGATTTACAGCAAGCTCGGCCTAGACACCGAGGGCATCATGGTGGCGGGTGAGTATACCACGACTTTTGAGAACACCTACGACGAGGCGGACAATCGCAAGCAAGTTTGCAAACACGTGGCCCCGGGAATTTCACCCGACGATATCCCAGCCGCTTATAGTGACGCCCAAAGCTTCTACGTTTCTCCAATCGCCAACGAGATAACGCCTGATGTGCTCAAGGCGATCAAGCGAAAGGAGAACACCGTCATGCTCGACCCTCAGGGACTTCTGAGGGAGATAAGCGAGGAGGGAAAGGTCGAGATCAAATCCCGTGAGCTTGGTGGATTCCTGAAACATGTCGACATAGTAAAAATAGGGAAAGAGGAAGTGAGGGCACTCAGGGGCAGTCCCAAGGAGGTCCTCGAGAGCCTTAGAGCGATGGGACCAAAAATTGCGATCTTGACCAGAGGGGAGGATGCTTCGATGGTGCTCAGCGACGAGGGGCTGGTCAAAATAGAGTCCCTGAAAGTCGATGCTAAGGATTTGACCGGCGCTGGTGATGTCTTCGGCGCTGCGTTCCTAGCCAGGCATATCGCCACGCGTGACGCGTTGGAGTCGGCAAAATTTGCAACCGCTGCCGCGGGGCTGAAAATAAAATATAAGGGCCCCACCGGCTTCCCTTCTGA
>DAOVGS010000038.1 GCA_030672285.1 Hadesarchaea archaeon | reverse complement strand
CAGTTTCTCGTCCTTCCGGTCGATGAGCATGGCGCTCGCGACCTCCCGGTAAATGCGTGCAACCCCAAGCGGGCTCACCTTATACCCAATCCCCCGCATGAGCTCCCCCGCAGGGCCGCTCACCGCCGCGTCCCCCACGATGGGGCTGACCACGATCACCTTCTCCCGATTCCGGAGCAGGGCAACCTTAATCTCCTCGATCGCCATGATGGGGCCGATGCTCGTCACGGGGTTGCTTGGCCCGATGACCACCGCTCGCGATTTATGGATAGCATCGAGCACTCCGGGGGCTGGCTTCGCATTTTCCACCCCTTCGAAGCTCACGCCCTTGACCTTGTCCGCCGCGCGCCGAGCCACCCAGAATTTATGGAAGCTGAGGGTGCCCGCTTCGGTTTCGATGCGCGTTTGAAGCTGATCATCTGACATCGGTATGACGTTCGCCCGCACACCCAAGCTCGTGCAAAGCTCCTTCGTGACATCAGAGAGCGTCTTACCGCGCTTGAGCAACAGCGTGCGCCGCAGCTTCACCGCCCGGTCCCGATCCCCGATTCGGAGGAGTTCCCTTTCGCCCAAGCGCCTTAGCAACTCGTGACAGGTGAAGGTGTCCCCGCGGATGCCGTACCACGTTTCCTCGTTCACGATGCCCGCAAGCGTGTACATCACGGTGTCGAGGTCGGGGGCCACGTGCAATCCTGAAACCTCGACATCCTCGGCGGTGTTGACTATGATCGAGAGATCCTCCGGTTCGAGCAGGCGAGCGATGCCCTGGAGGAGCTTTGGGGTCCCAGTGCCGCCCGAAAGAACCGCTAGCACTCGATCACCTGAACAGATCTTGCTCGGGGGGCCTCACGAGTTCCCGAGCGCTCCCATAGTTTCGATCGTATGATGCGCCCTTCACTACGACGACTGGAGTGCCCTCGCTCGCTTCGCCCATCACCGAGACCGCAGCCGCAGCTAGGGCATCGGCCGGTGAGATCATCGTTACCTCGAGTTCCTTCCCGTAGAGGTCACGCTTGCCCCGAAGGTCCTGCAATGGGTTCATCCCAGCGGCCCCAATGGCGACACCCACACAACCCCGCCTGAAGGCCCGTCCTTGGGTGTCGCTCAGGATCACCGCGACATCTACACCTAGCTTGCGCTTTATCGCTTCGCGGATTCTGTCTGCGCTGGCATCCGGGTCATCTGGCAAAATCGTCACGTGCTCAGGGTCAACATTTGAGTGGTCGACTCCCGCGTTCGCGCACACGAACCCGTGTTTGGTGCGCGCTATCAGCACGTGGCGTAGGCGCACGATTTCGCTCGACTGCCGCAGGATGACCTCGACCTCCCGCGGGTCCTTGTCGAGCTGCACCGCTATTCGCTCGGCCAGTGGGGATGGTTTAACCTCGCGCAGGTCGACGACGTTGCCCTCGGCCTTCGAGACCACGCTCTGCGCGACGACGAGGACATCGCCGTCTTCGAGACGAAGCCCCTGTTTTTGCCTAGCATTCGTGATGAGTTCACCTAGGTCGTCGCCCCGCTTCACGAGGGGCAGCCCCTTGAGCGCGATGAGCTGCACCAAAGCACCTAGGAGTATTTTAGCAGGTCCGCCTTAAATCCGACGGGGTTAAAGTTGAAATTTGGAGTAGAGTTCGTCCCTTACCCGCACGGTGATAGGGTCGCCGATGGGCCCAGAACCAGCTAAAGCTGTGCGATCGATCGCAAAAGCTCTTCTTCTTTAGGGGCAGGCGGCTGTTCCTGTAGCCAGACGGGTAGGGTTTTGCCCTGCAACTTGAGCCGCTTGAGCTCCCCCGCTGCCCTAAGCTTCTTCTCCCTCGAGACCTTTCCAATCACATTGATGCCAGGCTTGACCTTTTCAAGTTCGAGTACCTTGAGTTCCCTGAATCTACGCGCGATGTCGAATGCCTCAGAGCCCACCTGCGTTCGGATGAGCACCGTCGACCGGCCGAGGGGAGACCCGACCGCACCCACCGAGATGTCCGCTAGCTCGGCCGCGTAATCGAAACAGACTTTGCAGGGCGAGTAAGCGTACCGCTTCACCGCTTCCAATGCCAGCTCGCGCCTGGGTTTGCGCCTGCGGTAAATGATGAACCGCCCCCGCTTGATGTCGAACTTCACGACCTCGGAGAGTGGAGTGCGGAGTTGCCTCTCGATAACACCCCTGAACAAGCTCTCGTAATCAAACGCGTGCCCGCAGAACAGCCCTAGGTGGAGCCTGATAGCCTCGCTCAGGCGGCGGTTGGTGAGCTTCGAGAGCACGAACCTGCGCGAGGCGGCGATCTGGCAGGGGGTGCCCACAATCGCCACGCGCGAGAGGTAGTGAAGGTCGACCGCGTCCTTTAACCCCAAGAAGAGAGGCCCCCTTGCGTACTTAATGCCCGCGCAGGCGATGAGCTCCTCGCGGGTCGTCGCAACCTTGGGGAAGGGCTGCCACGGCAGGGCCCCCACGCCCATCACGACGGCGCCATCGATGAATCCGTCCTCAAGGAGCGATGCCAAGAGGGAGGTGACCGCCCCACCATCTTGGGCACGCGCCTTGATATCGGAGGACCTCGCCTCGACCGAAAGCGCCTGTCGATAGATGCCGAGCACCTCCTCGTTCGATGACCTCCTCCCGAAAATTTTTCGCTCGAGCCCCCTCTGGTCGATCACCTGTGGGCACTCCTCATAACATATGCCGCAGTTCATGCATGCCTTTTTTAAGGCCGGCGTTTCCCCCTCCATCGCGAGGGACTCGTATGGGCACGAGGCGACACATGCCCCGCAGGCTAGACAGTAACCTGGGGTCGTCACTTCCTTTATGAGGTCGTTAAATAGTTTGACCATCCTTACCGTCTCGAGTGGCCATATCGCTCGGGATCGTAAAAAGGCCAGCCCACGACTTCGGCCGAGCGAGGCTTGCCACGAATCTCCACCGAAATCTTCTCCCCAAGCTCGAGTTCCGGTGCCGCATAGCTCATCGCTATCCCGACCTTGAGAAGCGGCGAGAATGTGCCAGAGCTGACGAAGCCGACCTCTCGACCATCCTTCAACAATTTGTACCCCTGCCTCGGCACCCCCGCCTCAAGCATCCGAAGCCCTGTGCGGGCGCGCTTGAGCCCAGCCTTTTTTTGCTCGAGCAGGCGTTTGCAACCGATGAATTCACCCTTCTCAAATTTTACCACGAAGTCGATTCGCGCCTCAAGCGGCGTGATCTGCTCGGTCAGCTCGTGGTCGTAAAGACACAGCCCGGCTTCAAGGCGTGTCGTGTCACGTGCACCCAATCCACAAGGTTTGATTCCGAGCCTCTCGCCAGCTTGTAGCAAAGCATTGTAGAGTTTTTCACCTCGTGCGGGATTTGAAGCTGGCTCATCGGTTATGAAGAGCTCGAACCCGTCCTCGCCCGTGTAGCCACTCCTGCTCACGAGCACCTGGATCCCGGCGGCTTCCATGGGGGCGGCCTTGAACCGCCTGAGTTGCGGGAGCTCGAACCCCGTGAGCTGCTGGAGAACTTCCTGAGCTCGAGGCCCCTGCAGCGCCAGCAGGATCGTGCTCATCGTAATGTCCTTCACCTCGACTTCCTTGCCCGCGTGCCAGGTTAGCCAAGCGCCGATCTTCTCCACGTTGATAGCGTTGCACACGATTATGAATTCCTGCTCGCCCAAGCGATAGACGAGCCCATCATCTTTCGTTCCACCGCGTTCGTTTAATATCGTGGAGTAGTGAGCGCTCCCGATTTTGAGTTTGGAAACATCGTTCGAGGTCACGTGCTGGAGGAAGGCCGTGGCACCCTCCCCCGTCACGCGAAACTCGCCCATGTGACTGATGTCGAAAAGCCCGACCGCGTTGCGGACCGCGAGGTGCTCCTCGGCAACGCTCGTATATTTAATCGGCATCTCCCAGCCGGCGAACGGCACGAACTCTGCGTCCAAGAAGCGGTGAACTTGGGCTAGGTGCAGCTGCTTCATCTCAGGCCCAGTTAGCGATGGTGAATAGAAAACTTAAAGTTTGTGAGCTTAGCTCGTGACAACGTGTTCGCATTCACCCACGGGACGACTTCCTTGACGAATCCGCAGCGCTTACACTTGAGAACCACCTTCGGGTTAAGCCCCACGACAAAGTCGAAGTCCGTTCCTAAGCACACCGGGCATGGGTTGCCACCGCTCTCTGGGAAATCGCCTGAAACCTCCCCGATTAGATCTATGACGTTTCTGGGGCGACTTAACATCGCTCCTTCCGACCATCTCCTCAACCTGTCACCCCCACGCCTTTGAGTGGAGGTTGTTTATATGGGGGAAAATTTGCGTCAAAGCTTTATTCGCGCTGCCCGAGTTCTAGCCGAGCGTGGACGCGTGGCGAAAGCCGTGCTGGGTAAGGTGGAGGTCGGTGAGGGTAGACCCGTAGCGATAATTTATGCTCTCAACCTGAGCCCCGACACCTTTTTTAAGGGCTCGATCGTCCGAAGCGAGCGAGAAGCCGTTGGGAGGGCCTCGAAAGCGCTCAAGGATGGCGCCCACATCATCGACGTGGGGGCGATGAGCACGGGGCCGAAGTCGAAGCCGATTCCACCCCAACGGGAAAGGCGTGAGTTAATCCCGGTGATCAGAGCCCTAGCTCGCGAGTTCGATGCCCCCATCTCGGCCGACACCCAGCGGGCGGAAGTAGCAGATGCAGCCATCGGTGCCGGGGCAACGGTGATCAACGACATCAGCGGACTCAAGTCTGACCCCAAGATGGCGGGAGTCATCGCCGGCGCTGGCTGCTCGACCCTGCTGATGGCGACAAAGCACGCGCCCGGAGATGTTTACGAAATCAACGAGATCCGCCGAGCCCTCCGAGGGAGCTTACGCATATGCCGCGAGCATGGCATCCCTCCCAGAAAAGTCGTCATCGACCCGGCCATCGGCTACTGGCCGGCCCGGCTCGAGCGCCTGGGGGAGCGCGCGAACAAGCCCTATGGAAAACGAGCTTACCCAGCCGCAACCTTTTTCGATTTGCGAATCCTAGCTGAGCTCGGGAGGCTGAAGGAGTTGAACCGTCCGATCTGCGTCGGGATCTCGAGGAAAACTTTCGTTGGTAAAGTGCTCGACTTGCCTGACCCGGCCGACCGCCTCGTGGGCTCGCTCGCCGCGACTGCGATAGCGGTGCTCAACGGCGCGAGCGTGGTTCGAACCCACGATGTGCTGGAAACCATCCAAGCCATTCGGGTGGCCGAAGCGATTCGAGATGCGGGAGGGAGGAAATGAGGGTCCTCGGCCTCAGCATGCCGCTGGTCAAGCCAGGCGACGATCTGGGCAAACTCATCGTACGAGCATCGGAGCAGGCGGGCGGCCTTCGAGACGGAGATGTCATCGTGGTCACCTCGAAGGTGGTCGCGACCGCACAGGGTCGGGTACGGGAGCTCGCGAGGGTCCGTCCATCGGCGCGCGCCCGAAAGCTCGCGACTCAAGCTGACCTCGAACCGGAGTTCGTCGCGCTCGTGCTGAGGGAAGGGGGACGTGTGGTGCGGGCGGCCAAGGGAGTAATCCTGACACTCAAGGGGGGAGTGCTTTGCGCAAACGCGGGGGTCGACAGCTCGAACGCCCCGCTAGGCCATGTCGTGCTCATGCCAACCAAACCCGACCGAGCCGCGGGGGAACTGCGGCAAGCGATCGCGCGGCGGACGAACGCTAGGGTCGGGGTGATAATCGTCGACAGCAACGTCAAGCCCCTTCGCCTGGGTACGGTTGGTCAGACCATAGGGGTGGCGGGGCTCGAGCCCGTCGTCGATTGCAGGGGGCAGCACGACCTCTACGGCAAGCCGCTGCGCCTTACCTTTCGGGCGCTCGCGGACCAGCTGGCCACCGCCGCGCAGCTCGTGATGGGGGAGGCAGCAGAGAGGGTTCCCGTGGTCATCGTGCGGGAGGTTGGGGTCGAACTCGCCGAGCGACCGAGGCACTCACCGAAGATCTCGCCCAAGCGGTGCATTTACTTCAACGGCCTGAAGCTTTCGAAGAAATATTAGTGGTGGGCCCGCGGGGATTGGAATTTTCAGTTTTTCAGGCATCTATTTAAGAGTTTTCGATGCAATTTGTCATTGGTGACAGCATGAAGTTCAAAGTTCGCATAGAACGTGATGAAGATGGCTGGTATGTGGTCACGGTGCCAGCATTACCCGGATGTATCTCTCAGGGCAAAACCGAGGTCGCGGCAAAGAGAAACATAAAAGAAGCAATCAAGCTTCACCTCAGCTGTTTAGCCGAGGAGGGTGTCCCAATCCGACCAGAGCCCAACGTCAAAGAGGTAACCGTAATAGTGACCGCATGACCAAGCTTCCCGTGGTCTCTGGGAAAGACGTTCTAAAGGCTCTGATGAAACTCGGATATTATGTGCGGGACCAAAGAGGAAGCCATGTTCACCTGCGCCATCCTTATCGAAGGCCGCTGACGATCCCCCTTCACACCACCATTGCAAAGGGCACCTTGAGGGTGATAATCAGGGAAGCCGAGCTGACGGTGAAAGAATTCATCAAGTTGTTGTAATTTTGAAGTGGTGGGCCCGCGGGGATTGGTATCTAAAAAAGTCCAAGTCCAATTGTCTAAATCCTCTACCTTTGCCATCCAGAAAGATTTTTTGAATGTCAACCCTTCGGCATCTTTGCGCTCAATTGAATAAATTCGAGCACTGCCATGCCGGTGCGTTCGAGGCTAGCGGGGTCGATCTTGTCGACGGTGTCTCCGCTGGAATGGGCATATGAATATCGGGGTACGCGACTGACCGGTAGCCCGTACACCTTGCTGATGGGATGCGTGAACCGACTTTTACCGAGCTTGCCGGCGGTGAGCGCCGTCGCTGGGATGCCGGCCCGTACGAATGGGTGGTAATCGTGAAATGAGAATGGTGTCCAGCCTCGTCCGAGTCGAAACTTGAGCCGTTTACAGGACGCGGCGAGCATATGGTTAAGGCGTGCAGATGTTTTACATTTTCGCATGGTGCCGCCGCCCTCGATGACACATAGCTCACCCACGCCTATTGTATCCAGATTGAGCATCATGACTTTGTCGCGCGGCTCGGGCATGCCAGCAACGAATGCGCGGGAACCAACTAACCCTTGTTCCTCACAGCCGAACGCTATGAAGCAAAGCTCGACGTTGGGAGGCGGGTGCCTGGCTGTGACGCGCGCGAGTTCGAGCATGACCGCCACCCCGGAAGCGTTGTCGTTTGCCCCGGGGCATCCTCGCTTGAGCCCTGCGATCAACAGCCTCCAACCGTGGCTCGGCAAAAACATGACGCCTAAAAGAGCCCAGTAAGCATGCCATGGAATGGGCGGTTCAAAGAATAACCGCAAGATCGAAGCCCCCACGAAGGTCGCTAGGGCCAGCATGGGGAAGGTGTGAAGCTTGCGGCCAAATGCAGAATCGTGATGGGCGCCTACGATCACGCGTAGTTTAGGCTTGCCGCACCGTGCGATCCCTATGACGTTTTGGCTTGTGGACTTGGGCACGAGCTTTGACGCCAAGCCGTTAATGATAAGTGCCACAACAAGCGCGATTGCCGATTCGACGGGTGGGAGGAAAAGCGAGGCGATGAACGCTACAATGAAGGCAGAAGTCCCGACGCACACCCGCAAGGCATCGCTGACAAAGTCGAACTCCTGCACACTAGTTTCGAGGCCACAACTCCTGAAGTGCCGTTCGATGTATTCGGCAGCCCACCGTTCGCCGCGCGAGCCCGCTAGACGCGAGCCTATCCCGCTAGCGAGTTTCTCGAGGTGCTTAATGGCGTGTAATGTTTCGAATTTTGGGGCATCCACCACAACCACATGTCACACTTTTAAGGCTTCCCCCCGAGCTTTCCCCTTGCTTTAGCAAAGGGGATACCCCGTTCCCAGGACTGCATCACCATCTCAGATAGCATGGTCGTAAGCGGACTCTCGACCAGATTGAGGGCGATGTCATAGGTAGTTGAAGCTGGGCCACTTTGATAGGCGACCAGGGCACTTTTCCCCTCTCTAGCATAGATTCCCAATGGCTTGAAGGGCCTTTTCCCGAACCTTATACCTGAGCCCAAAGTTTCCTTGAGTTCCTCGGCATGTTCAATCGCTGGGGCGGATAGGTCAAACAGGGCCGCGATTTTTACACCCTTTCCGCGGAGTTTTTCCATCAGGGCATCCAACCCCCGAAGCCTGTGAAAGGGGTCGAGCGGCGGGTCGTATGAGACAAATAATCGTTTTTTGGTTTCCGATAACATTGCCAATAGTTCTTCCCGGAGGTTGTTCGCACCGCTCACGATCCAAGCGATATCGGTCGGCCTGACGACCCTCTTCTCGAAGATCGGCTGCAGGTCATTCACGAGGGTCCCTTCGATGTCCGAGAGCTCTTCCACCCGCGTTGAGTATTCTCTGGAAATGTGGGACAGGAGTCTCCGAAACGACTTCACGGGGGATACTGCGGTATACCTTATGGGCTTTACGGGCGCGCGGGCCACGAGGCCCTTTCGCTCAAGCGAGGCCAACTCATCGTATGCCCGGGGCCTAGGTATGCCCGATCGGTCCGCAGCTTGGACCGCGGTCAGGGTGCCGTAGGCTAGGAGCGTGAGGTATAGCTTCACCTCGAGCTCTGGGAGGCCAAATTTCTGCAGCCTCGACAGCAGCCTTTTTACCTCAACCAACCACATGCACCTTCATTATTTGACTACAATTACATATACAAGTAATATTTATATGGATAGTTATATTTATATGTTATAACTTTATTGGTATAATTGCCGTAGGGGGCCCCCAAGAGGGGGAGGCTGGACAATGGTGAAGAAGAAGATAATGATCGTGGACGATTCCCGTCACATCGTGAAGGGCGTCAGAACGATTTTAGAATCAGAAAATTTCGAGGTCATACCTACACACGATGGAGAAGAGTGTTTAGACAAGCTGAAAAAAGAAAAACCCGATCTAATTTTGCTTGACATCCTGATGCCCATGAGCGGCGTCGATGTGCTCAAACGCATACATAAATCAAACCCCGAAACCAAGATGATAATGTTCACGGTCATGGGTCAAGAACGAGTGATAAAGGAATGCAAAGAATTGGGCGCTGTGGATTTCATCACGAAACCGTTTGACAACCAGGATTTGATCCGTAGGGTGAGGCAGGTGGTTGGTTGAGGATAAAGGGCAAAGAATGCGGGAAGGGTGCTTGAATAAACTTAGGTGGTTAAAATGATGCCCAAAAGGATACTTGTCATCGATGACGACTCGCACCTGTGCAAGGTGATTAAATTAATCTTGACGGGCGAGGGTTTTGAGGTGGAGACCGCCCAAACTTGGCGGGAATGCGTGGATAAACTGAAAGAAAATCCAGATCTAATTTTACTTGATATTCTGATGCCCACGATAAGCGGTATTGTAGCACTCCGATCAATAAAGGAGTTAAATCCTAAAGCCAAAGTAATGATGGTTAGTGTCATAAGTCAAAAATCCGTTGTGCAGCTATGCAAAGAATTGGGCGCCGTGGATTTCATCACAAAACCATTCGACAACCGGAATTTGATCCGTAGGGTGAGGCAGGCGGTTGGTTGAGGATAACAAAATGCCAAAGAATGCGGGAAGGGTGCCCGAATGAACTTAGGTGGTTAAAATGATGCCCAAAAGGATACTGGTCCTCGACGATGACCCGCACCTGTGCATGGCGATGAAATTAGTCTTGGGGGGAGAGGGTTTTGAGGTGGAGACCGTCCAAACTTGGTCGGAATGCGTGGATAAACTGAAAGAAAATCCCGACCTAATTTTACTTGATATCCTGATGCCCTCGATGAACGGTATCGCAGCACTCCGAACAATAAAGGAGTTGAATCCTAAAGCCAAAGTAATGATGGTTAGTGTCATAAGTCAAAAATTCTTCGTGCAGCAATGTAAAGAATTGGGCGCTGCGGATTTCGTCACAAAACCATTTGACAACCGGAACTTGATCCACAGGGTGAAGCAGGTAGTCGGTGGATAAAAGGTGAGTCTTCTTGGACGTGGAACTGACTGAGAATGCCGCGGGGATGGTGGAAAAAGAGGGAATGTTTACATGCGGAGACTTGGAGTGAAGCCCACGCCGGGAATCGTGCCCGTCATCGATCTACAAACCCACCAGGCGAGGGTGATCCATTTTGCGTGAACTCGCCCAAGCTGCGGATCTGCTCTTGGATTGGTGGGAAACATTAACAGAGCGAAGCGGGGGCCGGGTCCTGCTCGATACAAAGGTAGAAAATCCTCCTCGGAAAGAGAATTTTTTGCCTCCTGCTCAGCCCCCGCGCTCAAGGTGATTAAGTATGGAAAAATTCAGATTATAGGGGCGAGCGGATGGTGAAGGAGGAAAAGTACCCAGTAGCAGAAGAGATGATGGAGACAATGATGGACGGCGTTTGTGTCATTAGCCCCGATGCTAGGATAATCAAAGTGAATGCGGCGCTTGAAAAACTAACGGGATACACAAGAGATGAACTAATAGGAGAAGTACTCATTAAGGTATTTCCTAAAGGAGAAACGAAAAAGATTTTAACTTGGATCAGGGAATATAAGGAGAAAGGTTTTGTTAGAAATTTCGAAACAGTTTTTTTAAGAAGGGACAAGAAGGAAATTTCAATCCTTTTGAATTCCACATGCGCGAAAGATGCAGAGGGCAAACCCAAATGGATGATTGCCACATTCAGGGACATCACCGAGCGCAAGCGGGCGGAGGAGGCGCTGCGGGAGAGCGAAGAGCGCTACCGAAGGTTGGTCGAAACAATGAACGAGGGTTTTAACATTCTAGACGAAAACGGCCTGTTAATTTACGCCAACGATAAATTCTGCAAAATGTTGGGATATTCACGAGATGAAATAATTGGGCATCATATCAGCGAATTCGTCGATAAGAGCAATCAGAATATAGCGAAAGAACAACTGGACAGAGAAAGAAAAGGCGAACGCGTGTCTTACGAGGTTGTACGGGTCAGGAAAGACGGGCAGAAGATCTTCACAATTACTTCAGCATCGCCGATTCTTGATGCAGATGGCCATTTTAAGGGTAGCTTTGCGGTTGTCGCCGATATCACCGAGCGCAAGCGGGCGGAGGAGGTGCGAGCGAAAGCAGCAGTTATTGAGGCTATGGGTGATGGGCTAATTTTACTTGGCATGGACGGAAAAATAGCCTCCGTTAACCCAGCCTTTGAAAAAATGACCAGCTATGGAAAAAGTGAACTGGTTGAAAAAGATATCGCTGATGTGACGTCAAAACTGGTTAAATCGGGAGACCTGAAAAAAACTATGGGGATCTTAGGAACTGCTCTAGAGAGAAAAGTTCCTGCCCCCCTAACCGTTACTTTCGTTTCAAAAGATGGTCGGGAAATTCCTGTAACCTTCACCATATCGTCCATGAAAGATGCAAGAGGAAAACCCACCACTTTGATTTTAAATATTAAGGACATCACCGAGCTCAAGAGGCTAGAGGAGGAGCGGGTGAAAGCCGACAAACGGCAGATCGAGGAGCTCGAGAAGTTCACGAAGATAGCAGTCGGTCGTGAGCTGAAGATGGTCGAGTTAAAGAAGCGGATAAAGGAGCTGGAGGAGCGGTTGAAGAATGTACCTCCTTGATCGACGACCCCCTCAGCGTCTCGGGAAGGCAGATGGTGCCCGTGTGCGTTGAGGACATCACCGAGCGTAAGCGGGTGAAGCAGGCGCTGCGGGAGAGCGAAGAGCGCTACCGAGGGTTGGTCGAAACAATGAACGAGGGTTTGAACATGCTAGACGAAAACGGCCTGTTAATTTACGCCAACGATAAATTCTGCAAAATGTTGGGATATTCACGAGATGAAATAATTGGGCATCATATCAGCGAATTCGTCGATAAGAGCAATCAGAATATATTGAAAGAACAGCTGGGCAGAGAAAGAAAATGCGAGCGCGTGTCTTACGAGCTTGCACGGACCGGGAAAGACGGGCGGAAAATTTTCACAATTGTTTCGGCAGTGCCGATTCTTGATGCAGACGGCAATTTTAAGGGTAGCTTTGCGGTTGTCACCGATATCACCGAGCGCAAGCGGGTGGAGGAGGCGCTGCAAAAGAGCGAAGCCAGTCTCGTTGAGGCTCAACAAATCGCTCATTTAGGAAATTGGGATTGGGATATCGAGAAAAATGAACTGTCCTGGTCTGATGAGATCTATAGGATTTTTGGTTTAGAACCCCAGGAATTTGGGGCGACTTTTGAGGCGTTCTTGAATTCCGTTCATCCCGATGATAAGGAATTTGTTAAAAAATCGATTAATGAAGCCCTACATGAGAGAAAACCCTACTTCATTGACCACCGCATAGTTTTGCCAGATGGTACAGAGCGCATTGTTCACACGCAAGATGAAGTCTTTCGTGACGAGACAGGCAAACCCATCAGGATGGTGGGGACGGTTCAAGACATCACCGAGCGCAAGCGGGCGGAGGAGGCCCTGCGCGAAAGTCTGGAACGCCATCGAGCATTCGTTGTGGCGAGCAAGCAAATTGTGTTGACTACAAACGCTGACGGAGAGGTCGATGCAGATATACCTGTGTGGAGGGAGTTTACAGGCCAGAGCGAAGAAGCGGTTAAAGGATGGGGATGGATGGAAGCCGTTCACCCGGATGACCGTGAGCGGGTCGCACCGGTGTGGAAAAAAGCGGTTGCGGCAAGAAGTCCCTACGAAATCGAATACCGCGTGCGCAAACACGATGGGAGCTATCGGCACTTCTTAGCCCGTGGAACCCCCGTGCTCGGAAAAGACGGCCGTGTTTGGCAGTGGGTTGGTACCTGTACCGACATTACTGGGCTCAAGCGTGCAGAGGATGAATTGAAGGCAAGGGTCGAGGAGCTCGAGGAGTTCCACGAAGTGGTGGTGGGCCGAGAGCTGAAGATGAAGCAGATGGAGGCCGAGCTTGAGCGGCTGATGGCCGAGTTCGGGGAGAAAAAATAAGTTTAACGGTTCGAAAATGAGGTGAATTGAAATGACAAACTCAAATAAAAAACCAAGTAGAGAGTTTGAAAAGCTGAAATTAGGGGAGCATCTATGCGGCATTTACAGAAATAAAGAAGAACAATTCTCTAAAATAATGTCAACAAAGGGTGAAGTTAGGGGGGTGGTATTTCAAACAGATGCACAATACATTCGAGCACACAAAGGAGAGAGCGGGTTAAACGCTGTTGAAGAAGAAATTAAAAAAATGGGTTATACGATAGATTACGATAAAATAAGGGCTATGAAGTGGTATCCTATTGGTTTGAGGCCCCTCTCACTTTTAGCTGCTAAAAAAGCGTTAGATTGGAATACTCCACAAATAGTAGATATGGGGCGTAGCGCGCCGAAATATTCACTTATTACGAAGTTGATTTTAAAATATTTTGCTAGCTTAAAAAAAGTTGCAGAAAAAGCCCCCATGTACTGGCGTAAGCATTGGAGTACAGGTTCTCTCGACCCCGGAGAAGTTCATGAGGACGAGAAATATCTCATCCTCCGTTTAAGAGATTTTAAGGTGCACCCAATCTTGTGTACATATCTAACAGGTTATTATTTAGGTGTAGGTGAGATGACGATGGGAGGCAAAAATCAAACAGCGAAGGAAGTGAAGTGCATGCATAGAGGCGACGAGTATCATGAATTCATAGTGAGGTGGGAATGATGAATGTGAGAAAGCGGAGTTCCCACATACTTGTTGATGAGTGATTTAAAAAAGAGGGAAGTGATCAAACTGATTGAAGAATCTGAAAAAACCATATCGTCCGGGAAAGAATATGCTGAGATGTCGATAGAGGATCTAGAAGACTTGGAAACATTTATTCTAGATGTGTTTTCTTCTGTACCAATACCGCTGTACATCGTTAACCCAGCAAGCATTATAATAGAGATGAATCGAGCCCTAGCGGAACTAACAGGTTATAAGAGGGTAGAGCTAGTGGGAAAACCCACGTATCTTATCTTCGTTGATAAAGAAGAAGCTAAAAACACAGAAAAAGAAACGATGGAAAAAGGATTTGTTAAAAATCGTGAATTGTCCGTGCTCACGAAGGACAAAAAAGAAATCTCTGTGAACATATCTACATCTGCTAGAAAAGACAAGAGCGGAGATGTGACAGGATACGTTGCTACGCTGATGGATATCACCGAACTCAAACGTCTTATTAAAAAAGAGGAAGAAGCTACAGCTTGGGCGGCAACGGTAACAGCGACAGCCGAAGAAGCGGAAAGAACTAAAAAAAGCGCTGAAGCAAAGGCTAAGGAATTGGGGGACTTCGCATTCGCAACCCTGAATATTTTAGAGGATGTGGAGGAAACGAGCAGGAGATTAGAAAAAGCATACAAGGAGCTAAAATCTCTGGACAAGATGAAGGATGAATTCCTCTCCATGACCTCCCACGAGCTGAAGACCCCGCTGACCTCCATGATTAGCTTTACGCAGTTGATGTTGGACGAAAAACTTGGAAAACTCACTGAAGAACAAGGGGAAGCGTTGGGGATCATTTCTGATGACATAAAACGTCTTAGGAATTCGGTCGAAAAGGTCGTGGAAATATCTAGGATAGATTCGGGAAGGATGAAACTCAATCTGAAAAACCTGCGGGCAGAGGACCTCATTCAGCGTGCGGTTAAAAATATGCTGTTGACAGCTACTCAGAAACAAATCGTCATCACCCAAAAAATAGATAAATTACCTTTGGTTCGGGCCGATGAGGGGTATCTGGACATGGTTATTACCAATTTGCTCGATAACGCGATCAAATTCACCCCAAAGCGCGGTGAGGTAACAATAGAAGCCGAAAGAGGGGACGGCCACGTTCTTGTTAAAGTAAAGGACACCGGCGTAGGCATCGCTCCAGAAAACGTGCCCCAGCTATTCGCCAAGTTCTTCCAAGCGAATCATTCCACCTCCGGAAGTGGTCTGGGATTGTACATATGCAAAACGATCGTGGAAGCACATGGCGGAAAGATATGGGCAGAGAGTCAACCGCCGAACGGTTCTACTTTTTATTTCACGCTGCCGCTGGTCAAACATGCCGAAGAGTTCAAAAATATGACTACTCCTCCCCGAAAGGTAGCATCCAATCCTAGTGAACAGGCCCGCCCGGAAAAATAATGAAATAGGGGTTGAGGTCGACTAATCAATCATTTTCCTTACTCTTTCGACTAGATTTGCGTTATCAAATGGTTTTCTGATGTAATCTATAACACCCATCTTACGTAGCTTTCTTTCCCCTATCTCTTCAACTGGTGCAATCGTGAGGAATGCCAGCTTGAGGGACCTCAATCCGTTGTCTTTCCTGATCCTTTCGCATAGTTGCATCCCATCCATCTCGGGCATGAAAAAATCGATTAAAACTAAGTCGGGCTTTTCTTCTTTCAATTTGGCCAAACATTCCAGCCCATTCCCTGCGGTTACCACCGTAAGGCCTTCGCTATTTAAGATTAATTTAACTGCTTTGCATATATGCGGGTCATCATCGACGACCATTATCTTTTTGGACATTTCGGTCATCTCCGGGACGTGCCTTTAATGTTGTTAGGATGTTGATTTAAGCTTTTCCCCTTTCAGACAAACCCATGGACCAGCTGCGAACCTTCGACTGTTGCTTCCCGACGCGCGGCCCGAGTGCATCGAGCACTTCTGCGCGGTGTTCTGCTTCTGGTACAATGAGTGCAGGCACCACATGTCGCTGAAAGGACCGCCGTCTAGTGCAAAGAACGATTTAAAATGGGCCGAAGGGTTGTTAGATAGTTATAACCAAAAGATTTATATGTAGTTATATATCTAGAATATAACTTAGGAGGGAAAGAATTGACACGCAAACTTAGAACAGAACGGTATGGGCGAGCTTACGGCCGTGGATTAATTGCAGTATCGCTAGCGATGGTCGCGATGATGATGGGGACCTTTGCAATACAGTATTACACATGGACTGCACAGGTCACTGTTTCGCCACTGACGAACACCTTCACCGTTTCTGCAGCTGTCACCGAAAGCGGTGCAACCATGGCAGAGGAGAACTGGGGGACTCCGGCAACTGGTAGTACGGTCGCCGTGCCTGCATGGGATGGTAGTTCGGAAAACGCAAGGATTACCGTGCAAGACGATGTCGATCTGTACTTCAAGATAGAGGACGCCGCCGCCACCGCCTTGGATGCTGGGTTCACCGACCTGCTAGTTCGGATAATGATCTTCCGAACCGGTGACAACACCGAAACTTGGGCAGGTGAAAACGTGGACCTCTGGGTGATCGAAGGCGACTCCGCGAACACGAGTATCGAAAATGCCGCGACAAAAGGTGGCTCCCACTATGACAGCTCCGACACCTACGACATAGTAATTTGGATTTTCGAAAACACGGAGAACGTAGCTTCCTCATCTGGAACACTGGACATACCGATCGAGATATACGCCAAGGAACCGTAGCCCAACCCCACTAAGGCCGAGGCCTAGGTTTGCAAAAGCCTAGGCCTCAAACTTATTTACAAGCAAAATGAGGATGAGGGGAGGAGAAATGAGATTCCAAACGCTGTTTAGAATTTTCGTTTGCTTCGCCGTGCTTTCGGTCACCGCGGATTTTATCATAACGATAGTGGGTTTTGGTAAATACATCGTCTTCTGGGAAATAAACCCACACATTATGGTCCTAATGCGATACATGAGCCCCCGCGCCGCTGCCTCGGTGGTGTTCGTGTTCACGCTTACACTCGTGCTGGGTAGCTATCGGTTGGTGAGGGACTACTTTAAGGAGCCGCCATATGATGGAGGGCTCAGGAAGGTCTGGAGGCACCTCTGGAACACGGCATCTGTGAAGAAAAAGGACCTCGTGATCTTCGCGCTCATAGCCCTCTTCGTCTACTTTGCGTACATCCACCTAACGGGGGTCGAAACCTGGGTGGAAATATTCACGAGATATCCTTAGGGTCGTCTCTCATGCCTGCTGGGGGAAGCGAGCGATGAGAACCGCACCGAGTGCCCCCTTCCCTCCGCGGCCCGTGAGGTGACGAGGGGCGATGAAGATGTGTCCGAAGTGCGGCGAGAATGAGGCGCGCGTGTTGGCGACCCTGAGCCGAAGCGTGGTCCTCAGGTGCCCGAGATGCGGTGAGGTGTGGGAGGAGGAGAAAGATCATGGAGCGAGGTAGTATACCCCTTGCGGGATGAGGATGATGAAACACGCTGGGATATTGGCAGTTCCATTGGTAATGGTGGCCGTCGTGCTCGGGGCTTTCGCGTTACAGCACTACACCTGGACGGTATCTATCCAGATCTACCCGCTGACGAACAGCATAACGACCGGCACGCTCACTACAAGTGGAAATAGCTCTGGATCCGAAAACTATGGAACTCATCCGACAGTAGCGGAGGCAGCGGTGCCGGCGCAGGATGCGTCGACTGGGGATAACGCGACCATAACCCTGCAAAGGGACTTGACCGTGCATTTCACGGTGACCGATGACGATGCCGCAGTGCTGGACAACCACTTCACGGAGTTAAAAATTAACATCTGCATACATGAGCGAGGTAAGGTAAACGCGGCGGCGGCAGACAATTTGAACCTACACGTGGTCGAGGGTGGCACGGGACAAACCGACATCGACAACCAGACCGGAACGAGGAGTGCCGACAACGAGTGGGATCCGGTGATTACCATCGAGTACACGACCCGTACGGTGCCAGAAACTACCACCGGAAACATTGTGGTAAATGTATCTGCTGGGGCGTATACAACCAAGTACTATACCTGGACCATCCCGTACGAGATTGCCCCCACATAGGAGTTAAAATCAAAAGGGTTGAAAATGGCCGACGATCACCCTGGAAGGGACAAACAACTTGAAAAAGCGTTAAACGGGAGAGACCGGCAAAAATATACCCCCGGTTTTGTTTTGGATGAAACTGTCTCCCAAATAATTGATGAAATCGGAAAAGGCAAATACAAAAAAATACAATTATACGACTTTTTCATTCCTTGAGCGGATTTATTAGCCATCTTGCCGGGCGAGGTTGTTCAAAACCCAAAAATAAGTGGGCCCGCGGGGATTCGAACCCCAGTTTTCACCGTGTGAGGGTGATGTCTTAACCACTGGACCACGGGCCCGAGTAAAATTCGATAGCTCGATATTAAACTTTTAGAATTGAACTTTTGGGGGCAAGGGGGGCTACGTGAGTTCGGGAATCGCGGCTGAGTTTCACTTCTCCAGTCGCTCTAGGACTTTCTCGAGTCTCGCCAGCATCTCCCGCTTCAGCCCGATGAAGACTCCGCCGGGCTTGCCGCTCACGAAGGTCGCCTCGTTCGGCTTGATGATCTCGTTCAGGATTGGCGCTTCTATGTCGATGTGGGGTATTTTGGAACGTGTAGCTGGGTCGCGCTTGTGAATGTAAACTTTTGCCTCGATCTCAATTTTACTTTCAGCTGGTCCTGTCATTTCACTCGACCTCAACCGTCGCTTCATCCGCATCGACTTTCAACTTATCCCCAGTCTTGATTTTGTCGATGTCGATTCCATCGACGCAGGGTATCCCCGCTAGGATGACCCCCGTCGCCACAATCGTCTCGGTTTCCTTATTCACAATTGCGGCGGGGGCAACTCCGTTTTTCTTCAACCCATAAATCACGTAGGACCCGACCGTGGAGCCTTTTCCCTGAGGGAAGACCAAGATTTTATCCTTCACCGATTTGCCCTCGAGCTCGTGTCCCTTCTCGATGACGACCCCGGTCTTCGCATCTATCCCGCCGTAAAACCCTATGGGCTCCCTCGAAACTATTGCCTCACCTTTCGCTTTCCCCGGGTTGATCATTCGACCCTTCATGTCAACACCCTTTTCAGCAGCTCGTCGATGTTGCCGAAAACGACCTCTTGCTTGCAGAAGCCCGGCAGATAATTTGCAGCCTTACCGGAGTTGACACCCGTCGTTTTATATCCCATTCGCTCAATCGGCGAGACGACCATGCAGGTGTCGGCGACCACCTTGCCCCCTGCCTTCTCTATTACCTCGGTGAAGCCCATTCGGTTCGCGGCCTCCCGCATGACGCGAGAGGTGCAGATCCAGACCGGTTTCTTGAGCCGCTTCCCCTCCAGCTTGCCGGCGAGCGCCGCAATCTCTCGGAGGGATGCGTGGGGGCACCCGAAAATAATTATGTCCGGGTCCTTTCCTGTGTTCAGCTTGCCGTAAGTTTCTTTCAATTCCTTTTCACCGACCTCAATTGTCTCAAGCCCTTTGGGGTCCATGAGGTGCGCTTCCGGCGTCAGATTTTCGACGTGATACAACGCCACCGCTCCTGACGCCGCCATGGCTGCGCCCAACGCCTTCAACTGATCCGTGTTCGCGCCCTCGATCCCCCTGAAATATGGAATTCCCTTTTTGACCTGCTTTCCCACGTGATAACCTAGGGCCCCGAAATCGGAGTTGAATTTCAGGTCAGCGCTGACTTTCACGACGACGTTCGGCTTCCTCTTTTCATCGAGGTGCAAACCGTAGTTAGGGGTCACCCCGCAGAGGGCAGCTGCGAGGGCGGATGGTCCCCCCTCCCGATTTGTTCGCGCGCCAATCACGGAGTTTGCGAACGAAACGGCCGAGGACTCCGACCACGCTATGTGCTCCCCAAAGCGCGGGAGGTTGCCCGCGAGGTAGGGGGTGCAAGTCGCCGTTGTTATTATCCCCATTTTTCTGAATGCCTTCATTATCCTCATCTGCTTCTCGGCGAAATCCTCGGGAAAGCCCAAGTCCTTCCAATTTTCCAGGTCCATTCCGGGTGGATTCAGGTAGGTTAAAATCCGGACCTTCGCCCCCTTGCCCGCGTAGTCCTCCAGAAATTCTAGCCCCGGGTCGCCGATTGACTTGTAGGAAACCCCAGCAACCTGAACCGAGCCAACGGGGATCATTCGGTCGGCGCCGTAGATGTCGCCCAGCCTCACGAGCAAGCGGGACATCCGTTCGATGACTTCCCCTTGCTCGCCGCTCAGCATCCGTTCCTGTTCTTTCGTTAGTTGCACGCAATCACGCCGAGTAATCCTTAACGTCCAATTTCAAGGGGGGTTCCGGTTTCTTGAAATCTTTGGGGTCTCGCCCCGCGGGTATGGTCAGGTCGAAACCCATTTTGGTTGTCTCGCGGGTCTCTAGGTCCGAAGAGGGATCGAGCGAGGACCCCTTCTCCTTTTTAGTGACGATGTCTCGATCGCCTTGGAACCGTGTGGCCATCGCCCACTCTATTTCGTCCGAGTTGTGGATGTCGATATCATCGTCCACCACCCACACGTGCTTCAGCGACTTGTGCCCCTTGAACGCCGCTTCAATCGCTTTCCTTCCATCGTCTGGATTTTTCTTCTTTATGCTCACGATCGCGTGCAGCCAGGAGCAGCCCCCGGGGGTAATTAGCACGTCCTTGCACTCACAGACCTTGCTGACCTCTTTAAATATCGTTGGCTCTCGGGGCATCCCCATCAGGAACTTGTGCTCGAGGCCACCCGGGAGCAACGCGTGGTAAATAGGATTCTTCTTCACGAATATTTTCTTTATTTTTGCCACCCGCTGCTTTCTCACGATATCGGGTGTCTCCGTCAGGTCAAGGAAAGGTCCCTCATCGTGCATTTCACCAGTCATTTCGGCTATCATGATTATTTCAGATTCTGGAACCTTGTGTCCTCCGAGTTCGATCAAGTCCGTTTCCGCTAAAGCGTTCGCTATGCTGAGTTCACTTTTTCCGAGTTCTGTGGAGACTGCGGAGGCCACCGAAACCGGCATGGAGTTCCCTATGCAGATTGCGAACTCTCGGTTCCCCCGCTTCAGGAATTCATCGAAATGCCTGGGCAATATCCTTATTACAACCTTGTCTTTTCCTATGACCATCATTCGTTGATACGAAGCGTTGAGGCCGAGCTCGGGGTCCCTCGCCACGATGACGCCCGATGAAATGTAGGGTCCGCCATCCAACGGGTAGTGTGTGAGTATCGGGAGCTTTGTAAGATCAATATCGGTCTCCTCGTAACCCCCTGCCTCCACCACCTTGGGCTCCTTCGGGTGATCGACAGCCTCCGTCAATTTGCTTATGATTTCGCCTTGTCCGATGCCCAATCCCAGCGCGATCAACTCCCTCGAGGAGCAGATGTTCGCTACCACGGGCATCGAAAATCCTTTGACCTGCTCGAACAGGAT
>DAOVGS010000066.1 GCA_030672285.1 Hadesarchaea archaeon | reverse complement strand
ACATCGAAGCGCTTGAGGTCGCCAACTATCAAAACGTCGGCAAATTTGCCAGGGGAGATGCTCCCGAGATTCTCGTCCACCCTGAAGTGTTCGGCCGTGTTTATCGTTGCCATTTGGATGGCCTTGATGGGGTCGACGCCTTCCTCGATCGCCCGTCTAACGAGATGATCCATGTGTCCTTCTTCAAGTAGATCTCTTGGGTGGCGGTCATCGGTGGCGAGCAGGCAATGTCTGGTGTCGAGTTTGAGTTCTAGGATTGGTTTGATGAGTGTTGCGAGATTTTTTGCTGTCGAGCCTTCCCTCAGCTCGAGTTTCATCCCAAGCCTGAGCTTTTCGATAGCTTCTTCGCGCGTGGACGATTCGTGGTCAGATCGGACTCCCGCAGCGATGTAGGCTGCTAGTCGTTTCCCACGCAGGCCCGGGGCATGACCCTCTACCACAGCTCGCCTTCTAAGAGCAGCTTCAATTTCACTGTGCAGCTTTTTGTCACCTGCGAGCACTCCAGGGAAGTTCATGACCTCAGCTAGGCCGACGACGCGCTCCCACTTCAAAGCCTTCGCAATGTCTTTGGGCCCCAGCTCGGCACCCGCCGTCTCCAACCCAGGCGCGGAAGGGACGCACGAGGAAATGGTTACAAAGACCTTGAAGGGTAAAGCTTCACTTTCATCGAGCATGAGTTTGATTCCGCGCATCCCCAGCACGTTTGCAATCTCGTGGGGGTCTATGAACACGCCAGTCGTACCACGGGGGAGGGCCGCTCGGGCGAATTGGGTCGGGGTCAACATGGAGCTCTCGATGTGCACATGCGCGTCAAGCAGTCCCGGAACTAGGAGCTTACCTTTAGCTTCGATTACCTTTGTACCCTTGGTGACACAGTGTCTTGCATCGCCGACCAAAGCGATTCTTTTTCCTTTGATCGCGACATCGATGTTGTCCAAAAACTCACCCGTGTCGACGTTTGCGAGCTGCCCACCCTTTATCACAAGGTCCGCCGGCGCTTTGCCGAGAGCCACGTTGACGAGTTCTTTCCCCAGTTAGTCACCCCAACTCAACTTTAACCTAAAATTACCAAGATTACCAAGATCGAGTTATAAGCGTTGTGAGTTATGATAGCTCCCGCCAGCCCACTTACCAAGTAGCAGGCGCCCAGCAGGAGACCAGCCCCAAGCAAGGGTATCGCGAACGCGGGATAGGTGCCGGGATTTGAGAGGTGGAAAGCGGCGAAGACGAGGGTTGAAACCCCAACCCCGAGCCATTTCGAGCGGGTTCGCCGCGCGATCTCCTCGAGGATAATGCCCCTGAATATCCACTCCTCGAAGATCGGTAGGACGTTGACCATCACGAGCAACAGCAGCGGGTACTGCTTTCCGAGCACCGTGAAGAGGTACTCCTCCTCCGAGTACATCACCACCCCCGCCCTACTAAGTACCACCCCTACGATGGTCGCCACGATGAGCGTCGCGGCGGTAAACCAAAGTGCAATTGTTATGAGTCTAACCCACTCCCGCCTCCGCATGCTCCGCACTCGGGGGACCCAAGAGCGTGGACGTATCCGCTCGAGGTAATGGGGCCTGAGTACCACCAACTTTCCGACCACGAGGCCGAGCACGAGGCCGGCCACGAGGATCCTAGCGAGGTCGAGCCACAACCGAATCACGGGGCATACTTTTTAGTGAGCTTCTCGTAGCGTCGCTCTATGGCAGTACCAACCTTTATCGTCCAGACCGGCTTGTTCGCCCGCTGCCTGCGCTCGACCTTCCCCTCCTCAGCCAGCCTAAAGAGGTCAACCCGTAGGCGGACGATGTCGATCCCAGTTTGTTGGGAGAGCTCCTCGATGGTGAGCGGGGTCCCAGCTTCCTTCAGCGCTTTAAGGATCTCCTCCCTCCTCAATTTCACCCCTCCTTTAACTTTTCGAGCACTTCGAGGACGGACTTGATACGATCGAGTAGCTCCAAGGTCTTGGTGTGGTCGGTCTCCTTTTCGAGCTGCTCAGCGAATGAGTTGAGCTTGGTGCGCAGAATGCTTTCGACTTTCTCGGCGGGAGCAGCTTTGGGTTTAGCCTCGACTTTCTCGGCTTCGGTTCTCTCACCACACACAGGACACACAACCTCCCCCCTGAACTCGAAGAGGGGTCCCTTGCAGGCGCCGCAGTGAACGGAGAGCATCTTCCCCCCACCGAGGAGCATTTCCGTTATCTTCGCTATCTTCTCGTCTTCCATCCGACCCCAAACCCTTTATGAAGGCCCATCCTTAAAATAAGCTGGATTAGCTATGCGAGCGGGTGATAACTGTGTCCTCAGATGCCAAGCTAAGGCAAGTAGCGGAAATCATGGCGCGTGTGGCAGAGGACACCTCGGTCCCTCGCAACATCCGGAGAGCTGCAAACGAAGCTAGGGATGCCCTGTTGAAAAAGGAGGGCGACCCCGTAGTCAAGGCTTCTTCTGCAATGATGATTCTAGATGAGATAAGCAACGACCCGAACATGCCCATCCACACCCGGACGATGATATGGAATGCCATCAGCGTCTTGGAGACAGTTCGAGAGTGAGGCAAACCACTTTTGCGACACCCCCGACCACTTCTGCCACGAGAAATGCCCCGTGCGGCGCGCGCTTAGTGATTGTTAGCCTGTACTTTTCACGATGGGTCCCTGCGTTGCATCGGAAACCGTTATAGCTCCAGGGGTTTCTTAATTTTTGGTCCAAGTCTCGGTGGTAACATGGAGTTTGACCTGAAACCCTTCGTCCGAGCCCTCAGAGAAAAGGATACAAAAAAAGCTAGGGAATGGCTCGAGCAAACCAAAGGCAGGGTTGACTCTAACGATGAGTTCGGGCGAGGCTACCTGCTGGCGCTCAAGGGCATAGTTGCGGCCCTCGAGGCCGGAGGCGAGCTATCGGTGGTCAAACGCGTGGTGAATGGAGAGTACAAACAGGAACAAATTGAGGGGCTCGTCAAAAGCGCGCGCGAGAGACTCTCACGAAAGTTCAGACCCAAGGATGAACAGGGTTTCGACACCGCGTGGGTTGAGGTACTCCAGGGGCTTTTTGGGGAAAAAGTTTGATTACTCAATGGTGGCGTGGCGTGCCCGAAGTTCCTCTTCCTTTCGTCCGAGTTTCGTCATAAGGCTAGCGACCACGCTATCAAGAAAGACAAGCGCCGTAATCTCGAAGAGCGTGCCCAAGGGCGCAAGCGATTCGTATTCACCAACAATTTGGCGATCCAAGTAGCTCTTGATGGAAGCGATTTTAGTTCGGCCTGGGAGCGTGACGATATGATCGGCCAACTTCGCCAAGGTGGATCGTGGATAGGAAGTTATAACGACAATTTTTGTACCTACCCTCTTAGCAATTTTTGCGGCGCTCACGGCGAAGCTTGTTTCACCCGAACCGGAAAGGGCTACCAAAAGATCGTCAGCTCGTGGGGCAGGTGTTATCGTCTCCCCGATCACGTGGATGTCTATGCCTAGGTGCATCAGGCGCATGGCAAAGGCCCTCACGACCAACCCGGAGCGCCCGGCCCCCACGACGAAGACCCGCTTGGCGCTGAGCAAGGCCTTTATGAAACTGTCAACCTGCCTTTTCCTGAGTTTTTTCGATGTACCTTGAAGGTGTGCGAGAATCTCGTGCAGCGCGCGTCGGGTTTCCTGCATCCCACCACAGTTAAGGATGAGTCAACCAATTTTAAAACCCACGGTTCCGGTTTCAGCCCAGCAATCCTTTATACACTTTGGGCGAGGGTATTACCGCTGGGGGTTGAAAGGTGCTGCATTTCTTGGGTTTCATCCTGCTCATCTTGGGCGCAGTGATGTTGGTGCCGATCCCAGTGGCGTTTCTAGCCAACGAGACCCACTTGCTCCCGTATTTCATAGTCCCCGCGGCCATCGCCATCGCGTTAGGTTTCTTCCTCAGGCGGCGCTTTCAGCCCACGGAGATAACCCTAGGCAAGGCCATGGTGATTGTCACCTTCGCTTGGATCGTCTTCGCGGCATTCGGCTCGATACCCTACATCTTCGGCAACAACATGCCGGTCGAGGACGCTTACTTCGAGGGCATGTCGGGTTTCACGGCGACCGGCCTGACCATGATCTCTGACGTCGAAGGAGTTGCCCCCACCATCCTTTTCTGGCGCAGCCTGACCGAGTGGGTTGGCGGCATGGGTGTGATCGTCCTCTTCTTGGCGGCCCTCATCGGCGCGGGGAGGGCAGCCCGGAAGATGTACGTCGCCGAAGCTCGGGCAGAGCGTATCGAGCCGAGCATCCGAGCGACCGCTCGCTCCCTTTGGAAGATATACGTGCTGCTCACGCTTCTGGGCATCATCGGGTTGTACTTCGCCGGGACACCCACGCTGTTCGAGGCGGTGAATCACTCGATGACGGGGATTGCCACCGGAGGGTTCACCGTACGCAATATGAGTTTCGCTGGGTACGGCTCCCCAGTGCTTGCGGTTACAATTTTGATAATGATGGCGGGCGCGATTAGCTTCGCGGTCCATCGAAGGCTCATGGCAGGGCACTGGCGGGAGCTCTTCAAAAACATCGAGGTTCGGCTGATGTTCGTGCTGATAGCATTGGCGACGCTTTTGCTTATCTGGAGCGTGGGGCTGCGGGACGCGCTATTCCAATCCTCCTCCGCCCTGACAGGGACGGGCTTCTCCACGGCCACCCTCTCAACATGGGGTGATCCTCAAAAAGGTCTGCTCACTATCCTTATGGTCATAGGTGGAGGGTACGGTTCGACTTCGAGTGCAATCAAGCTCATCCGAACCGTGATCATCGTCAAGGCGGTCCACTGGATGATCAAGCGTAGCTTCCTGCCCCAGCGAGCGGTTGTACCGATGAAGATATCGGGTAGGATTTACAGCGAACAGGAGATGATGGAAACCGCCATTTATGCATTCATCTTTATCATCGTGCTGATAAGCGGCGCAGTGGTGCTGATGACGGTGGGCTACCCAGCCATGAACTCGATATTTGAATCGGCATCGGCTCAAGGAAACGTTGGCTTATCTGTGGGGATAACTTCAGCAGCGATGCCCATAGCGGGGAAGATAAGTATGACAATTCAAATGCTGGTCGGACGCCTCGAGATAATTCCAGTAATAGCGTTCATCAGCTACCTGATAGCTAGGGTGCCTCGCCCTCGACGGAAGCCCTTCTAGAGGGCGGGCGCACGAAAAGGCGGTATTTATCGGTGCCCTCCAGCTCCATGGTTATCCGTTTCGCGATTATGTTTTTCGGGTTGGTTAGCCCCTTCACCCTTTTATTTAGATTCTCGAAGTCCGCGAAGGGGCCCTTCTTCCGCTCCTCGATGATTGCCCACATGAGTTTCTTCCCTATCCCCGGGATGAGCTCGAGTTGGTGAAAACGGGTGGTCAGGGGTGCAGCCCGGTTGAAGAACTCGATGAACCGCTCAGGGGCCTCGTTGATTAGTTCCTCTATGGCGACCGGTAGCTCCGCCTTCGCCGCGGCCGTGAGCTCCTCGTAGCTCACGCGACGTTTAATCCGTTCGACCTTGTCACGTTCGCCCTTACCTATGAAGACGCGTTCGTGGGGAGTAAACGTTATCCCCCTCATGGGGACGATTTCGAGCAGGGTGAAGAACGTGTCGCCAAGGATTAGGGCTAAGGGCTCTCGCAGGTGAATTGGCCTAGGGTCACTTGGGTGCCCCTGGAGTAGGAAATCCAATACTACGCCTCGGTCCTCGTACTTCTTACCGACCAAGAACAAGCGCCTCCAACTAACTGGGAACTACTTCCGGAACTTGTTTATCAATTCTAAAATTTTCTTTATGTCCTCTTCCTCAAGCCTCGTTCGTTCCTTCGCGAAAATGAGCTCCACATCTTCCTTTCTCTCTGGCATCAAATCGACGAGCGCGACCGCTTGATGTTCCCTGATCTTCTCGAGCTTGAGTAACTCGCTAATCAGTTCTTCTGCCTTCTTGACGTCCAACTTCGCAAGTTTTTGTGTATAGTCATAGGTCAGCCGCTGCCCGTACTCCAGCTCTCCTCGCTTTTTCTGTTTTTCAAGGATTTCAAGCACCTTGGCTAACGGCACGGGTTTCTCACCCGTTACCTCCTTTCCTATCATCTTGCCTCCACCACCCTAAGGTGCTCCGGACGGGAAATAACCTTTTTGATTGACCCCCCGTCCCTGATCTCGACCACGTAGGCTCGCCCACGACGCTCCCGAACGACCCCAATCCTGCCGTGGTACCGTGGGTGGGGCTGCCCCTTCACGACGCCCGGGTCAAGGATGATAGTAACTTTCGCACCGGGCCCAAACTCTTGAATCACTCGGCTTACGGGTGAGAGCCCGCGCTCACGAACATGCTTGGTGAGTTTTCCCCTGCTCTTGCTCCGATAACCCTTCGACCTTTTTGCCACATGAACACCTAATAATTGGCTTCGGCACAGCGCTTAAGAGCTTTTCTCGCCGCCCGTGTCAAAATCTGGCGGCGCCCCCTTCGACAGCTCCTTCATGAGTTTTGCAAATGGGCCGAACTTGGGCCCCCGTCCTTTAATCATCGTCTTAATGAATTTTCGAATGAGTTCGTACTGCTTCAAAAGCTCCCTCACATCCGCCTCACTCGTCCCCGATCCCCGAGCCACCCGGCGAATCCGAGAGGCGTTGAGCACCTTGGGGTTCTCGAGCTCCTGCGGGGTCATCGACTGCATTATCACCTTGAAGCGCTTCAACTTCTCCGCCCCGACACGCATCTGCTCCTCTGGCACCGCGACACCCACCCCCGGAATCATCTCCATGAGCTTCTTGAAGGGCCCCATCTTGCCCATCATCTCAAGCTGACTGTAGACATCCCGTAGGGTCAGCTTGCCTGAGAGAATCGCCTTCATGTCGGCGGGCTTCACCTCCTCGGCCCTTGCGGTTTCCTCGATTCGCTTCAGCAGCGTTTCAATGTCGCCCATCCCTAGCAAGCGAGCCACGAAGCGCTCGGGCACGAAGGGCTCGATATCGTCCAAGTGTTCGCCAGCGCCCACGAACTTAATCGGCGCCCCCGTAGCCGTAACTGCCGAGAGGGCACCACCACCCTTCGCAGTGCCATCCAGCTTGGTGATTAAAATCGAGCCTATGTCCGTCGTGGCCTTGAATGCGGCGGCCTGTTCCTTCGCCTGCTGTCCTATTGTCCCATCCACGACGAGCATGATTTCATCCGGCCCTATTGCATGGGCGATTTGGCGCATCTCCTCCATCAGGGCTTCCTCTTTGCGATGTCTGCCGGCAGAGTCGACGATGATCAGTTCGAGGCGCTCTTTTTTGAACCGCTTAACGCCCTCCTTTGCGAGCTTGGTTGAATCCTTGGCTTTGGGGTCACCGAAAAATCCTATGCCGGCTTGCTGAGCAAGTTGGCTGAGCTGTTCATACGCACCCGGGCGGAAGGTATCCGCGCAGACGATGCCAACCTTGAAACCCCGTTTCTTAAAATGGGCTGCCAGCTTCGCCGCCGAGGTCGTTTTTCCGCACCCTTGAAGGCCGACCATCAGCAGCACCGTGGGCTCCCCGGGCTTGAGTTGCAGCTGGGCCGGGCGCCCCATCAGCGCGGAGAGCTCTTCGTAGACGATTTTGATGACGTGCTCCTTGCGTGCCATACCTGGGGGGAGCTTCTCCTCAAGCGCCCGTTTTTCTATCCGCTTCGTCAGTTCCAGCACGAGCTCCACATTGACATCGGCCTGGAGCAGGGCACGTTGAATATCCAGCACGAGCTCCTTGATTGCCCGCTCGTCGACGTGGGTCGCTCGGGTCAGCTTCTGGAGGGCGCTGTGTAGGGATCTCCCAAGTCTATCGAGCACCATTCTGACACCACTTTCGATAACCGTTTGTCACGCCGGATTAAAAAGGAGAGGAGGCTAGGCCCGCTCCTTGCGCATGTAGACCGTGCGGATCGGGAACGGGATCTCGATGCCCTCCTTCTTGTAGCGCTTGTGGAGCTCCTTCATGAACTCGTGGGTGATCAAGTACTTGTCCACGAACTCCTTGACCCTCAGGATGACGGAGAAGTTTATGCTGAAGTCGCTGAAGGTGTGGTAACGAATGAAGGGTTCGAACTCTGGCACCCCACCCGTCACTTTTTTCAACACTTTTTTACCCACATCGATGGTCACACGTTCCACTTTCTCGAGGTCGCTGTTGTAGGCCACCCCAACTTGAACTAAGCAGGCCATTTGCTGTTCGGGCAAGTAGTAGTTGGTGACGATCGACCCCGCCAGCTTTGAATTCGGGACCACGATTATGTTGTTCGGGAGCTCGCGTATCTTCGTGCTGCGCCAGCCGATATCTGTTACATAGCCCTTTCGGCCCGACTCCAGCTCGACATAGTCCCCAACCCTCACGGGTCGGTCGCTCATGATGTATATGCCAGCGAAGAATTCCGATAGCGTCCCCTGCAAGGCGAAGGCGACGGCGAGTCCCCCTATCCCAAAAGCCGCGACCAGCGCAGTTACTTGGATGCCTAGTCCGTTGAGTATCAGGAGAAAAGCCACAAAAAAGATGATAATTTTCATGAGTTTCTGAAGCGTTGGCACGAGCGTCCTTATGCTGGGACGCATGGCACCGAAGTACGTTAATATCCCATTTATAATTCTCGCGGTGCACCACGTCGCTATCAGGACGATCAGCAGGTAGCTGATGGTCGGGAGGTGTTGGATGATTTCTGTCGGGATAAACGGCGTGTACTCAAGGGCAAATCGAATGCCCATGATCAAGAATATCGCAACTATCGGCACCTTGATGGCATCGAGGATGATATCGTCGAGTTTGGTTTTAGTTTTTCTGGTGAGTTTAGTGATGTAAACGTTTAGTACAAATCTCAGTGCGTAGCCAGCCACGATGAACCCAATCAATATTAGAATCGGCGTCAGTAGCTCCTCGATTGTCACGTACACACCATTCTCGATGATTGGTAAAGATATTTAAAACATTGGCGGCACCGTTCTCTTGATATCTATGTTGTCTGCGGAGGACGTCCAGAAGTTGGTGAAATCGAAGTTAAGGGGCTATAAATTCCTCATCGTCTCAAATCGCGAACCCTACCTTCATATGCACACACCTGACGGGGTTCGGGTCAAGACTCCCGCTGGAGGCCTGACAGCGGCCTTGGACCCCATGATGCAGGCCACTGGCGGCACGTGGGTGGCTGGTGGCAGCGGGGATGCCGATCGGGAAAACGTCGATAAACAAAATCGGTGTCGGGTTCCCCTTGGTAACCCAAAGTATGTGCTGAAAAGGGTGTGGATGTCGAAGGACGAGGTGGACAAGTTTTACTTCGGTTTTTCAAATCAGACACTCTGGCCCCTCTGCCATAATGTGTTTCGGGAACCCATTTTCGAGGAATCATTCTGGGACGGCTACAGGCACTCAAACGCGCTGTACGCGGAGGCGGTCAGGCAGGAGACGAGGGGGATAAATAAGGCCTTCATTTGGTTCCACGACTATCATCTAGCTCTATTACCCAAGATGATCAGGAACGGGGCCCCGAAAAAACAAAAGCTTGTGCTGGCACACTTCTGGCACATCCCTTGGCCCACTTGGGACACCTTCACACTTCTGCCGTGGGCGAAGGAGATACTCGACGGCATGCTCGCGAACGACCTCATCGGTTTTCACATCCCCAGTTATTGCATCAACTTCTTGGCGAGCGTCGAGAAGGTGATGGGGATTAAAGCCGATTACAGGACATTTAACGTGAATTACAAGGGGCGCACCATCCGGGTTAGGCCCTTCCCGATAAGCGTGGATTTTGACACCATCGATAAACTGGCGAGGAAACCCGAGGTAAAGCGGGAGATGAAGCGCGTACGGGCCCCCCAGTATATCCCATACAAATACATCGGTGTGGGTGTCGACCGGATTGACTACACCAAGGGCATCCTCGAGAGGTTCGGGGCAATAGATCGATTTTTGGAGAAGTACCCCGAGTACCAGAACAAATTCGTGTTCGTGGAAGCTGTGGCACCGAGCCGCACGCGAATCCCAGCCTATATGGAGCTGAGTGATGAGATATCCAAAGCCGTCGACAGGATCAATTGGAAATACATGAGAGGCTATTGGAAGCCGATTATTTACATCGAGGGAAAATTGGGCCCAGACAGGCTTTTCGCGTTATATAGGACCGCCGATGTGTGCATAGTGAGCCCAATCCAGGATGGGATGAATTTGGTGGCAAAGGAGTTCATCTCCGCAAATGTCGATTGCACGGGTGCACTGATATTGAGCAAATTTGCGGGAGCAACGGAGGAACTGAATGGTGCCGTGATCATCAATCCTTTCGACGTGGAGGGATTTGCGGACGCGATTAGAGACACGTTGGAGATGTTGCCTAAGGAAAAGCGTCGAAGGATGAAGAGTCTAAGGGACAATGTCAAGAGGAACAATGTTTTCAAGTGGTTAGCGGATTTCATCAGCGAGTCCGCGAGATCTATTTCGTGATTCGAATGGAATATCTTTTCGATCGCTGGGGGGAAGTAGAGCGAGCTCTAGCGCCCGGGGCTTTGTTGCTGCTCGATTACGATGGCACCCTCACCCCCATCGTCGAAAGACCGGAGCTTGCGATTCTCTCGCCCGATATGAAGAAACTGCTCAAACGTGTGTCCCGGCACTACACGCTAGGGATAATAAGCGGCAGGTCGCTCACCGGCGTTAAGGAGCTAGTTGGGCTGGAGGGTATCTATTATGCTGGAAACCACGGGTTCGAAATAAGTGGCCCGGGAGTAGAGCTGGTCAAGCCCGAGGCCGAGCGCGTGCGCCCGACCCTAATCAAGATTTGCGAGGAACTGCGGGCAAAACTGGGCAACATCAAAGGGACGATCGTTGAGGACAAGGGGTCGACGGCGAGCGTCCACTACCGATTGGTCGCGGAGGGGGAATTCGAGCGTCTGAAAAATATTTTTGAAGAGGTGGTTGGGCCGCACATGGATTCAGGAACGGTAAGGGTCACCCACGGCAAGAAAGTTTTTGAAATAAGACCGAACGTTGAGTGGGACAAGGGGGAGGCAGTGCTTTGGTTGTCCAGCGTGGTTGATCCCAAGGGAGAACTCACACCAGTTTATATCGGGGATGATCGAACGGATGAAGACGCATTTTTAGCCCTGAGGGAAATGGGCGTAACTATCCTGGTTTCCGAGGGGCCGATGGAATCGAACGCAAAATACTTCATAAAAAATGTTGATGAAGTTAAGGCATTTTTTGAAAGACTAATTAATTTACAAACGCAAAAATAGGGGCGGGAGCGAATGAAAGCATTAATCCTAGCGGGTGGGTTTGCGACCCGGCTTGGTCCCCTTGGCGAGCAGATGCCCAAGGCGATGATAATCGACGAAGGGGACACGGTCATCGGCCATTTGCTCAAGAAGCTCGAGGCCGAGAAAATCGAGCCGATAATCTCGACTAATAAAAAGTTTGAGAATTTTTTTGCGGGATACAAGAATGTCATTGTAGAAGAGGCGATAACAGAGAAAGAAAAACTCGGGGCGGTTCCGGCGATTAACAACGCGATCAAACAGCTGAAAATTGATGAGGACCTTTTGGTGGTATGCGCCGACAATTATTTCTCCTCCGATTTCAAGGGTTTCGTCTCCAGCTACACGGGTGAGCCGCTCGCCGGCGTTTATTACGCTGGTCAAAAACCAGACATGAAGCCAGAGGAGATGGCGACGATGAAATTTGAAAGGAGCGAAAGTTTTCCGCCACCAAAGCAGAGCTTTTACTTAACCGATTTTAAGGAAAAAGTCAAACCGCCGCTTAGCGATTACGTTGGCGCTGGCATATACATCTACCCAAAATCAGTTTTTTCAATTTTGGATGAGTTCTGCAGGGAGCGAAAACAAGATGCCCCTGGCTTTTTCATCCAACATTTACTGGAGCGCGGCGTGAAAGTCAAGGGCTATCTGTTCAGGGGCGAGTGGTATGATGTGTCTCACAAGAGTTACCTCCAGGTCTTTAGAAACGCGAGGCTTGTGAAGAGTGACGACCGCTACATCGTGTGCGATAAACCTTTGGGCAAGAACTTGGTGCTTTCCATCACGATTCTGCACGCAGGCAAGCACACGATGGGGCACTCCCACTCGGTGAGCGAGGTTTACTTCTTCGTCGAGGGGCGGGGTGAAATCGAGCTCGATGGGAAGCGAGGAAGTGTGAAGAGCAAGGACGTCGTGCCGATCGCGCCTGACGAGTTCCACAGAGTTTACAACACCTCGAACAAGGATCTCGTCTTCATATGCGTTTTTGAAAAATATGGGGAGAGGGGCTAGTCCCAAAAAGTAAAAGCCTAAAAGCTTTGATTATTCTGGGGTAACCGTGGCGAAGATCGCATTTGAAAAGACGGTTCAGGAAGCTAAGCTGCTGAGCCCCCTCCAGGACTTCAAGCTAGTCACCCAGCCCATCGAGGTCAGGAGGGACCCGTTGACCGGGAGGCGATGCAGAATAAACCTCGAGCGGACGAAGAGGCCGAAACAAGCGGCGGAGGCGACCGAGACGGAGAAAATCGTTGAAGCCTCTCGGGCAAAATGCTTCTTCTGCCCGGAAAATTTGGAAAAAGTGACCCCCATGTTTCCAGAGGATTTCCCGGAGCGCAGGATAAAAGTCGGGGCCGCGTGCCTATTCCCAAATCTCTTTCCGTTCGGCGGGTTCCACGCGGTTGGGGTTTTCTCGGAGGCCCACCACCTAGACCTCAATCAATTTTCACCGAAGTTGCTCGAGGATTGTTTCGAGGGATGCTTGAGGTATTTCGAACAAGTGCACGAGAGGCATCCTGAAATCAAGTACTGGCACATAAATTGGAACCACATGCCGCCTGCTGGAGCCAGCATCGTCCACCCGCACGTTCAGCTCACAGCGGACCCAGAACCAACCTCGCGGCTCCAGGAGCTCATCGGGAGCAGCAAATCCTATTTTGATCGAGAGGGGAGCAATTATTGGTCGGATTTAATGGAGACGGAGAGAAAGGGAGGGGAGCGGTTTATCGGAAAAACTGGCCCTGTCACTTGGCTCACGAGTTTTGCTCCCGAGGGCAACAACGAGGTCGCAGCAGTCTTCGTTGGGGCCTCCGCGGTAATCCGCCTAAAAAAACACGGGCTCGGAGATTTCTGCGATGGGCTCTCTCGAACTTTGAAGGGTTATCACGCTCTCGGGGTTCAGAGTTTCAACATGACGACATTTTCAGGTCCATGCGATGAGGATCTAAGTGAGTATTACTTCCTCAACGCAAAGTTGATATCTCGACCGAACCCGAGGCACCTTTACACGAGCGATGACGGCTTCATGGAGAAACTCCACCACGAGACGGTCGTCGAGACCATGCCGGAAACCCTTGCTGAAAAATTGAGGGAATACTTCTAAACATCGGCGCAGAACCTATTTGCCGAGCACCTCGGAGAAAACATTCAAAAGGGATTGAGTGCCTCGCTTGAGGGAACACCTTTTCGCAGTTTCGAATCCCACTTTCCCCATTTCTCCCGCCGTATCGGGTTTCGAAAGCACCCAAGTTATCTTGCTCGCGAGTTCTTCGTGGTCGTTTGGGGGAAAGAGGCGACCGTTTTCTCCATCGGTGATGAGCTCGGAGACCCCGGCCCCTGAACTGACGACGAGGGGCTTTTTGTACATCCACCCTTCGAGCACCGTTAGCCCGAAGCCCTCCAATACCGAGGGCAGAACCACTACATCGGCCCTCGTGTACGCCGCCCTCAGCTCATCCCCAGGTAGGTACCGGGTGAATATGGTCCTCTCGCGAACGCCCAGCTTGCTCGCCAGTCGCTCCAACCGATCCAACCACTTCACTCCTTTCGGGAGCCCTAGGCCACCCTTGCGAGCGCTTGAGAAACTACCGTCGCCGACCAACACGAGTTTCACACGGGGAAAGCGTTTGGCGACCCGTGCCAGAGCTCTAACTGCGGTATCTTGACCTTTTATTGGGTCGAGACGGGCGACCGCGAGAATCATCTTGTCGTCGTCGCTGATTCCAAATCTTTCGCAAAACTGTTTGACTTTAACGTCCGACGCCCGATCATGCATCCGTTCATCGATGTGGGGGTAGATATGGTACACCCTGCCCTTGAAACCAGCTTTCGACAAACTCCGCTTGTATTTCTTACAGCTCACGATAACAGCATCATAGTTCTTCAGATATCTCAGCAAAAAGGCCCTCCATCCCGGGGTCATTTTCTTCGTATCGAGGGGGATGTGCCATCGGAAGATCTTGCGCGCCGTCGGGCCGGTCATTGATCCAGTCAAAAGTAATTGGAAATCATGCACGTAAAAAAGATCGAATTCGATTTCCGAATGCAGGTCCATCATCTTCTTCGCGTAGAGCCAGTTGAACATGGCGTAGTCGGCGAATTGCCTGCGGGGAACCCACGTTTGCTCCAAGCCATGGACGTTCTTCCACATCGTCTCTTTGAAGTACCCGTAGCCGGCCAGCTCATGGGGTTCCATCTCGATTCGGTGCAGCACGATCCCGCCGAACGATGCCATCTCGGGACCCATGGGATTTATCGCCACCCAGTGAGGCGTCCGGATTTTCTCTTCCCTGTACATTCTTTGTAAAAGTGGGGCAATCATGCCGGTGACCCCGCCCGGCGTATAATTGAAGTCCTCGCCCTCCTGGAGCGCCTTGAGCGGCATGGGCTTCGAGAGGTCACCGTACTTCTCGAACAACATATCGGGATCTAGCTTGAATCGTATGGGAGGAGTTTGGGAGCCGACGCATAGTGATATCTTTCGCATCGTGTTCAATATGTCTGCCACGCTTTTACTTCTTTCGAAACCTAAAGAGCAAAATAAAAAATCTTGTTATTTTTAAGATGAAGCTTACGAGATTGTACCGTTTATAGTTTCCTCAATAAATTTCAGGTAATTCCCCAAAAACACACTTTTTGAGAACGAGTTTTGGATTTTCTTCCTCCCCCGCTTTCCCATCTCTACAATACTCTCGTGGCTTCGCTCGCACGCCTCCCAAAGTTGCCCAGTGAGATCATTGCCATCGCCAGCGCGGAAGAGCAGCCCAACCTTCCTGTCGACGAGTTCGGGTAGCGCTCCCGCCCTCGAGACGATTACCGGAGTTTCACAGGAGAGGGATTCCGCAACCACATATGAGAAGCTTTCCCAATAAGAGGGCATCATCGTAAAAGTGCTTCCAGAATAATAATAAGGAAGCCATCTTTGCATTTTCCAATTGATGAGCTTGACGTAATTTGAGAGACCAAGCCTCTTCACCGCTCGCCTTAGTGAAACTCCATCGTCTGTAATCAATCGTGTTTCGAAGTTCTTCCCGTGATCCTTTTCTACCAAATCCTTCACGCTTCTCAGGAGGAGAGAAATGCCCTTTTCCGGATGGTTCCTCCCGATATACGTGAAAACTGTCTTGCCACCATTGGACGGTGTCTGGACTCGGTTGAATACGTTTTCATCTATCCCGTTGTAAATCACGGTGATTTTGTCACGCCTATAGCGTTTTGCCAGCCCTTTTTTACATGCCTTACTCACAGCTAATACTCGATCAGAATTTTCCACAGCCTTAGCTTCCAGCTCAGCATCTTTGCGAAGTCTACGCTTGCCCCCCAGTTTAACTCTAAATTGCTCAGCAAATTTTTCCCGCAGAAATTCCGGCCGATGGGAGATATAAACGAGGTTCTCTAAATGTTGGGCTTTAGAAATAAACTCTCCGAAAGCAAAACTGTTCGCGAGAATTAAATCAAAGCTCTTGTGATCGATTGGATTTTTCTCCTTGAGCAATCTGCTCGCGAAGTTCTTGCACGAGGGATAAAGAACCTCCTCGTTATAAGGGTGCTTTTTACGGAACCCGCGGGTCTTTAACAGCAAAACACTATACCCGTTCTTTCGTAGAAGTACATCCTTCTGCCAGGGAACGATGAATGTCAGATCCAATCTGGGGTTTGTTGTCATCGAAAATTTACCCAGTTCTGTCAAGTAGCTTAGGTACATTCCCGCTCCGGTGGCAATCTTGCTACGGCTAGGAACTTCCCAGCCCAGAACTGCCACTTTATATTTGTGCAACTTTTCACGCCCCATGGTCTGGGCCCACTAATCTGGAACCTAACCTTTTAGTGGCCCGATTTTTAGTGCGCCGTCTTCTATTTCGGATTAGACAAAATAAAGCTTTGTAACTGTACTAAAAATCAAAAGCGATTTGGCTTCCACACATGCGGTGGCACATCAGTTCTGAAGAGTGAGTGAAAGTAAGGAGGTAAATGACAAACCCCGCTTGTGTTTATCCCGCCGCACTTTGCACTTTTTGAAACCTAAAGGATTTTATCCCCATTAGTTCTGGATTTAGGGGGGTAAGAAATGAATATCTTGTACTTCCCATACGAGTTCCCACCCCATTTTGTGGGGGGTTTAGGAACTTATGCGTACGAAATGACGCGCAGGTTCGCGAGGCTAGGGCACAGCGTCACGGTTTTCTCGAAAAATCCAGGTGACGCGATAACTAGGGATCTGTTCGAGGGCGTGGAGGTGCATCGCCCACTCCTAGCGGACGTGACCGATTTGCTCCCCGTGATAGTCCCCGAGGACGTGAAAAGGTGGCCTGTGAAGGCGCAAAATGACTTCGCGGAGGTATTCATGTATAACATTCTTGCCGCAACAAAAACAATCAACCTTCTGGTGAAATCGGATAAGCGAAATTTCGATGTGGTTGTCGCTCATGATTGGCTGTCCGCCATTGCCGGGATCACTTGCAAGAAAACCCTCAACAAGCCCCTAATTCTCCATTTCCATGCCACCGAACACGGGAGAACTGGTGATGGGTCCCCAACTATTAAGACCATAGAGCAGATGGCAGGCAAGAGCGCCGAAGCGATAATAACCGTGAGCTACGCGATGCGCGATGAACTTATCTCGCTGGGGTTCGAAGAGGGGAAAATTCGGGTGGTGTGGAACGGTGTGGACAACGAAAAATACGATCCCGCGAAATTCTCGGATAAAAAGGTTCGAGCATTCAGGGAGAAAATAGGGGCGGGAGATTCTCAGCTGATTTTGTTCATCGGGAGGCTCTCTTGGGTGAAGGGTGCTGACACATTGATGCACGCGATGCCGGCGATCTCGAAAGAGGTACAAAATGCTAAGCTGGTGCTCATCGGGAAGGGCGAGCAGGAGGGGATGATCAAACACCTCGTTGAGCACTTGGGCATTCAAGATAAAGTGATACTAAAGTTTGAGTATGTGAGCGAAAAGGACCGATTGCTTTACTACGCTGCGAGCGATCTCGTGGTCGCCCCATCGAAGTATGAGCCATTCGGCATCGTCTGCACCGAGGCGATGAGTATGGGAAAGCCAGTGATAGTTGGGGCAACGGGGACGTCTGGCTTAAGAGAACAAGTTGTGAACCGAGGCCCAGATAGGTGCGGTGCTCATGTTAATCCATATGACCCCTACGATATAGCCAAATCCACAATAGAATTTCTCAAGGACGAAAATTTGAGGAAGGAGCTAGGAAAAAATGCACGAAAGAGGGTGCTTGAAGAATTCACGCTCGATAAGGTGGCAGCCGAAACTGTGAGTATATATAAACAAGTGGCAGGTATAACCGAATCTTGAGCTTCGTTGAAATGAGTGGGTAGTCGGGATGCGGATAGCAATTCTTGCTTGGGAGTCGCTGCACTCAATTCACGTCGGAGGACTTGGGATCGTAGTCACCCGAACCGCCGAAGAGCTCGCGAAAAGGGGGCATGACGTTTACCTTTTTACAAGGGCGGCGGAAGGGCAGAGCAAGCATGCAAGGATCAACGATGTAAACTACTGTAGATGCAAGTTTGACCCAGGCAAGGACATCCTCTCATTTTTCTCAAATATGTCAAAGGCGATGGTAAAAGAACTCCACGCCGTGGCAAGGCACAGCGGGAGGTTCGATATCATTCACGGACATGATTGGCACGTTGCGGATGCGCTATATGAACTCAAAAAGGAGGGCAATCTGGTCGTGCTTAGCTACCACTCGAGCGAGTATGGCCGTGGGGGGGGAGCGTTTAGCGATAAGCGCGCGTCAAAGGAAGATAAGCGCGTGTTCAATGAAATTTCCGCTAGAGAGGGGTTAGGCGGGCGGATTTCAGATAGAATTATTACAGTGTCCAGAACGATGAGGAAAGAGTTATGTTGGCTGTACAAGATCCCCCGCGAAAAAATTGACATCATATCAAATGCCATCGATCCCCGAAAATATCGGAAAGATGTGAACCCAAATAAGGTAAAGAAAAAATATGGTGTCCCCTCGCTTGCTCCCACAGTTTTATTCATAGGTAGGTTGGAATACCAGAAAGGCCCGGACCTATTGATCGACGCGATTCCCAAGGTTCTCGAAAATCGGGACGACGTCAAATTTTTGTTCGCGGGGAAGGGGACGATGAGAAATTATCTCAGGCGCAATGCCCGAAAGCTTGGCATCCTAGATGCCGTGAGGTTTTTGTGGTGGATTCCCTACAGGCGATACGTTGATCTCCTGAACACCTGCGATATCGTCTGCATCCCGAGCAGGAACGAGCCTTTCGGCATAGTGTTGCTCGAGGCATGGGCAACCGGGAGGCCTGTCGTGGCGACGGATGTGGGCGGTCTTGGGGAAAACATTAAAAATTTGGTGAATGGGATCAAAGTTCGTCCTAACCCAAGATCAGTGGCGCGGGGGATAAACTATCTCTTCAATCACCCCGAGATAATGGCGCGAGTAGGGACAAAGGGTAAGGAGAAAGTTATGAAGTTTGATTGGGCATCCTCAATTAAAAAGCTGCGCAGAACTTACCGCAAGGCGCTGGAGAGCCGTACAACTTCCTTCGCCCCTGTGAAAGGTTCAAAGAGCCACCGTTCTATATCAGGGTCACGTTGAATTCTTTCAGAATTTCCGCCAACCTTGCAAGGGGGAGGCCCACCACATTAAAGTAACATCCATCGATCCTTTCGACGAATAGCCCTGCTTTTCCCTGTATCGCATAGGCTCCAGCCTTGTCCAGCGGCTTGGCCGTGGTGACATGGTTAGATATCTCCTCATCGGTCAATTTTCTGAATTTTACCTTGGTTTTTACAACGTCGACCCTCGTTTTACTTGTTGAAGCATCGACGACCGCTAAGCCTGTTAGAACCTCGTGCGTTTTTCCGCTCAGCTCTCTAAGCATGACTTTGGCTTCCTCACGATTTTTTGGCTTGCCCAGAATTTTGCCCCCGTGCACGACGATCGTGTCTGCTCCTATGATCAGCCCACTTTTCGTCCTCCGCGCGACCTCCTGGGCCTTTGTCAGAGCGAGCGTTTTCACAAGTTTTTCGGGATTTGGGATATCGAATTTGGACTCCCTCACCTTGCTTTCCACAACTTTTACTCTCAACCCAAGACCCTTCAGCAGCTTGAGGCGGCGGGGTGAAGTTGAGGCGAGTATAATCTTCATGCAACCACGAGAACCTGTTATCTAATAGATGGCTTTTCTTATACCTTTATTTTACGTATAACACATTCAGGTATGTATGTTCGTCAAGCACGTTAGGGACCCGATTTACGGCTACGTCGGCATGACCGATGTCGAGAAACGTGTTATCGACACTTGGCCAGTTCAGCGGTTGCGCGGCATCAAACAACTCTCCGTCGCCTCGATCACCTACCCGGGGGGCGACCACACCCGCTTCTCGCACGCTTTGGGCGCGATGCATGTCGCCGGGCAGATAGCCGATAGTTTGAGAAGCAGCGTCGAAATTTCAAACGACGGGTGGCAGCTCGTGCGCTTGGCCGGCCTGTTGCACGACATCGGGCACGGCCCCTTCTCGCATTCATACGAAGAGGTTCTCGTCAAATACCGCGGGCTCAACCACGAGCAGATGGGTAAGGAGGTCGTGGAAAAAAGTGAGCTTGCGGACGCGCTCAAGGGGTGCGGCTTCGAGCCAAAGGATATAACCGAGCTCGCATTCGGCAAGGAGGCGAAGGGCGAGCGCTACCTGCACCAGATAACCGCCAGCCAAGTCGACGCCGATAAACTGGACTTCCTCGTGCGCGACTCCTACTTCACGGGCGTCGAGTACGGGCGCATCGACATAAGCAGGCTTGTGCAGGCGATGGGGGTCTGCGGTGAGGATATAGCGATAGACCTGAAAGCGCTCTACGCGCTCGAGGCGTTCATGATCGCCCGCTATGAGATGTTCCTCGCGGTTTACTACCATCACGCCGTCCGAGCCGCTGAAATTCTGCTCCACAAGGCGATGGACTATGCCCACGAGCTCATCGGGCTCACGACTTTCAGGGATGTCGACGAATTTTTGCGCATGGATGACGCGTACGTTACGACCAAGCTGCGCGAGTTCGATCCAAAGGAGTTCGAGGACCCAGAGAAACGCAAGCTAGCCGAGCTGGCGAAGGCCACGATGGCGAGGCTCGACTGCAGGAACTTGTTGAAGACGGCCTACCAGCGCAACGTTCACATCCGTGACCCTTACGTTGCGAGGCTGCTCAGCGATGAGGCAGTGCGTCGCCAAAAGGAGCTTGAAATAGCGAAGCGTGCGGGAGTCGATCCCGAGCACGTGGTTGTCGATGTGCCTACACTCGACTCGATTCCATACTACCCGCGGGAGATCGACCCAATGGAGGTGCCCGTGTACCGGGTGACGAGCGAGGGTAAGAGAAAGCTCGTGCAGCTCTCGGACTACTCACGTTTGATTAACGTCCTCAAAGGCTACATCGACATCATCCGCGTCTACACCCTGCCCGAGCATCGAGCCAAGATCGAGCGCGCAGCTGCAGATGTTTTCAAAACGCTTCCCTTTGCGGCCCAGATTAGCATGTAAGTATCAAGCGCGTTGTAATTTGAGAAATTGCGTCGGTTTACAAATTTTTGTTCGAGCGAACTCCCCGAGTTCTAGCAAATGCCTATCGGAAGTGATCAAGTAATCCGCTTTCCCTTCAAGAGAGCATTCCAAGAATTTGTTATCATCTGGATCCTCCTTAACCACGAAAACTTTTTGAGTTGGCTCGACTCGAGAGGCGTTCATAAAAAGACTTCGTATCCTCTCCTGAAACTCTCCCTTGGCTTTTACGTTTTTCAAAATCAACTCTACTTCCTTGCGAAGTCGGGGGGAGAAAATTAATTCGTGCTCGTTCTCGATGCAGAGGTTGATGATTTTTGCCGAGGCGCTTTTTCGGTTGAAATAAGCCGCGATGAAAATATTCGTATCCAAAACAACCTTCAACAAGCCCCGCTCCTGAAAATCACAGCACAGCGCTAACGAGTCTTCTCATTTCCGCTTGAACTTCGTCGCGTGAGCGCGTGCCATCAACGATTTTCAGTCCCTCTCGTCTAGCGATACGCAGGTAATTTCGGCGCACCCGCTTTTGAAGCCGCAGGTTTCTTTCGAACTCATCGAGCCTGCGCGATGGTTCAATCCGGGCAAACGCGACTTCAGCGGGCACGTCAATCAAGATTCCAAAGTCCGGTTTGAGTGCATATTTATTAATCGAGCTTATCCATCCCACCGGCAACCCCCGCGCCGATTGGTACGCGAGCGACGAGCAAACGTACCGTTCGTTCAGTACAACCTTCCCAGCTTTGAGGGCGGGCTCGATAACGTCCGCGATGTGCTGTATCCTATCGGCGGCGAACAACAGCGCCTCGGCAGCGATAGGTAATTTGAGTTCACCCTTCAACACCCGCTTGATAATCCTTCCAACCGTGCCGTTCGTCGGCTCGTCTGTGATGATAACCTTACGGCCGCGGGAGCGGAGCCATCTCGCGAGCAACTTGGCGTGAGTGCTCTTACCGCACCCGTCTATCCCCTCGATCGAGATGAATTTCCCCTTCATGTTGGCACCAGAGCCCCTAACATTGATGAACCTATGTAGCTATCGGTCAGCCTGAGGGTATGGGCAGGCACAGCAGGAACACGATGAAGGTCGCCGCGGCGAGCAATTTCTGACGCTTTGATAGTTTTGAAACATCGTCGAGCGCCCCCACATGATAGCCCCTGAACAGCAGAAGGATGAGGAAGCCGAATATCCAGAGGGGGATTCCGGGGAAGAAGAGGCCAGAGAAGAGGAGGGAGAAGCCTATCGCACGCGTGAGCCCGTAGTGCCACCCCCGGCCCATCAGCCCACGCGCGATGTGCCCCCCATCGAGCTGCCCAGCTGGGAGCAAGTTGAACATCGTCACGAGAAGCACCACCCATCCTGCGAATGCGAGCGGGTTAGGTTCCCCCACTGGCATGTGACCGAAAGTGAGCAGCTGCAACATGGCGTATATCGCCGGTACGAACCCGAAATCGGGTGCCGCCGGGTTTTGCATCAGACCGATGGTGACGAGTGGGAGGGCCACAAAAAATCCAAATAAGGGACCGGACGCACCCATCTCGACTAATGCTTCCTTTGTTGGGATTGGGCTCTTGATGCGGATGACGGCTCCTAAAGTGCCGATGTAGGTTGGCGCTGGAATAAAATAGGGCAAGGTCGACTCAACCCCATTTCGCCACGCTGCAATTTTGTGGCCGAGCTCATGCGCCCCCAGCATCAGCATGATCGTGCCGGAGAACAGGGCCGCGTATAAAGTTTTCCCGCCAAAGATCCAGAAGTAGCCAACAGTGAAAGTCGTCAAGATGGTCGCACCTAGGAGGAGCAAATTTATCGCGATGTTGCTCCTGCTAATGCGCGGATATCTCATCACGATTAACCTCAGCTCACCCTCACGTCCGCGCATCACGGGTAGGAAACCCTTCCGCTTAGCGGCATCTAAAAGGGAACGAAATGACCGTTTTGAGTCCGGTGCAGCCACCTCAAGTTCTATCCGGTCTTTCGAGGTGGCGAAGTCCGAGATCTCGAAATGCTTCGCCACGAGTGCTAGGAGTTCAGCCAGCCACTTGGGCGGCTCCCTGGCGACGACCTTCATGTCCTTACCGCATCGTGGGCACTCGCTAGGGACGAGTTCGCCGACCTCTCGCGCCGACATCCGGTAATCAGAGTGCTTGCACTTGAGGCACTCGAACTTCGCGACCGGGAGTTTCTTCATTCCTCCCCCCACCTACTCTTGGTACCCCTGCCACCGCTGATAGAGCTGATGTTCTACCCCAAACACGTCGAGAATTCGCCCGACGATGAAATCGACTAGGTCGGGAATCGCCTTCGGTTTGTGGTAAAACGCCGGCATCGCTGGCAGGATTGTCGCTCCCGCGCGTCGAAGTTTGGCCATGTTTTCGAGATGGATGAGGTTGAGCGGTGTTTCCCGGGGGACGAGCACAAGGGGGCGGCCTTCCTTGAGCATGACATCGGCGGCACGCGCGATCAAATCGGCCGACACGCCGCTGGCTATGGCCCCCAGTGTCTTCATGCTGCAGGGCACGATCGTCATGCCGTCGACGGGGTAAGAGCCGCTAGCCGGGGGCGCCGCGAGGTCATCGGGCGAGTAGCTCTGGGTAGCCAGCTTTCGCAGCTCGTCGACGGTTTTGCCCAGCTCTAGCTTTAGGATGGTTTCGGCTGCTTGCGAGATGATGAGATCAGTTTTGATACCCGTCTGTTTACAAACTTCGAGCAATCTCATCCCGTAAACAACACCGCTGGAGCCCGTAATTGCGACGACCAGATGCATAGCATCCCTAGAACTGTTGGGGGTGAGCTGTTTAATTTATTTCCCTTACCCTCGCGGCGACTGCGTCCCCCACGTCGGAAGTGTCGGATTTGCCGCCCAAGTCATAGGTTCGGACTTTGCCTTCCTTCAGCACATCGATAACTGCTCGCTCGACATTGTCCGCAGCTTCCTGCTCGCCGAGGTGCTCGAGCATCATCTGCCCGGCCAAAATTGTAGCAAGGGGGTTGGCGACGTTTTTTCCCGCGTGCTTGGGTGCGGAACCGTGAATCGGCTCGAACATGCTTACACCTTCGGGGTTGATGTTACCCCCCGGAGCGACCCCCAGGCCACCTTGAATCATAGCCCCGAGGTCCGTGATGATATCGCCGAACATGTTTGGGACGACGATGACTTGGTACCACTCTGGATTTTTCACGAACCACATCGTGACCGCGTCAACAAATGCGAACTCTGTCTCGATCTCGGGGTAATCCTTTGCCACCCGCTCGAAGACCTCGCGCCACAGGCTGTAGACGTGCGTTAAAACGTTGGCCTTGTCGACCGAAGTCACGCGCTTCTTGCCTTTTTTGCGCGCTAGCTCGAAGGCGTAGCGTATGGCCCGTTCCGCTCCCTTTCGACTGATGACGCCTATCTGGTAAGCTATCTCGTCGCGCTCGACATCTAGGTCTAAGCCAAACTTTGCGGTGTAAATCGAGCGAAGGACCTCTAGCTCGGCCCTCGATTTACCCTTCGCCCGCCCCCCTATCGCCACGTAGAAGTCCTCGGTGTTTTCCCGCACCACGTAAAAGTTGACGTGTTCGGGGCCCTTCCCCTTTAGCGGACAGGGGACCCCGGGGTACAACTTCACGGGGCGGAGGTTGATATATTGTTCAAAGTAAAAGCGAAGCTTGAGTAGAATGCCTTGCTCGAGCACGCCCGTCGGTACACGTGGGTCACCTAAGGCACCCAGATAAATCGCGTCCATTTTGGAAAGCTTTTTTAGCCCCTCCTCAGGCACGAGTTCTTTTGTCTTTAGGTAGTTCTCGGCACCGTAAGGGAACTGGGTAAATTTTAGTTTCAAACCGGACGTCACTTCGGCTGCGGCGTTTAGTACTTTCATGCCCTCGCGGATGACCTCAGGGCCTATCCCATCCCCGGGGATTACAGCGATTTCATGCTTCACGCGATCAACTCGTTAGGGCAATTATCTTTATCCACCTTCTCACTTAAGCTTAGAGTTCCTAGATAACAATTTTGTAACACTACTAGTTTAACGCCAAGGGGGAATCTTATAATCCACTTTGCACCGCTCGCACTATAGCTTCGGCCATCTCTTTGGTACCCACGGCCGAAGGGTCGCGGGGATCTTCTTTGAGATCGTAAGTCACATATTTGCCCTCAGCGATCACCTTGGCCGCGGCGCCCTCTAATTTTTTTGCGGCGTCGGCTTCACCCAAATAGCGTAGCATCAGCACGCTCGAGAGGATCGCTGCGGTGGGGTTAACCTTGTTCAACCCCGCGTATTTCGGCGCGCTGCCGTGGGTCGGTTCGAAAACGGCGATTTTGTCGCCGATATTCGCCCCTGGCGCCACGCCCAGCCCCCCCACCAAGCCCGCGCAGAGGTCGGAGAGTATATCACCATACACATTCGGCGCGACTATCACGTCGTACAAACGGGGTTTCTGCACGAGTTGCATACACATGTTGTCCACAATTCGCTCCTCGAATGCTATCTTGGGAAACTCTTGCGCCACCTTGCGGGCGGCCTCTAGGAAGATACCATCCGAGTATTTCATTATGTTGGCTTTGTGCACGGCGGTGACTTTCTTGCGCCCGTTTTCCTTTGCGTAATTGAAGGCGAAGCGCACGATACGCTCGGACGCGAAGTGGGAGATTGGCTTCAAACTTATTCCAGCATCAGGTCTAATTTCAGCTTTTTTCTTTTCCCTTACAAATTCGATGAATTCCTGCGTTTCCGGAAGTCCCTCAGCGAATTCTCTTCCCGCATAGAGGTCTTCGGTATTCTCTCTTACAACTACGAGGTCGATGTTTTGGTCTCTCGAGCGTACTCCTGGATACCACTTAGATGGCCTCAAACAGGCGTAAAGGTCGAGTGCTTTCCTTATGGCCACACTGACGCTGCGAAATCCGGTGCCGATGGGGGTGGTTATCGGTCCTTTCAGAGCAACTCCGTTTTTACGGATGGACTCAAGGACCTCCTCTGGCAGGGGGGTGCCGTACTTCTTTGCAACGCTTGCCCCCGCTTCCATCTCCTCCCACCGGATTGGAGCGCCTGTAGCTTCGATGCATTTTTTCGCCGCCGCAATGACTTCCGGGCCCACCCCATCACCGGGGATTAAGGTGACTTTACGCATGTCAGATTCTCAGATGCTATTTTTTCCACATGCTTCTTAAACTCTCGCACGAAAATTAGAACGGCGATCAGGGAGGAGTCGATAAAACTGGTGCAATACATGAGGGAAATATTTAACTCTTCCCACCCGAAACGCGGATCTCATACCTCATAAAAACCTACTTTTCGAGCTAGACGCCTGAACTCATCCTCACCTATGGGATACCTTCTCCTCCCCTCGACAAATTTTTTCTTAATCAACTCCACAAATTCCGTGAGCTTGGGGTCATTTTCGTCCACCCCGCGTTTTAGGAGCTCCTCTAGCTTCAGCTTCACCCCATGCTTTCCAGAGCGCATCCCGACTACAATCGTCCTCTCATGTCCCACGAGTTCCGGAGGGAAGGTTTCGTAGGTAAGCGGAATGGTACTTATCCCATGAACGTGTATGCCCGACTCATGCGCAAACGCGGAGTCGCCGACGATTGCCTTGTTCACTGGCAGGTTGAAGTTTGTGGAAGAGGCTATGAACAAGGCGAGCTCTCGTAGGGGGCTTAAATTCCACTTGTCGATGCCGTGGTGCAGGTAACAATTCAAGATGACTTTCTCCGTTTCAGCGCCCCCAGCCCGGTCTCCTAACCCGACAAAAGTCGTGCTCACGTACACCTTATCATAGAGCCCGGATGCCGCCCTGACCGTCGCCATTGTATTTTCCACGGCGTTGCCGAGGTCATCGTGGGCGTGGATTTCAACGTACGGTATCTTCGTTTCCTTTTTTATGTGTGCGATCTTCGCCGGGATTCCATACGGTAGTGGGGCCTTGGGGTCGGACACGCCACATCCAACGGTGTCGCAGATCCTGTACACGCTTGCCCCTGCATCTGCCGCCGTGTTTATGAATGCCTTCTCGAACTCCCAGTCTGCACGGGTGCTGTCCTCACCATGCACGAATATAGTCAAACCGTGGTCCTTTGCGTATTCCACCGCCTCCGTGACCCTCGTGAAAAGTTGCTCCAAAGGTTTATCGGTCCACTTCTCAAAGTGAATGTAGGAAACTGGATGGGAGATGCCGATCTGCTTAAAATCTAGTTTTAGTGCAAGATCGATGTCCTCTTTTGCGGCCCTGGACCAAGCAGCCAATATTTCTCCCAGGTTCTCGTCTCTCATCCGCCTTATCGCCTCTTGGTCTGACTTGGTGTAGGTCAAAACCTCGAGCCTTTCAACGCCGATGTCTCGAAGTAAACAAGCTATCCTACACGAATCTGAGGGGTGGGGGCTGACTATCCCTGCCATCTGAACCCCTTCCCTCAACGTCGTGTCATCAATAACTACGTCCACATCGAGGGGAACCACTTTGTAGACAAGTTTCCTCAGTTTTTCCCACTTCTCCCGACTAAACTCCAGAAAAGAAAGCTGCCTTATCTTGGCCAGATATTCTCGCCTAACTTTTTCCATGCTTTTGAAGTCCTCGGCTTTCATGCTTTACACCCTGAGGTTTATAGAATACCTATTGTTATCTTCTTATAGTTTTTGTTGTAATTAAATCAAACTTGAAGTTAAGCCCCACAGAGTTTACAAACTCGATCTGAAAATATTGGAAGCCCTACCGACCAGCTTTACCGACAGATCGCTTCAAGTAAGGGAGCAGGCCCCCAGCGCGGAGTATGGTGAGGAGAAAATCTGGCAGGGGCTCGACCTTAAAAGTCTTACCGGTGCTCAAATTACGTGCTTCGCCCTCTCGCATGTCTACTCTGACCTTGTGGCCTGTTTTGAATCCCCTTCGCACGCCGGCACAGGTCAACACCGGCAAACCTCGGTTGACGGCATTGCGGTAAAATATTCGGGCAAATGACTCGGCCACGATCGCTGAAATGCCTGCGGCCTTCAGGGCAAGGGGCGCTCGCTCGCGGCTTGAGCCACACCCAAAGTTGCGCCCAGCGATTATTACATCTCCCTTTCGGACCTTGGACGCGAACTTCGGGTCTGCCGCTTCCATAACATGTTTAGCGAGTTCGCGGGGGTCGAGCTTTACCAGGTAGCGTCCCGCGATGATTTGGTCCGTATCGACATTATTCCCAAAAACCCAAGCGCGAGCCATCACAAGTCCCTCGGGTCGGTTATCTTCCCTTTTAGTGCGGATGCGGCAACCGTCGCGGGAGAGGCCAAGTAAATTTTCGCCTGGGGGCTCCCCATGCGCCCCCTGAAATTGCGGTTCGATGACGAAATACAAACCTCACCAGGGGCTAGGATGCCAATGTGCCCTCCCATACAAGCCGCGCAGGAAGGGGCCTCAACGAGTGCACCCGCCCTGGCAAAAATAGCGAGGATACCGCGTTCGAGCGCCTTCAGGTATATCTCTCTCGAGGCCGGCACGACCAACATTCTTACCCTCTTTGAAATTTGTCTGCCATTTACAATCTTGGCTGCCTCCACCAAATCCTCAAATCTGCCGTTTGTACAACTGCCGAGAAATGCTTGATCGATTTCTATGCCTTCAACTTCACTCACCGGCCCCACGTTATCAACGCTGTATGGGCACGCCACCTGCGGCTCGAGCTTTTTCACATCGAATGAGCGTTCCTCAACGTATGCGGCATCCCTATCGGCGTATACGGGGTTGTACGATCCTCTCGCTCTGCCTCTGAGATATCTTGTTGTCAGACCATCGGGAGGCACGAT
>DAOVGS010000036.1 GCA_030672285.1 Hadesarchaea archaeon | reverse complement strand
GAATGTGTGCTAGGGGCGTTCGCGTTTGACGATGAAGGGAAAATGGTCGCCTCGAAACAATTCCCCCGGGACGCCGTCGAGGTCGCCGGGCGGCTGGCGAGCGTCCAGATGGGCACCCCCACGGAAGAGCACCGCGAGCTCATCGCCAAACTGGTCGAGAAGGGCTCCCGGGAGTTCACCCTCGAGTCGGAGCTGCTCGTCGAAAAGCTGCGCGGGGAATTCCAGCGCGCCGAGTTTGAGGCGCAGCTGCCGAACCGGGCCGGAGAGCTTCTGCGCACCAAGCTCAAGGAGATAGCGAAGGAGGCGGGATTCGAGGAAGCGGACAAGCTCGCCCGGGAGGTAAACCTCATCCTCACGCGGCAAAAGCTTCGAGCGGAGGCCGCCGAGCGGGACAAGCTCGTCATTCAATCCATAGGCGTGCTCAATGAGCTTGACAAATTCATAAACATCCTCTCCGGCCTGATCCGCGAGTGGTACTCCACCCACTTCCCAGAGCTGGACCGACTCGTGCCGGAACACCAGACCTACCTGAAACTAGTCTTGGAACTGGGGTCACGAGAGAAGTTCAGCCAGGCAGCGGTGAAGGGCGCGGTGGAATTACCGGACGAGGACGTCGCGCGCATTGTCGATGCCGTGGGGAGCTCCCTGGGGGGCCCGTTCGACGAGTTGGATATCAATGTGCTCCGAGATTGTGCGCGCGAGGTGTTCGCCCTCAACGAGCTCCGGGAGCGGGTGGCGGAGCACACCGACAAGCTGATGGCCCAAGTGGCGCCCAACCTACGCACGGTCGTCGGTGGGTTAATCGGGGCCCGCCTGATCTCACTCGCCGGGGGTTTGAAGGAGCTCGCCCGCCAGCCAGCCAGCACGTTGCAGGTCTTGGGCGCTGAGAAGGCGCTCTTCAGATCCCTTCGGACGCGGGGCAAGCCTCCCAAGCACGGCGTGATCTACCAGTACCCGGAGGTCCGTGGGGCGCCCAGGTGGCAGCGGGGAAAGATATCCCGCGCCCTCGCAGGCAAACTCTCAATAGCCGCGCGCGTCGACGCGATGTCGGGCGAGTTCGTGGGGGACAAGCTCGCCGCCGACCTTAAGACACGCATAGCCGATATCAAGGCGAAACACAAGGAGCCGAGAAAATGAAGGCGACCGAACACGAACGCTTCGCGGGGGTCTACTGGGTCGAGCTCGAGGACGGGACGCGCAAACTTGCAACGGTAAACTTGGCTCCGGGCACCCAAGTCTACGGCGAGCGGCTCCTCAAGATTCAGGGCGTCGAGTACCGCCTCTGGGACCCCTACCGAAGCAAGCTCGCGGCTGCCATCCTGAAGGGTATCAAGGAGGCCCCGATAAGCTCGGGTAAAAAAGTGCTCTACCTCGGTGCCGCCAGTGGAACGACCGCTTCACATGTAGCAGATCTCGTGGGACCGAGCGGCTCGATCTACTGCGTTGAAATTTCATCACGCCCGCTCCGCGACCTACTGGTGGTCTGCAATCGTAGGCCCAACATGGTGCCCCTCCTGGCCGACGCGCGGCAGCCGGGGAGCTATTGCGCGCTCGTCGAGAAGGCGGACGTGGTCTACCAGGATGTCGCTCAGCCCGACCAGACGGATATCCTGCTGGCGAACGTGAAGGCGTTCCTTCGCGAGGGCGGGTGCGCTGTGCTCGTGCTCAAGGCCCGAAGCATCGACATCACCAAGGAGCCGCGCGAAATCTTCAGGGATGAGATGGAAAAACTAGAAAAGGAACTGGAGGTCGTCGATGCGAAGATCCTCGACCCCTACGAGAAGGACCACGCGATGCTCGTGTTGAGGAAATGAAATTGTATTTTTAACGCCATCTGATTGCGCAAAATCTGGTTCAACAAATTTCCCTTGTTAAATTTTAACTTTTTTTTACAATATTTGCAAAATCGCCTCTGAAAAATTGCCATCGGAGGAAGCTGGCACCCATTTTCCCTGTAAACATACCTCTCCTGCTTGGGAACACGAAAAGGAGGAAGGATAGGGAGATTTGATTTTGGGGGTGGGGGTTAGGAGAAATTGGCTACAAATTATCTTATTAAGGATGTCATAGTCAAAGCCGCCAGCTCCTGTAAAAGGTCAATTTGGTTGTGTCTTATGATCAGCTTCAGCAACGCCAAATCACCACTATTAAGATATCGATTCCACATTTGGACCACATCGCTCCCGGTAGTCACCTTTTCGCCTATATATTTTTCAGGACCTGGCACGAGGTTATCTAGTTCCGGTGCTTTCGTGCCCAATTCATTTGCCTTGATTTTCCACGGATCCAAGATATCTACAAAGATCCCTTTGAACCCAAACAGATTCTCCAAAAATCCTTTCTCGAATTCAGCATAGTACGCAAAGATGGGTTGAGGGAGTTTGTTCAATTCTTTTTTGATAGCTTGATAAAACTTTTCAGTATCTTTTTTTGTCCTTTGAAGAATAATCACGGAGTTTCCATGTATGTAACCAAAAGTAATGATTTCATCTGTTTTGGGGTCCAATCCAGTCGTTTCTAAATCCAGAATAACGCCTTCCTGAAAACTTGCGTGGATTTTATCTGTACATTCAAACCCAAAATCAGTTTCTTTGACATCTTGAAAGGCCAACTCCATTTTTATTTGATCTGCCGTGGCCCAGGGCTCCATTTTCTCTGTGGCTATTCTATAACCCAAAACCATGTGAATATGTTTGCACTTTTTCCAATTTTGAAATCCCTGGCAGTTGCATTCCATAAGTTTTACATTGACAGAGTAGATTTTTCTCTCTTCAGGCCTGATTACAGCGTAGATGTCATCTGATACTTTTTTTATTTTATACTTCACCTAATTCCCCCATGTCTTTTTACCATAATTTCCACAAACCACTCGAATTTTGCTACGTAAAAACCATGTAGGCGCGGCGGGCCGGAGTTAGAATCAAACCATACCATTAATAAAAAGGGCGCGTTATCGAGTGGTCACCTCACAGCCATCTTCGGTCACGATCACCGTGTGCTCAGCCTGCGCCACCTTGCCCTCCGCCCGCTCCGCAAGCACGTGGTAAGGCCATAGCGCCCCGACTCCTACTAATTCACGAAGGGTCAGCTCCAGCCTGAGCTTCGACATCCGCTTGGCAAGCCATCGCTCAGCGAACGGAAGGCCATCGTAGGCCCGTTTGACATCCCGCAGGAGCTCTCGAGCCATGCGCAGGCGAACCGGGCGGTCGTACAAGTACCTGAAAATGTAGGCCTTCTTTTGGTCCTCGACGTACCCGGCGCCATCGGTCACGAAGGGCTCAAGGGCCACCACATCGCCGACGCTCAGCTTCTGCCCCATCTCTTCCTTCACGTTCGGCACCGTCAGCCCCGCGTGAAGGTTCCAGCAAGCGAGGCTGTGACCCGTGAGGTTACGGATGGGCTTGAAGCCAGCCGCGGTTACAGTTTCCTCGACGATCCTACCCAACTCACCCACATCGATTCCCGGCTTGACCGCAGCGATCTCGGCCTCAAGCGCTCGCTCGACCGTTTGAACCAGCTCTTGCTTTTCACCCGTCGCAATCGTGAACGCGGTGTCACCTATGTAGCCGTCCACGTGGGCACCCATATCGACCTTGACCATGTCGCCCTCCTTGATGCTCGTGTCGTCGTTCGCGGGGGGGCTGTAGTGGGCGGCAACCTCGTTAACTGAAACGTTACATGGGAACGCGGGCTTGCCTCCCTTCTGTGCGATCAGGTCCTCAACCACTTCGGCTATCTCGAGCAGCGTGGTGCCTGGCTTCACGATGGAGCGCACTTGCTCGCGCACCTCGGCCACGAGCTTGCCCGCCTTTCGATATGCCTCAAGCTCCTCTTCAGTCAACATCCAAATACCTCGAACAAAAGTTGTTTAATCCCGCATCCAAATTAAACCTGATGTTATGCCCAAGGATACCTTCCTGACCGAGGCGCAGGCTCGGGTGCTCGAGCTCCGGGTGAAGGGGTTGACCCAAGCTGAGATAGCGCGAAAGTTGAAAACCTCGCGTGCTAACATTTGCATCCTCGAACGCCGTGCGCGGGAGAACATCGCCCGAGCCGAACGCACGCTCAAGCTTGCCGCAAAGCTCCGTGCCCCAGTTGTGCTCGAGGTCAGGCAGGGCGACGACATTTTGGAGGTGCCCAAGAGGTTGTTTGAAGCGGCGGATGCTGCAAAGATTCGAGTCAGGCTCGGCACACCAGATATCATAGCCAAAATCCGTGAAGGGGCAGGGGATAAACTGCACGGTCGGTCGGCAACTCAAAGTTTTGATGTAGTTTTAACATCGGATGGTGAATTACTCATTTCATAAACTTCTCTAAGCCCATCTGTTTCTCCCGCGCGTACCGAAGGTCCTCTTGTTTATAGCCCAAGACCTCCATGATCCGCATCACCGCAGGTAGGATTTGGTGCTCGACATAGTAGTCGGGGTCGTACTCCCTGCCCTTGAAATCCTCGACGGGTATGGCGCGCTCGCTTATGCTCCCCGCGCCCTTGGCCTCGATGTAGGCAATCACCATCCCCGGCTCCACCTCCCGCCCGAGCTCGCGGAGCCTCTTCGCCGCGACCACGTGGGGACCTATCGAACGGTAGCTCTCGATTGGCATCTTGAGCCGGGTGTAAATGACTAAGTTGTCCAAACTCACCTTCCCCTCAAGCACCTCCTGCGTCGTCTTGCGCACTATCTCGGCAGCCTTCTTGGGGGAGCCGTCGCGTAGGATCGCCTCAAGCACCGCCTCTTGAGTTTTCTTGGCGAGCGCGGCCCAATCGCGGCGTACAAACTCCAAGCCCTTGACCACCATCCTCCCTTCCTCATCGAGCATCGCGTAGCGCTTCTTCGTCACGAAAATGGCGCGGGGGTAAAAGCCCTCGAACTCGAGTTCCATAATGCCGGGTAAGCTCTCGTTCACCTGCTTTAGAAACTTCATCGCGTCCTCGCGCTTCTTGCCGTTGAGCTTGCAGTATAAACTATCGGTGTCGGAGTAAATCACATCGAAATCAAAGTCCCTCGCCATATCGATTGTTTTGTGGATGTAGTGGCGGCCGAAACTCGTGACACTTTCAGCGCACTCCTTGAAGTACCACCGCGCCCGGGGGTAGCCGAGCATGCCGTAGAAGGAGTTCGCGACGATCTTGAGAGCCCACTGCTGTGCATCGAGTGAGCGGTACTCTTTGGTGCCGCGCTTGTGTTGTTTCAGTTCGCGCTTCAGCTTAGCCCGTGCCTCGATCAGCCGCTCGAGCGTCGAGGGGATGAAACCCTTTCGCCGCGTGCAGAACTTATAGTTGAGTTCTGGCACCGTCGTCGCCTCGCTTGGCTTGCAGCACTTACAGTTGAGTGCAGAAGGATCGATGTTGTGGGAGACTATGATGGATGGGTAAAGCGAGCGGAAGTCAAACACGATCAAATTCTCATGCAAGCCCTTCGCTGGCTCCATCACGTAGGCTCCGACATATGTCTCCTCGAGGCGCTCGGCGTACTCCTCGCCGACCGGCCTGGCGGGAACGAGCTCGCCTGCTTTGTGCGCATCTGCGATGAGCAGCCACTCCACGAGCTGCCCGGGGGTCATCCGTGTCACGTCGAACGGCGTCTGTCTGATAATCCGCGTAAGCTCGAAAAACAGCGGGAGCAACT
>DAOVGS010000053.1 GCA_030672285.1 Hadesarchaea archaeon | reverse complement strand
TGCCGCCCCCGATATGACCACCTCCTCGCTCTCGTCCAGGTCCCCACCGACGACGTGGGTGCCGTGGTCGCGCGCGGCTACATCCATGCCCCGCACGAGCCGCTCGACGAATTTCACCTCGAGCCTCCTCGGCAAACCCACTGAGAAGACCAGCCCTAGGGACTCGGCCCCCATCGCCGCTAGATCGCTCAGGTTGACCACGACCGCCCTGCGGCCCATCTGCTCGGGTGTCGTGCGAGGTGGGAAATGCCTGCTTGCGACGAGCATATCGGTGGTCGCGACCAAACAGCCGCCATCGATGTCCACCGCAGCCGCATCATCACCAATTCCGATTCTAACTTGTGGGCCCTGCCTACAGATTTTACGCGCCAACTCAACCAAGGCTCTTTCACCGGCTTCGCTCAGCTTCATCGGCTACACCTACAGCAGGGGCAACCTACTAGTAATTTTGTCCACCAGTTCGGATGGCGCTGGACCGACTGCTAGAACCGTGGTGGTGTTTGGGGGCAACTCGGTAAGTCCTGCATCTTGAATCAACTCACATGGCAAGCCTAATTCCTTCACGTGCGCCTCGAGTTCTCTCAGTTCCTCATCGCCCAATACTTTAACAATGACTTTTTTCTGACCCTCGCCTAGCCAAGCCTTGAACCACTCTTGTTTCCCTCTCCTCGCTCGCTCAGCCGATGCCACCGAGCCATGCGCAACCTGCGTCGCAAGTTTTCCCGGACTCATGCCCAAATCAACTCGAACGACGATGACCTGCTTGTACTTAAACACTTTCGCCACTTTCTCGCTTCTCCTCAGGGGGTGAGGGCGGTTGGGCTGGCCGCTCTTCGGGTGGGGCTGGTTTCTCTTCAGGCGGAGCTGGTTGCTCTCCGGATGGGGGTGGCAGCTCGGGCGGGACTGGTTTTTCCTCAGGTGGAGCTGGCTTGGGCTTGGGTGGCCTCAGTTTGTTTAACTTTCGCATCAACGCGCGCTCATAAATTATGGCCACCTCCAGTCCTCCGCGCCAGTACGCAAGGAGCGCAAAAAGTAGGCACACGCCGAACGCAGCGAGTACGAATGGTCCTAGGGTGAGCATTTTTAGCCCCGGCTGAGCGAGCACAAAACCGAGGTAGATGAGCACGAGCACCCCCAGGCCCAAGCTCACCCCCATGCGCTCCCAGAAATCGAGGCTTTCCCTGCGGGGGTAGAGCACGAGCGTAGCGAGGAAGCCCGGCACCATCAGGAGAAATAAGCCAAATAGCACGTACACAAACACATCGAGCATCTGACCACTCGTTAGGGTTATCTGGATGGTTGCCTAAAAAGTTGCAAGGTGCTGACTTGCGAGCAGATGTCGCTGTGGTTGGCGGCGGTCCTGCGGGATGCTTCGTCGGAGAGGCGCTTGCCAAACGCGGTTTCGAGGTTGCGATCGTCGAGGAGCACGCTGAGGTGGGCAACCCAGCCTGCTGCGCGGGCATCGTGGGGGTGGACGGGCTTCAAGAGCTGAAGATCAAGCCGGGAAAATGGGTGCTCGGGAAGCTTCGTCGTGCCGTTTTTTATCCCCCATCGAACGAACCCATCGAGCTGACTCGCGGCAAGGTGGAGGCATTCGTGATTGACCGCGCCACATTCGACCGAGAGCTGGCGAGAAAAGCCGCGAAGGCCGGAGCCACCCTGCTCATGAGGACGAGGTGCGTGGGGCTCAAACTCGGGCGCGAGCCGGTGGTGAGGCTCAAGGGTGGAGGTGAAACCGAGGTCAGGACGCGCTTGGTAATCGGGGCGGATGGCCCGGCTTCGATCGTCGCGCGGGAGGCGGGCCTACTTAAAACCGCACGGTACCTCAAATGTGCCCAACTCGAAACTATCGCTGAAGTCCGAGCCGACGCCACTGAGCTTTACTTCGGCAGCTCGTTCGCGCCCAGCTTCTTCGCTTGGCTGACCCCGGCCGGTGACCTCTGTCGCGTGGGGCTTGGCACCTCCCAGGGCGATGCCCTCGGGAAGCTCCTCTCTTTTGTAGGAACTCACCCGGCAGCATCCACCAAGATCCAACCCAGCAAAATCCTCAACCTCTGCGTTGGACTCATCCCTGAACCGCTGACCAAGAAGATCTACGCCGACCGCGTGATGCTGGTGGGCGACGCGGCCGGTCACGTCAAACCCCTCACCCGCGGCGGCATCTACGTCGGGCTCTCTTGCGCCCGGCTCGCGGCCGAGGTCGCTGCGGATGCCCTCGGGGGCGAGCCCACCGCCAAAAAGCTTCGCGCGTACGAACAAGCTGTGACAAAGAGATTTGGCCGCGAGTTCGAGCTGGGAACTCGTGCGTGCAGGATTTTCGAGCGAATGACCGATGGGGACCTGAATTCAATATTCGAACTCCTGAAGAGAGAAGATGTGCAAACGCTTGTGCTCAAACACTTCGACTTCGACAACCACGACAAACTCCTCCGGGCCCTCTTAAGCAAGGCCCCCGGTCTCCTTCGCTCGCTTGGGATGAAAAGAATTCTGAAGTACTCGCGCTACCTCCTGAAACCCTAAAAAACGAATGGCGGGAATCTCGACCCTTCCGCTACTCCCTCGACGAGCTTGCGAATCTCGACCACTTCGCTCACTCGCCGCTTTTTCACATCGGGGCCTTTTCCCCACAGTCATTGCCTTGCCCCGTTCCTCCACGAAGCTTATCCGCGTCCTCCCTCGGTTTCTCGCCCGAGTTTTTACGCAGCTCTCCGTTGCCCTTAGGCTCCGGTTCAGCCTCCTCTGCGGGCTTCCATCCCCGCCGCCCTTACTGGTGGCATCCGTCTATTTAAGGTTTTTTTCGAAAGTAGAGCTATTTCCAACTTGGATATGTGGCTCAAATAAAAAATGGCGGGGTTCGACCCCTCGACTACTCTTCGGCACAACTTACGCCGCGCCGCTTTTCACCTCGGGGCCTTTTTCCCGCAGCTCTTGCCTCCGCACCCACCACTGGGCGCCTTAGCCAATCCCTTCCCAAGTTCTCTTGGTTTCTGAATGACTCCCCGTCGCCCTTGAGCGCCGGTTTAGCTTTTGTTGCAGGCTTTCCCCCGCCGATATTCGTATTGCTCGCTCACCTAATAAAGATTTGGCCTCATCTACTTCGCTCATTCTTATTTTCATATTTAAATTCGAATAATTGGGCGATGTCTTATTTACGACACAAAAAACGTCTTGAAAATCCTACTCACCGCGCAGATGGCGGGTTACCTTCAAAATAGCATCAGGTTTTCCCACGACCGTGACGAGGTCCCCTGCTTGGATCTGAGTATCACCCCGCGGGGGGATGAGCTCGTCTCCCCGGGTTACCATCGCGAACGTGCAGCCCTTTGATATGTTTATGTCCTTAATGAACTTCCCGACCGCCTTCGAGCTCGTGCCGACCGTGACCTCGACCACCTCGCCCTTGCCGCCGCCTATGCCAAGCAATCCGTAGACCCCCGAGCCCACCACAGCCTTCTCGAAGAGCATCACCGCGGCGCTCACCAAGCTGACCGCGATGTCGACCCCAAGCTCCTCAAACATCTTGGCGTGCTTCTCGTCGTTAACCCTGGCGATCACCCTCCGGACGCCCATCTTCTTGCCCAGCTCACACGCCATGAGGTTGACCTCATCGGCCTGGGTAAGGGCAATCAGCACGTCTGCCTTATCGACGCCCGAATCCTTCAGCGCGTCTACGTCGGCGCCGTTGCCGTGGATGACGAGCACGTCCAGCTCGGCCGCTAGCTCGTGGGCCCGCTTCTCGTCCTTCTCGATTACCACTACGTTATGTCCTCGATCGCCCAGCCGCTTGGCCAGTTTGGAGCCCGTCTGTCCCCCGCCGACAATCACGATGTATGACATCCGCTCGCCTGCCATATTTCTGGTGATTAACTAAATAAGGATGAGGGCTTTAAACCTTATCAGGAGCGATCCAAATGCCAATCCGACCCGCGAAAGCTTACCGCTACTTCAGCGGCCCTGCCTACACCCGCCGGGAGTACGTCAAGGGAGTCCCGGGGATACGCGTTACCTTCTTCGACATGGGCAATCCCAAGGGCGACTTTCCCGTCGAGATGTCCCTAATCTCGCAGGAGACCGGGCAGATAAGGCACAACGCGTTAGAAGCCGCTCGCATCGCCGCGAACCGTCTGCTTGAGGTCAAGGCCGGCAAGGACAATTACCACTTCAAGCTCCGCGTCTACCCCCACCAAATTCTGCGCGAGAACCCCATGGCGACCGGGGCAGGGGCTGACCGGATATCTGATGGTATGGCCCGATCCTTCGGCAGACCAATCGGCACCGCCGCAAGGATTAGCTCGGGACAAAAGATTATGAGCGTGCGGATAGTGGTGGAATTTGCCCACGATGGTAAGGAAGCGCTCCGCCGGGCAAGTTTGAAACTATCCCTGCCGTCCCGGATTGTTGTGGAGCGGGGGCAGGAACTACTTGGGTAAACTTGTCATCGCCGCGAGCAACTCGTAAATAATTTTCGCCGCAGCAAAGGCCGTGGTTCCATCGTCGTGAGGCGGGACCAATTCTACCATATCTAAAGCACATATGTTGAGTTTCCCAAGCTCACGAACCAACCGTAAAATTTCAACCGTCGAGGGGCCCCCGGGCTCGGGCGTCGCAACCCCTGGCGCGAAAGCCGGGTCGAGAACGTCGAGGTCTATGGTGAGGTAAACCCTCGCTTTGCCGACGAGCTTACGCACCTCCGCGGCTATCCTCGGGACATCGTCAATTACCTGCTCTGAAGTGTAGGTTGCTATTCTCGCCTTCCGTACAAATTCAGCCTCCTCCTTCGAGCAGGAACGAATGCCCACTTGCAGGAGGCGCTCGGGAGGCAGATGATCTAGCACCCTGCGCATCACCGTCGCATGGCAGAGCTTGTCGCCCAAGTACTCATCGCGGAGATCGCGGTGGGCATCCAGCTGCACCACGAAAACATCCTTGAAAGCTTGAAGGGCGAAGTATAACAGAGTATGCTCTCCACCCAGCAAAATTGGCATCTTCCCATCCTTGGTTATCCTTTGAACCGATCGCAAGATCCGTTCCCCCGTTGCTCTGAGGTCAGTTGGGGTAACCATCAAGTCGCCGAGATCTGAGATGTTTAGCCGCTCGAAGACATCCAGCCCAGCCGACGTCAAGTAGGTCTCGAGGTTCGCCGACGCCTCACGGATTCGGGCGGGACCGAAGCGGTAGCCCGAACGATAGCTTGAGGTGGCATCGAGTGGCACGCCCACGAAGACCACGTTGGCCCGCTCGTAGGGCTCGTCGAAGCCGCCGAAACCCGGCTTGACCGGGGTAATCCATTCCATTCGTCAACCCCCTTATAGTGGGTCCCAAAAAGATTAAAAGCGATGCCCTCTGTGATGAACGATGAGGCGCGTCCCGTGGCTAAGAACTTCTATTTCTTCGACGAGGGCGACGGTGGGGATAAGCGGCTTTTGGGTGGCAAGGGAGCCGGCCTGTGTATGATGGTACAACTTAGACTGCCCGTGCCCCCCGGTTTCGTGATCACCACCGAGGTCTGCAAGCGTTACTACGAAAGCGGTGGGAAGTTGCCGGAGGGGCTGATGGACGAAGTCGGGGGCGCCATGCGCAAGCTTGAGGGGCTCACGGGCAAGCGCTTCGGCGACCCAAACAACCCACTCCTCGTTTCCATCCGCTCCGGAGCGATGCTCTCGATGCCGGGCATGATGGACACCATCCTCAACCTCGGGCTCAACGATGGGGGCGTTGAGGGGCTCGCGAAGCGGACGAAAAACGAGCGGTTCGCCTATGATGCCTATCGAAGGTTTATCCAGATGTTCGGCAAAATCGTGCTCGGGATCGAGGGGGAGAAGTTCAACGACATTTTTGAGGAGCACAAAGAGAGGGTGGGAGCAAAGCTCGACACCGATTTGAAAGCGAAGGATATGAAGAAGATAGTCAAGCAGTTCAAGCGGGTGGTGAGGAAGGAGACCGGCGAGGAGTTCCCCTCCGACCCACTCCAACAGCTCGAGCGAGCGATTCGAGCGGTTTTCGCCTCCTGGAACACCAAGCGGGCCCAAGAGTACCGAGAGTTTTATAAAATCCCTCATGACCTGGGCACCGCGGTCAACGTTGTCACCATGATCTTTGGAAACATGGGGGCCGACTCGGGAAGTGGCGTCGCGTTCACCCGAGACCCAGCCACCGGCGAGAAGGGACTCTACGGTGAATTCCTGTTCAATGCTCAGGGGGAGGATGTCGTGGCGGGAATTCGAACCCCCTTGAAGATAGCTGAACTCGAGGAGAAGTACCCGCAACTTTACAAGCAGCTTCTCGATATCTCGGAGATACTCGAACGACACTACCGCGAGATGCAGGATGTCGAGTTCACCGTCGAGCAAGGCAAACTGTACATGCTCCAGACGCGGGCTGGGAAGCGAACTGCCCAAGCAGCGGTGAAGATTGCTGTGGACATGGTTGGGGAGGGGCTAATCGACAAACGGGAAGCCGTCCTGCGCGTGGAGCCAAGTCAAGTCGAGCAATTGCTGCACAAGCAGATCGACCCGAGGGTAAAGGTCAAGGTAATCGCGAAGGGGCTCAACGCCAGTCCGGGCGCTGCAGTTGGAAAAGCCGTGTTCGACTCCGAGCGGGCGAAGGAATTGGAAAATGCGGGGGAGGCGGTGATTCTCGTTCGACCGGAGACCAACCCCGATGATGTGGGTGGGATAATCGCCTCGCTGGGGGTGCTCACCTCGAGAGGGGGGATGACGAGCCACGCGGCTGTGGTAACGAGGGGGCTTGGAAAACCCGCCGTGGTCGGCTGTGAGGTCCTCAAGATAGACTTGGAGAAGCGTACATTCGAGGCAAACGGGACCACCATAAAAGAAGGGGATATAATCACGATAAACGGCTCGGCGGGCGATGTCATCCTCGGCGAAGCCCCCCTCATAGAGCCGAAAATCTCCAAGGAATTCGAGAAAATTCTCTCATGGGCGGACGAGTCCAAGCGGTTGCAGAACTGGGCCAACGCCGACTACCCGCGGGATGCCAAACGGGCAAGGGAACTCGGGGCCCAAGGGATCGGGTTGTGCCGCACCGAGCACATGTTCTTCGAGGAGGAACGGCTACCGCTCGTCCATCGCATGATTCTCTCAGAGACCGATGAAGAGCGGAAGGGGGCGCTCAAAAAACTTCTGAAAATCCAGAAGGGCGACATCAAGGGGATCTTGGAGGAGATGGACGGCATGCCCGTGGTGATAAGGCTCCTCGACCCGCCGCTGCACGAGTTCCTGCCGGACTACGAGGAGCTGCTCGAAAGGGTCGTTGAGTTGAGGACGAGAAAGCGTCTGAAACCTCGGGAGAAGCGAGAACTCGAGGAAAAGGAAAAGCTCTTGACGCGGGTTGATGCGATGCGCGAGGTTAACCCGATGATGGGGCTCCGCGGGTGCAGGCTCGGGATAATCCACCCCGACATAAACGAGATGCTGGTCCGGGCGATATTCGAGGCCGCATGCGAGCTGAAGCGGGAGGGTCGCGACCCGAGGCCGGAGATTATGATCCCCCTCGTCGGGCACGTTAACGAGCTCAAGGTGGTGCGCGAGCAGCTCGAGCGGGTGGCGCGAGAAGTCACGGCGAAGCACGGGGTCGAGGTGCCCTACAAGTTCGGTACGATGATCGAGGTGCCACGAGCTGCTCTCACCGCCGACGAGATCGCGGAGTATGCGGAGTTCTTCTCCTTTGGCACGAACGACCTGACGCAGATGACCTATGCCTTTTCACGCGACGATGCGGAGGGCAAGTTCCTCTTCCAGTACATAGAGCAGGGGGTGCTCGAGGAGAACCCGTTCCAGACGCTCGACCGCAAAGGCGTCGGGAAGCTCATACAAATCGGTGTGGAGCTGGGCAGGGGCAGGAAACCGGGGCTGGAGATAGGGATATGCGGTGAGCACGGGGGTGACCCCGAATCGATAAAGTTCTGTCACGAACTCGGTTTGAATTACGTGTCGTGCTCGCCCTTCCGAATTCCGGTCGCGAGGATAGCTGCCGCCCATGCTGCGCTTCGCGCGGGTGAGGCCGGACGGGAGCGCTATTTGTAGTTACGTGTTTCGATTCCAAACTACGGTGCGAAAAGTGTGGGGGAAGTCTCCATAAATGGTATAAATCGCAGGAGAGGGTCATTCATAGAGGGGGGAGCCCATGACACGGTTTAGATTATTTGGAAAAAAGAAAGAGGCACCGAAGGCTGTGGCGGCATGCACCTGCCCATTGTGCATGTTAACGGATTTGCTTGGGCCCAAACTAAAGGGTAGGCCGTACGACAAATCCCTGCTAAAGTTCATCATCTCCCCGACTAACGTTAGCGATGAATCTCCCAAGGAGATCGAAAAAAGGGTTAAGGATGCTGTGAAAAAAGGGAAAATCGAGGAAGCAAGGATTTCCTACCTTATGCTGATAGGCAACGCTCTCGCCAAGGAAAATGTGCCAGCAAAAGATGTCAGGAAATACCTAGGGGAATATAAATTATTTTTAAAACGGCATAAGTTCCCTCCTTCGGAGTATTATCCATCGGTGAAAGACTGCTCAGATGTAATGAATCACGCCGATGAAATTGTAGGTGTAGTTAGAAAGGCTTATCAAAAAGTGAAAAGTCCTGAGAAATAAGAATAGGTCCCGCTCTGTACTGGCTATCAAAAATGCGCCGGCCATTTTTAGCCTATGGTGCGGTATTGGGGGTTTGAACCCAGATTTGTACCCTCCAGAAGATTTCCGGAAAATCTCCTCTAAAAATGCCCAGACTGCTTCGGGATGTATATGGTGCGGGGGAGGGGATTCGAACCCCCGAACCCCTACGGGACCAGACCCTGAATCTGGCACCTTTGACCTGACTTGGCTACCCCCGCGGCTAAAACTTCGCCACCGAGCGGCTTTAATTTTTCGAGCACAACCTATATGAAAACAGCGAACAATCAAGATTTGGGATCAATATGGAGATCGACATGGGGGTGTGGCTAGTTATCATGATTGTTATGGGATTCGTCTACGTTCTACTCATGCCCTATATGATAGGGTTCCAGGCTCGCGTCGGAATGAGGCAGCTACGCAAGTCGGTCCGCGAGCTCGATGGCTGGGCGAAGGAGAGCAGAAGGGTCGCGGTCCGGGCGATAACGAGGCACGGCAAACCCAAGCGTGACGTCGAGCGGGAGTTCGACAATTTTCTCGAATTTTTCGCCATAGCGCCAGTTAGTGAGGATCCGGTGGGGGTGCTTCGCAGGATGGAGCACGTGCTGGACGTGCGGAAGCGACGGTTCGAGGGCGTTGTCGCGCGCTTGGCCCCAAAAGCCGGGTCCGAAGCCGCCGCCAACCTGGAGATGACCCTCGAGGGGGCGATGGCGAGCTACACCCTCTATCGCTTGGTGCGCCACTTCACTTTGCTTGCCGAGAAGACGAAGAGCTACCAGCTCGTCATGCTCCTCCAAATGCAGTTACCCTTCCTGAAGGAGTATGGGAAAGCGTTCGTGGATGCGACGAAGGCCTTCGTTGACGGAAAACCGATAGGTGATGGCGTTGGAGCGATGACGGCAACCCGGCTCATCGGGGGTGCACGCTGCAAGGAACCCGTCGAAGACACCATTTACGCCGAGACGAAGTTCGACGGGCGGAAGCTCCTTGTCGTCAAGGCGAAAGGGCCCGGGGGAAGAGTCGGTAAACCCGGCGAACTCATCAAGCGCTTGGTCGGGGGGCGCAAAATAAATCGGATCATCATGATCGACGCCGCCCTGAAGCTCGAGGGAGACGCGAGCGGGCAGGTGATCGAGGGCGTCGGGGCTGCGATAGGTGGGCCCCCCACGGAGAAGTACAAGATCGAGGAGATCGCGGTGAAGCGCAAGGTGCCAGTCGACGCAATCGTGATCAAGGAGTCGTTCAAGGAAGCTATAAGGCCCCTCAACAAGCGCCTCGCCCGCGCGGTCGAGGTGGCTGAGGAGCGGGTGAAGCAGGCTGTGCGGGAGCGGACGAAGCCAGGCGATGTGGTGATTGTCGCGGGCATAGGGAACACGATAGGGATAGGACAGCGCACCGAGGAGCTGCCCAAGGAATTCCCGACGCCGCCCGAGAAAAAGAAGGGCGAAATCGAGTCGGATCTCCTGCCCTTCCGCTAGCTCGACTTTTAAGCTATAAGATAGATATTTCCTAACAAGTGGTGGATATGCGGCGCTACAAGCATCTAGGCGACGTGACCAAAATAATGTGGACGCCTGATCTGATCCGAAACATAGGTATAGTTGCTCACGTCGATCATGGCAAGACGACGCTCACGGACAGCTTGGTCGCCGCTTCGGGTATCATAAGCTTCGAACTCGCAGGCGAGCAGCTCTTCACAGATTTCCTTGAGATTGAGCAGCAGCGCGGGATAACCGTGCAGACTGCAGCAGTGAGCCTGGCGCACATCTTCGAGGGAAAGGAGCACCTCATTAACTTGCTTGATACTCCGGGACACGTCGACTTCAGCGGTGATGTCACGCGGGCCCTGCGCGCAATCGATGGGGTGATCGTCGTCATGGACGCAGTCGAGGGCATCATGCCGCAGACCGAAACCGTGCTCCACCAAGCGCTGCGCGAGCGAGCGCGACCCGTGCTATTCATCAACAAAGTCGATCGTCTCATCTCTGAGCTTAAGCTAACTCCTGAGAGCATGCAAGCGCGTTTCATCAAACTCATAACCAAATTTAACCAGCTGATCCGGAGGTACGCCCCGCCCGACCTCGCCGATAAATGGCAGGTGAGCGTTGAGGTGGGCTCCGTTGCATTTGGCTCAGCGAAGGATAAGTGGGCCCTCTCGGTGCCCCAGATGAAAGCCAAAAACATCAGCTTCAAGGATATCATCACTGCTTACCAGACGGGCAACCAAGCTGAGCTGGCGAAGCGAAGTCCGCTTTTCGAGGTCGTGCTAGATATGGTCATCCATCACCTTCCAAACCCGAAGGATGCGCAAGCGAGCCGAATCCCAATTATATGGAAGGGAGACATGGAGAGCGGGCTCGGCAAGGACATGATCGCGTGCAACCCGGAGGGCAAGGTGTGCATGGTGGTCACCGACATCATCGTGGACGAGCAGGCCGGAGTCATCTCGACGGGTCGGGTCTTCTCCGGCACACTTGAGAAGGGGAAGGCCGTGAGACTGGTGAGCGCCGGACAGGACGCGCGCATCCAGCAGGTCGGGGTATACATGGGGCCCGATCGAGTCATGGTTGATCGGGTGCCCGCGGGAAACATCGCGGCTATCATAGGGATGAAGGGGGCTTACGTTGGTGAGACCTTCGTCGAGTCGGGCATCGAGGGTAAGGGTTTCGAAGAAATGCGCTACATAAGCGAGCCCGTCGTCACTGTCGCCGTCGAGCCCAAGAACTTCCAGGAGTTGCCCCGATTGATAAACCAGCTCAAGAAGATCTCCCGCGAGGACCCGAACATACACATAAAAATCAACGAGGAGACGGGCGAGTACCTCGTCTCGGGGATGGGTGAGGTCCACCTCGAGATTGTCGAGTACAAGCTCAAGGAATCTGGGCTTGAAGTGAAAACGTCGGAGCCGATTGTCGTCTACCGCGAGGCGCTCCTCGGCAGGGCCGAGCACGTCGAGGGCAAGTCGCCAAACAAACACAATCGATTCCTCATCGCAGTCGAACCCATCGATCCGGAGGTGGTCAAGGCGATCGAGGAGGGTAAGGTCGTCCAGAAGCAAGAGCGGAAGGAGCGCGCGAACGTGCTCCGGGAGCTGGGATGGGAGACCCACGCCGCGAGGAACGTGATTTCTATCATCGGTACGAACATCCTCGTCGACGCCAGCAAGGGCGTGCAGTACATGCGCGAGGTCGAGGACTACGCCATCGAGGCCTTCGAGCAGGTCGTCGAGGAGGGGCCGCTGATGCGCGAGCCCATGCGCGGGCTCAAAGTGCTCATCGACGACGCATCGCTGCACGAGGATTCGGTACACCGGGGGCCAGCTCAAATCATCCCGGCTGTCAGGCGCCCGATTCAGGCCGGAATCCTCCTAGCTAATCCAACGGTGCTCGAGCCCCTGCTCAAGCTCGAGGTGCGGGTGCCGCAGGAGTTCATGGGCGGTGCCACCAAGGTCATCCAGGGGCGTCGGGGACGAATCGTCACGATGGAGTCAGAAGAAGACATCGCGATCATCAAAGCCTCGCTGCCGGTGGCAAATTCCTTCGGGCTAGCAGCTGAAATGCGCTCGGAGACCGAGGGGCGGGCAATCTGGGGGACAGAGTTCGAAAAATTTGAGCGGTTGCCCAAGGAGCTCCAGGAACAGATCATTCGGGACGCGCGAAAACGCAAGGGCCTGAAACCGGAGCCACCCAAGCCCGAGGACTTCATGGAGAAGTAAATAGGTTAGCTATCACGCCAAATTTCTCCGGCTCAAGGTCCATCACGCGTGCTTCGGCAAGCGCTTTAGGGAGCTTCTGATCTATCGTCGCTCGCCTCTCCGCCTTCGATATTTTCACACCAGGGAATACTTCCCCGAAAGAACGATATAGCGCGTTCCGCACCCGCTGGCGTCGGTGTTGGAAGAGCGCCCGAACCACGTTGAAAAACACGTGCTCATCCACGACCTTGAATGGCGGCTCCCGCGGCCTGAGTCTGACGATCGCCGACGTGACTTTTGGTTGCGGAAAAAATGTCTCTGGCGGCACCTCCCCCAACAACTCGACGCTCGCTCGATAGTAAGTGTTCACCGTCAGGCGGCCGTAATCATCGGACCCCGGCCTCGCCACGAGCCGCTCGGCGAACTCCTGCTGATACATCAGTACGGCCAGTTCGAAATCGTGACCGAGAAACCTGAATGTGATGTCTGAGGAAATGCCGTAAGGCAGGTTCGCGACGACTTTGTTGAACTTGGGAAGCTCGATGCGCAACGCGTCCCCGCACAACAGCTCGACGTTCGAGTGGCCCCTCAACCGCTCCCCTAGGATTTTTATGAGCCTTCTATCTCGCTCCACCGCGATCACCCCTCCAGCACACGCGGCGAGCAAAAGTGTTAGATTTCCTATCCCAGCACCCACCTCGAGCACCACGTCATCGCGCGAGAGCTTGGCGTAGTCGACCATCTGCTCCAGAACAGTGGGGTCGATGACTTGATGCTGCCCCGCTCGCTTGCTGAGCCTTATGCCGTGCTTGCGCAACAGGGCTAGAGTTTGACTCATCATCAACTTTATTCTAATACACCTGTGTGATTAATTAGGGTGGGAATTGGATGGTTTCGGCGGCGTTCCAGCGCGGGAGGGACGAGCTGTTCAAGCGCCTGAAGCGTGACAAGGTGCTCAGTCCAGAGTTCGAGCGGGGGGTAATGGATGTCTATGGCGGGCGGGGAAAGCGGGCCCTAGAAGTCATCAAGCGAAGGCGCGTCATAAGGAGAGGGCAGCGGTGGTTCGTGCGGGGAAAGGCTGATGAATATGAAGTTGTCCGCGCTTTCTGCACCTGTCGCGACTACGTGATGAACATCGCTACCGAAAAGGTCGATGTCGACATGTGTTATCACGCGCTCGCGAAAAATATCTGCGAAGCTCTTAACGCGTACTACGTGCTCGAGCCGAAATCCAAAAGCTGACCTCATGATCGCCCAGGGATCCTCGGAGCTCAACATCTCTTTCGCAACCAACGAGCGGGACGCCGTTAAAGCCGTGCGCGCTTTGCACGGCGAATTCCGATTGGACAGAAGCGGTTGATCGGACACTCACCGCACAGCGGGTTTCGAGCGCGGCAGTAGCGCCTGCCGTGCTGGATCAAGAAAATGTGGGCCTCACCGCGACGACCACGTTGGACAAGTTTTTCGAGCTTAATCCTAACTTCCTCATGGTCATCCCCACGTGCTGCAAAACCCAAACGCTTCGATATCCTAAAAATGTGGGTATCAATCGGCAGCACATCGCGCCGCGCGCCAAATAGCAACAGCACATCCGCGCTCTTGTAGCCCACGCCGGGTAGCGAGAGAAGCTCTTGACGCGCCGCCTCAGACGACTTTCGAAGCACGGTGCCGAAATTTCCATCGTAGCGCTGGCAGATTATCTGCGCGAGTTCCTTCAGGCGCCTCGATTTCATGCGATACAAGCCAGCGGGTTTGATCAGCTTTTGAATCTCCCGCACATCCGCCCTAGCGAGCTGCCTGGGCGTCTTAAACTTCGTGACGAGTCGGTCGTAAGCCGCTCGGGTGTTGCGCCAGTTCGTGTTCTGCGAGAGGACGGTGCCGATGAGCAGCAGGAAGGGGTCGTCGGTGTAGCGGCGCCAGAGTTCGAACTCAGCGCCTAAGCGATCCAAAATCGTAACCATGCGGCGCCGCTCGTTCGTTCGCCTATCCTTTAAATCTCCCGCCACCCTAGCTCGATTGGTGACCGGCTTGAGCGCCATCGATATCCTCTACCTAATTCTCCTCGCCGGTTCTTTGGCCTTTGGGCTGGAAGCGCTGCTCTTGGGTCTGGGAGGAAAGCTGATGGTGCTTTACCGCCGCCGAAAGGTCAAAACGATTGTGATTGCCCTAGCGGTCGGACTCGCGATCGTCGGACCCGCAATCATCACGTCCATGGCGCTCGCACTCGAACCGCTTTACTTCTGCGTGCTGGTGCTCGCGTACATGTTCGTAGCAAGCAAAATCATCAGCATATTCAGGGCGAAGCTAGCTCGAACACCCCCGCCCCCCTTGCCTCCGCAACCGTCCGAGCGAGAGATCAAAGCGATGCTTCGGAAGCGTGGGCTCGGAAAACTCGTGAAGAAAAAGAAAAGCCGACGCACAAGATCTTGACACTTTCCTCTGCACCGCATGCCTGTGCTTCTCAGCCGTGCTTTATAGCTGTACACTCGCAAGTGCCGCCTCATTTCATTTATGGTAATCCCTTGAGCACGATGAGCTGCACTTGGCCACCGACGGCTATTTTAGCATACCCACATTAAAATGCGAGGGAGTCGAGGTGAAATTTGGAGTAGAGTTCGTCCCTTATCTGAAGCTGGATGCCCTAGTCAGGCTGGCCCGATTGGTCGAGCGCTTAGGGTTCGAGCAGATCTGGGTTTGCGACCACTACCACAACCGCTACGTTTACCCCGTGCTCACCCAGCTCGCGCTCGAAACACGCCGAGTGAGGTTGGGCCCTGGCGTGACGAATCCATACCTAGTTCACCCCACCGTAACCGCTGCTGCCATCGCGACCCTCAACGAGATCTCGCCAAGGCGGGTGCTGCTTGGGATTTCCGCTGGTGACCCCTTCTTCCTCGCGACGGTGGGGGTGGAACAACGGAAGCCCATCACGGCGGTGCGGGAGGCGACCCACATCATCCGCGAACTCCTCGCAGGGAACCGCGTGAGCTTCACGGGGGAGCTCTTCTCGTGCCGGGGCGCGGGGCTCAGGTTCAAACCGGTAAATAAAATTCCCATTTACATCGGCGGACGGCGGCGGCGTATGCTTGAACTCGCGGGCTCGGTTGCCGATGGTGCCCTCATCAACGCCTCACAACCCGAGGACATCCAAGAGTGTATCGAGTACATTGAGAGGGGGTTGCGAGCGAGCGGGAGGAAATCCGAGGCGTTCGATTTCGTCGCATACCTTGCCGTGTCGGTCGGGAGGGACGCGAGAAAAGCGAGGGACGCGGCCCGTGGGGTAGTCGCGTTCATTACCTCATCAGCCCCCCGCGCATCACTCGAGCGTCACGGCATCGGGGTCGAGGAGGTCGAATCGATTCGCCGCCTGCTCAGGGCCGGAGAGTTGAAAAAGGCCCGCGCGGCGGTGACTGAGCGCATGATCGATGCGTTCTCGGTCTGCGGCCCGATAGAAGAGCTCATCGCGCGCGTCGAGGAATTAAAACGTCTTAGAGTAACTCGCATGGTGATGGGGTCGCCGATGGGGCCCGAGCCCGCTAAGGCTGTGCGATCGATTGCGAGAACTCTTCTTCGTTAGGAGTGGACGGTTGTTTCTGTAGCCGGATGGTGGGATAAATATTGGCGAAAGTGATTTTTTCCCTAAATTATTTATTGTACGCCAAATAACGAAAACCGAGGCAACCTATGGCTGAAAAGGGATTAGACGTTTTACTGAAGGAGCGTAGGGTCTTCGAACCCTCGAAAGAGCTAGTTGAAAATAGCAACGTCAAGCGATGGATGGACAAACACGGGATAAAAGATTACGATGAGTTGCTCGAAAGGGCAAAGGACCTCGACTGGTTCTGGGGTGAGGTCGCGAAGGAGCTCGAGTGGCTCAAACCCTGGAAAAAGGTTCTCGAATGGAAGCCCCCTTACGCTAAGTGGTTTATGGGGGGTAAAATCAACATCGCCTACAATGCCGTCGATCGGCACATGAAAACTCCAACCAAGGACAAGGTAGCCTACATCTGGGAGGGGGAGCCGGGCGATGTCAGAAAGCTGACCTACACTGAACTTTATGAAGAGGTCAACAAGCTCGTGAACGCTTTGAAAAGTTTTGGAATCAAGAAAGGAGACAGGGTCGGGATTTATCTCCCGATGATTCCCGAGCTTCCCATCGCGATGCTCGCCTGCGCGAAGATGGGGGCGATTCACAGCGTCGTGTTCTCGGGGTTTAGTGCCAAGGCCTTGAGGGAGAGAGTAAACGATGCGAAGGCTAAATTGCTCATCACCTGTGATGGGTCATACAGGCGTGGGAAGGTCGTCCCGACAAAGAAAAATGCAGACGAGGCCCTAGAGGAGGCCCCGACCGTCAAGAAAGTCATCGTCGTCAAGCGCACGGGAGAAAAGGTTCCGATGAAAGAGGGTCGAGATCTCTGGTGGGGTGAAGTTACAAAAAATCAACCAACAACCGCCGATTCCGAACCAACGGACTCAGAAGACATCCTCTATATCCTCTATACCTCTGGGACCACTGGGAAATCAAAGGGGGTCATTCATGTTCATGGTGGCTACGCAGTCGGAACCTATCAAACTCTCAAGTGGGTATTTGACCTCAAAGATGATGACGTGTGGTGGTGCGCCGCAGACATTGGGTGGGTAACAGGGCACAGCTACATCGTTTATGCTCCGCTTATCGTTGGGGTAACTTCCGTGATGTATGAGGGGGCCCCTGCTTATCCCGACCCCGACCGATGGTGGTCTATCGTCGAGAAGTATGGGGTGACAGTTTTCTATACCTCTCCAACATCGATCAGGGCACACATGAGGCTTGGTGAGCAATGGCCTCAAAAGCACGGCTTGAGTTCGCTGAGGCTGCTGGGCACCGTTGGGGAGCCGATAAACCCGGAGGCTTGGATATGGTACTACAAACACATAGGAAACGAGCGGTGCCAAATCATGGACACTTGGTGGCAGACAGAATCTGGAACTTTCTGCATCTCGCCGTTGCCTATTACCCCTCTAAAACCAGGGTCAGCCACAAAGCCCTTGCCAGGATTCTCGGCGGATGTGTTCGACGAGAAGGGTAAACCGCTCACCGGTGCGGGTGGCAGTTTAGTTCAACTCACCCCTTGGCCCGCTATGCTTCGCGGCCTCTACAAAGATCCGAAAAGATACCAAGAGATATACTGGAGTAAATTCCCCAACTATTACCTGACTGGTGATATGGCGAGGAAGGACGAGGATGGCTACTTCTGGGTCCAAGGAAGGGCAGATGACGTGCTTAATGTCGCGGGGCACCGGATAGGTAACTCAGAAGTAGAATCTGCGTTGGTCAGCCACGAAAAAGTCGCGGAAGCTGCGGTAATCGGAAAACCTCACGAAATAAAAGGAGAATCCATAACGGCTTTCGTGGTTCTGAAAGCTGGTGCCAAGCCGAGCGAGGAATTGAGGGCTGAGCTTCGAGAACACGTGGGCAAAGAAATAGGGAAGATAGCGAGGCCCGATGAGGTGTTGTTCGTCGGTGATGTCCCCAAGACTCGGAGTGGTAAGATAATGCGCAGAGTGATCAAAGCTGTGGTAACTGGGAAGCTGGTTGGGGATATTTCAACCCTAAGAAATCCAGAGGCCGTACAAGAGATAGGTAAAGCTAAGTGAGATCTTTAGGAAATCCTCGAGTAGCGCTTTTTGAATTCTGTGACGAGATTCTTCACCGCCGAGAACTCCTCGACATACGGTTTCAAATCTTTACAACCCGCCCGCCAGAGCTCGTCCAGCTCGCGCGAACGATTGCCTCGCTCACGATATTTGGCCGAACCGAAAGTAGCAAGGTGGGGTGCGTAATCTGATTATGCTGTTGATACACCTAGGGTGAAAACCAGAATCCAGAATATAGTGGTATCCCTAGATCGGAGGAGGGGGTGAGAACCTGAATAAAAGACAGATGGCGAAGGGTGCGTTCTTCCTCGTGATTGGGCTCGTCGCATTCAGGTTCGGCACCGCGTACGCTTCGGCATGGTACGCGCATGAAGGCTCGATCCCAGGTTTCGCGTGGATCGTGATGGTAATGGGTGCCCTCTTTGTGATTGCTGGGATTCGAGACTGTATCATTGGCACCACTCGCTCAAGGGGGCTGGATTGAGGAGGTGGGCGAAATGAATAAGGTTTCCCCGAAAAGGCAGGGTGGTGAGGTGAGCGATTGGTACAAGCGTATGTTTTGATAACTGCTGCGATAGGCCAAGTCAGGCAGGTTTCGAAAGAACTCGAGGGACTTCGAGGGGTGAAGTCGGTGCACGTGGTCACGGGGCCCTACGACATCATTGTGTTTGTCGAGGCGAAGGATTTGGCGACGTTGACCAACACTGTCGTCGAGGGAATCCACAAGATCAAGAGTGTCGTCGATACGAACATGGCGATCGTTGTTGAGCTTTAGGGAGCTAGGCGGGGAAGTGATGATTTGAAGTTCAAAGTGGCCGTTGCTACGAAGCGTCAGTCAAGCTGTAAGCGGGCGAGGGGTGTGGCATCAGCACCGAGTGCGAATGAGAAAGCCGTGGTCGGGAGGGGAGATGTGGTAGTTGGATCGGTGCAGCGGTGGCTCGGCAACCCTGTCTCCAAGACACTGCTACGGTTCGTCTGCGGGCGGAGCAAGTGTGGGGGCAACCGGTTGGACATCGCCTTGTGGAGGTACGGGGGTGAGGACGTCGAGAGGGCCACCGAGAGGATGGCCGAGCTAGGGCTGCCGTGAGGGTAATCGAAGGTGATAGCAAATATGTATGTAGTACATAATTTTGGAGGGGTAATGATGACGGCGATTGAAAACTTCCTCAGGGATGATGTTGTGTTCATACTTGGGGTCATCGTGGTCGCGGCGCTGTTAATCTATTTGGGCTGGAGGGAGACGAGGGGGCGGTGACCAGTGGGGGCGACCAAATCTCGGGGAGTGGTGAGGTGAAACAAATTGAAAGGGACGAGCGCATTTCATCCATCGAGAGCAAGTTAAAATCATCAATTCAGCGATTGTCGGATCTAGAGCGGCGATTGAGCGCTTTGGAGCGTTCCGCCGGGACCCAGCCGCCGCCTTCCCCGACGACGCCAGCCCAGCCGACCAAGGTAAGCCACAACTACCTCAACCGTCTCATATCCAAGGCACGACGCGACTACGAGAGGATGGGGTCGTGAGGCGCGTGGCGATGGGTGAGATGACTCCCGAGGAGCACAGGATCCAATGCGATAAGATCAAGCTCATGCGCGAAACGCTAGCACAGCTCGATCGGATAGAGGCACAGTTGAAGGGTTTGAGAAAAGCCGTGGACAAGCTCAAAAGTGAAAAGATAGAGTAATCGGGGGTTGAAATTTGTCAAATACGAACGAGTGGATAAGATCCAAGTCCAACCCGGGATGTCGGGCGGCGGGGAAGCGGGAGGTGCAACCCTTGGGAACCAAGATTTTCACAGCGTCCTACCCGATAACATGTTTCGCTTGTGGGCGGGCAATCGGGACTGGCTCGAAGTTCACATACGTACCGTTTGGGCAGAGAAGGGGCCTCGTCGCCGTCCATTTAGAGTGCGCTTGTTGTGAAGCGAAGTAACCTGGAAGTTCGTGGGAGTCGGTTTGTAATCGGAGGCAGCAGCAGACTGTCAAATAAATTTTAGATCTAACGGGATCATCGATGCAGCCTTAATCGTGAGGAAAACCCCGTTTCAGCTGTTTCCAGTACTCGAGGTTATTGACGCACCCCGGGTCCGGCATGTCGTAATCGCCGAAGTAGCCGTAAGCACGAGCGCGGCAGCCACCGCAAGCGTAGCGGTACTCGCACTCGCCACAATGCCCCTTTAGCCTGCTCCGGTCGCGCAGGTCGTTGAGCACGGATGACCCCTGCCAGATCTCAAGAAATGATTTTTCACGTATGTTGCCCACCTTAATCGGCATAAAAACGCAGGGCAACACATCACCGTTCGGTTCGATCGCGCAGTAGCAGCGTCCGGCACCGCAGCCGCCTAGGAATTCAGCCAGTAGCCTCGTATGTTCTCCGAGATCGGCCGAGGCAGCAAAATGTGCGGAGACGAGAGGCGCCCTTTCGACCCCCTCGGTATGCCTCAAGGCGATGCGGGCGAGTTGGGGGGCGGTCCCCAAAACATCACAGCCCCTGCCACTAACTAGGTTGACGTAGTTCTGCTCCAGCAGCTGCTCACGCTCCTCGGGCGAGAGGTCTAAATCGATCATATCTACGCCCCGCCCAGTTGGGACGAAGTTAAAAATCATTTGACGCTTGCAACCAAGCGACAAGGCCAGCTCATACGTCTCCTGTATCTCGTTTAAATTGAGCTTGGTGACCGTGGTGGCGATGCATGTGTAAAGGCCTGCCTCGACACAATTTTTTATCCCCTCGATCGTCATGCCAAACATCCCTGGAACCCCCCTGAACCCGTCGTGGGTCTTGGCGCTGGCACCGTCGAGGCTTATCTCCACGTAGTTGATGTCGATCCCCTTGAGTCGTTTCGCCACCTCTTTCGTTATGAGCGTGCCGTTCGTCGCTAGGGCCACGTGGATGCCGAGGCTCCGCGCATATGCCGCTAGCTCGTAGAAATCGGGACGCATAAGTGGCTCACCCCCTGAAAATGCTAGTGCTACCATATCGGCGTCCGCAAGTTCCTCGATCAAACGCTTCGCTTCCTCGGTGGTGAGTTCATCTGGCAGCGGGCGATCGGCTCGCTGGTAGCAGTGTTTGCACTTGAGGTTGCAGGCATGGGTGAGATCCCAAACGACGAGGAAAGGTGCCCCCAGCAGCTGAGGCTGAGTAACGCCATGTTCGGCTATGCCGCGCACGATGCTCGCAAGTCCACGCCGGGTGGTCTGGCTCTTGAAGAAGTCTCGCATCTCGCGCTTCGAGGTGCGGAGCAATACCCGTCCGATGTCGATTATGCCGCCGATCACGAAGCTGTACATGCGGCAGGTTGGGCAAGCTTTGACATCAACCCCAGCGTACCTAGCAAGCGCTATCCGGAGCCTGCGATTGCCACACTTCGAGCACCGCGCGGTGGAGCGGGTCAGCACCGCCCGTGAGATGGGGTTGCCAAGGGCCAGTTTTAAGATGCCGAGTGTGGTGAACATCGCCAAGCACCCATGTCATTTCTCATCCGGTTGTGGGCCGTAATCGGACATGAGCGAACGGTCTGCGGTTAGAACTATCTCGCTCATTCGGCATCTCCAACTGGGGTGCAAATTATTCTGCATAGGACTTATGCCGCAAGGTATTTAGTTCTTTTTCTCGTATGAGTAAGCGTGATAAAAATGGGGACGGACGACCTCATCACGGAGATATCTGGTTTTCTCAACATTCGTGCCACGGGTAGGAAAATTCTCAACATCTTGGCGAGGAGCAAAAGGGGACTTTTGGTGTCTGAAATAGTCGCGCACAGCAAGAGGTCTGAGCGAGCGATAAGAACCCACCTGAAACTCCTCCTCCAGCTCCGCCTCATCGGGAGAAAAAGGGTGATCACCAAAAAGGGAAAGCTCGCATATCGCTACATCGCACTCCGTACCCACGAGTTGATCAGGTCCACAAAAGAGGAGATGCGCCGCCGGTTGCACAAGTTAGAAGCAAGCATGCGAAGTGCTTGAGGGTGAAACATCAAAAACTGTTGAAGAGGAAGTTCAAGAAAAAAATACTATGATGGAGGAGCCGAACTCAATATTCCGGCATCTCCCCTTCCGGACTCGGTGGGGTGGATGGGGCTTTCCCAACCCCCTTTGTCGAGATAACATCGTCTATCCTCAGGATCATCTCGGCTGTCTCGGCTGCCGACTTGATCACCTGCCCCTTGACCCTCAACGATTCGATCACTCCGGCCTTCATCATGTCATTGAGCTCGCCGGATGCCACATCCAACCCGATGTGTGTTCCATCTCCTTCGTGCTTCGCCCTGAGATCGGCGAGGATATCTATTTGATCGAGGCCCGCATTTTCGGCGAGTGTCCTCGGTATTGCCTCCAATGCATCAGCAAATGCGTTTATGGCTAGGGCCTCCCTCCCGCCGATGCCGCTCGAATAACTCCTGAGCCCTTTTACGATCTCCATCTCCGCGCTTCCGCCACCGGCGACCGCCTTCCCATCTTCAACGACCGCCGAAACGACCATGAGAGCATCGTGCACCGCCCTCTCCGCCTCATCCACGATGTGCTCGGTCCCACCCCTCAGGAGGATGCCGACAGCTTTCGGGTCCGTGCACCCCTCGACGAACAGCATTTTCTCGTCCGCGATCTTTCGCTCCTCGACCAAACCGGCCTTGCCCAAATCGCCCGCTGAAAGGTCCTCGATAATTGTAACAATTTTCGCACCGGTAGCCCTGGCCAGTTTCTCCATGTCAGACTTCTTGATCCTGCGGGCTGCCAAAATGCCGGTCTTTGCGAGGTAGTGCTGGACTAAATCATCAACTCCCTTTTGGCAGAGCACGACGTTCGCGCCTGCCTCTGCTATCCTGTCGGCCTTTTGCTTGAGCATCCTCTCCTCCTCATCGAGAAACGCCTTCATCTGCTCCAGACTTGTTATCCGAATTTGGGCATCGGTCTCCGTCTTCTTTGTTTCAAGCTCGCAACTTAAGAGGGCAATTTTGGCATCTTTCACGCGCTTCGGCATACCGGGGTGGGCGACCTCCTTATCGATTATCACGCCCTCCACGAGCTCCGAATCGCCCAAACCTCCTCCCTCCTGCTTTTGAACCGTCACGTAATCGATATCGGCCCTCACCTTTCCGTCCGTCCCCTCCGCGATGCGCTTGACCGCCCTTATGGCAATATCGGCTAGCTTCCCCCTCTCGGCTTCGGCCGTCCTCCCAGCCATCGCCGTCATGGCTACATCTCGTAGGGCCCTTTCATCCCCAGCTGCAATTGGGACTGAAATTTTTTCAAGGATCTCTACTGCCCTTTCCGCCGCCAACCTGTAACCCGAAACGATCCCCGTGGCGTGGATATCCTGATCGAGCAATTTCTCGGCTTGCTTCAAGAGCTCCCCGGCCAGTACGACGGCGCTCGTCGTGCCGTCGCCCACTTCGTCGTCCACCGCCTTCGCAACCTCGACCATCATCTTCGCCGACGGATGCTCGACCTCCATCTCATCCAAGATAGTTCTTCCATCGTTCGTGATCGTCACATCACCCAGCGAATCGACCAACATCTTATCCATTCCCTTCGGACCGAGGGTGGACCTCACGGCTTCCGAAATCACGCGCGCCGCCACGATGTTGTTTCGCCTCGCATCCCTCCCGACGAGGCGCTGGGCTCCCTCCTGAAGGATTAAGACGGGGGTGCCCCCCATCTGACCAATCTGAGCTGCCATTTTATTCCCTCCTTTCTTGATTTTTTCAGGTATTTGCTTATTTCGGCTCTATTTTTTGCTGCGCATTATTGTATTAGCCCCCCCTTCGCCCTCAAAATCAAGGGGTAGCTGCTTGCATTATCGTGCCAAAAATACCAAGCGGCATTCGCTACACCCCTATAATTCGGTCACGATCAGCGTGACGGTGCTCGTGACGCCTGCTATGCTTCGGATATCACCAAAAACCACCTTGGTGAGCTTCTCGGGGGAGTCGACCTCAACACGGACGATAATGTCGTAGAGACCGGTCACGCATTCCGCTTTCTTGACACCATCTATACTCTTCACCCTTTGGAAGACTTCAGCGGTCTTACCTGGCTCGGTGGATATTAAGCCAAAAGCGCTTACCATCCAAAAATCCCACTATACACTTACAACAAACAACCTTAAATTTTTGCATAATACTCAGCACTGGGCCCAAACATGAGTTTCAAACTAGGCGACCTCAATGCCAGACCCAGGGTACATCAATAACATCGAGTACTAGAAATAGCTGAAACAGCAAGCTTCTTAACATGCGCTATCTTTTTTAGAATTTAATTTTTCAGCTCGCGCGAACGATTGCCTCGCTCACGATATTTGGCCGAACCGAAAGTAGCAAGGTAGGTGTGTGAACTAATTGTACGGTTGATATGCCTAGGGTGAAAACCAAAATCCAGAATATAGTGGTATCTGTTACCTACGCGGGTACCGAGTTCAACCTCGAAAAACTGGCGAGAACCCTAGACGGCGCTGATTATGATCCTGAAGTTTTTCCGGGCATAGCTTATAGATCGGAGGTTCCCCGCGCATCTTTTCTGATATTCAGTTCCGGAAAGATGAATTGCGTTGGTGCCAAAAGTATGAAAGATGCCAAGCTTGCAATCAAAAATCTGACCAAAAAGCTCCGAAGGTCCGGTGTCAAGATTAAATCAGAACCCAAAATCAAAGTTCAAAACATTGTGTCTTCAATTGACTTTGTCAGAGGGTTCGATATGGAAGAAATTGCTAGGAATTTCGAAACCACTGAGTATGAGCCAGAAGTTTTTCCCGGACTGGTATTTAGGCTCGATGACCCAAAGGTTGTGGTTCTGCTCTTTGTATCTGGAAAAGGCGTTTGTGCGGGAGCGAAAAGCA
>DAOVGS010000058.1 GCA_030672285.1 Hadesarchaea archaeon | reverse complement strand
CCTTTTTGGATAATATTGTTCGCGGGCGCTTTTCTCTGGGCCGTTTATGGAATTTCGGTTCACGGGGTTGCCCTCATTTTGTCTAGTGTTGTGACTTGTGGTTTGTGCTTGGCGATGGTTGCATTGGTTTTGAGGTATAGGTAACGACTGTATTGATCGTCTAATAAACCTTCAAGTCTGTGCACCCGGAGCAAGCTCCTTTAACTTCTTAAAGTAAATTTTAGATAGAAATTGCATTTATCCCGAGTTTATCACAAAAATCTTGTAGCTTAGACGAAATATCCCCTTTCACAATAGTGGCATGATTCCCGAGCAAATTGTCGATAAAAGTCTCAACCTTACCATCGAGCCTCACCTCAACTTGCGTGCGGCACATGTGTTCGTGGCTCATATCGCTTTGGCGGATGGTGCCCGTTGCGATCACCATCTTATCCATTTTAAGGCCACCCAGGCGCGCAATGGTGACCTTTTGTCCGGGCTTCAGTGGCCCTTGAATCGATACACCTTTACCCGATTCGAAATGGCTTCGGAGCGTCACCTTTGAGCCGTCTTCGAGCAATTTAGTGGCGATGGTGCAGTGTGCGAACGTCAGCGTGTTCTTGGCTCGATCGATTGAACAAGTATTCGTCAGCCAAACGGGCTCGTTGGTGAGGTAATGCAATACCAACATCGTTAGGGTTGTGTCTATGTCGCCCTCACATCCAGCGATAATCCCTTCGTCTATCATCCTTGAAACGGCAAAACATCCGGTGTTGTCGAGCGCGGGGATGAGGTCGAAGCATCTTATCGAGAGAGCGTCCAAGTTATGTTTCTTCACCAAGTTCTTCAGCCCGAGGTAAATTTTGGCTGCTTGAACAACGTCCATTTCAGTCGGCTCAACCATTTTTAGAACATTTGAGAGAAATCCCTCAGAAATTTTACGCGCTTCAGAGCTGGGTATTTTCTCGACCTCTTTTACTAACTCAGATAGATCCACTTGAACTATTCGCGGTCCTATTCTATCCCTGATTAATTGAAAATCGGTGCAAATAGAAACCAGCCAGGGGGACGGCTCCCCGATTAAGCCCAATCTTGTCCGGCGGAGCTTTTGAACAACTTCAGTGGTATCGTCAGTTTGCTTCATTTCGCGTACGGCGGCTTCGTCGATTTTTTCGCTGAAAATTGGTTTGGTGCGCTTTCCCATGGTTTTGAGCTTTGGGAGCACCTCGCAAGCTGCGGCGAAGGAGTTGTCCGACGAATTTGCCAGCAGAAAGATGGGCAACGCAACGTTTTTTGCCGACTCGAGTATCATCCTCTCGGTCCCGCCCGAAGTGATTAAATAAGCGAGGGCATCCACTCCCGCTGAAAGAACCTGCTTGACTAGTTGCTCTGCGCTTTCCACATCTGAGGCAAATGTTTGAGGGGACACGGCCTCAATCCCAGAATTTTTTAGCTGCTTCAACACATCGCCGACTAATCTCGCAATATTCGGCTTTTTGACCCGTAGAGGCGAAGTAACCGTTACAACTCCAAGTTTCATGCAATCCTCCAAGTTTAGTGATATTCATTTACAGTTCTTGCTGAACGCTCTTTAGGGCAGGACGATTAAAAACATAATTGGGGCACACGGGATGTGGCGTATATTTTGGTCGGACGCCGTTGCCGTGCTCAAGGACGAGCGAGCGAGAAAATCGTTGGCACGGTATTTTGCAGTCATGGAGGGCAAGCTCCCGGCGCGCTTTTTGATGTGCAAGCGCGTGAAGGTGAGTGTCGATCTCTCGGCAAGCGATGAGGAGCTCTGGCGCGCCCACGAGCGGGGGCTGAAGGAGTTCCGCAAGTTGCTCTCGCGCATCGATGCAGGCAAAGCAAAGCTCGAAGATTTGAAGCAGCCCGAAACTTCACTGCTCGGTTTGAAAGTGGAACTCGCCAAAAGGATTTTAAAATCCTGCCATTTCTGCGAGCGTCGGTGCGGGGTTGATCGAACGGCGGGCGAGGTTGGGGTTTGTGGTGTGGGTGAGCGATCGCGGATAGCGTCAGAGTTCATTCACACCGGAGAAGAGCCCGAGCTGGTGCCATCTTACACTATTTTCTTCAGCGGGTGCCCGTTCAAGTGCCAATACTGCCAGAACTGGGACATCTCACAGTATCCCAAGGGCGGCGTCGAGGCCTCACCCCAGACGCTTGCCAAGCTCGTAGAGGCGCAACGACGCGAGGGCGCGCGGAATGTGAATTGGGTGGGAGGGGAACCGACGCCCAACCTACACACCATACTGGAAGCACTCAACCTATGTGAGGTGAGCGTCCCGAGCGTTTGGAATTCTGATTTCTACATGAGCACGGAGGCGATGAAATTGCTATTTGGCACGCAGGACGTTTACCTGACCGACTTCAAGTACGGCAATGATGAATGCGCTCTTCGCTACTCGAAAGTACCGAATTATTTTGAGGTGGTTTCGCGCAATCATCGGCTAGCTTTCGCTGATGCTGAGTTGATCATCCGTCACCTGGTCCTGCCCGCGAACGTCGAATGTTGTACGCGTCCAGTACTGGGGTGGATAGCCGAAAATTTGGGCAGCGTGGTTAGGGTAAATGTAATGGATCAATATCGGCCCGAGGCTAGGGCGCACGAGTATCCTGAGATCTCCCGTCGGTTGAGTGCGGAGGAATTCGAAAGAGCTCTCGAAATCGCGCGAGAGGTTGGCTTGGAAAACATTATAACTTAGAATAATGGGTGGAATTGTATGCGAATCTACCAAATCGGCGCCGGTCCACTTGACTCAAATATTTACCTTATCATCGACGAGACAATTGCGCTCATCGATGCTGGGTCAGGGCTGAACTTTGAGGAAGTCAAACGAAACCTCGGCAAGTTTAACCTGAAGCCGAGTGACATTCAGCTCATTATCAACACCCACTGCCACTACGACCACGTGGGGGGCGACCGCGACTTCGTCCGCGCCTCTGGTTGCGAGGTGGCGATTCACGAGCTCGAGGCAGGACTGCTACGAAAAGGCGACCAGGTTATCACGCTTGCCCAGGGTCTCGGCAAAACGCTTGAGCCCCTCGAAGTAGCACGCGAACTCCATCGAGGCGATCGGGTCAAACTGGGCGAACTCACGCTTGAGGTTCTTCACACCCCCGGCCACACCCGGGGCAGCATAAGCCTCTACGAACCCGAGCAGAAAATTTTGTTCTCAGGCGACACGCTTTTTTGCGACGGCGTTGGGCGCGTGGACCTGCCGACCGGAGATGGCGAGGCATTAGCCCGTTCGCTGCGGGAGCTGGCAAAGCTTGAGGCGGAGCGATTGTACCCCGGACACGGCCCGCTCGCCGAGAGAAATGCGCGCAGGCACGTGTTAGAGGCGCTCGAGTTCATCAGTTAAGCGCTGGGCAATAACTCAAATAGTAAATTGGCTAAATTTTACTGACCTAAATGGGAGCGCGCGAGGTGTTGAACAAGCTGAAGTGGGGCGGCGAGGACGAGTTCCAAAGCGCCAAGGTGACGATCCTGCATCGGGGCGCCCCCAACGATAAACGCGTCATCGAGGGCAACGACATCCTCGAGCTAGGGCGCGGCTTCATGCGCGTGGCTTCGCCCGAGGGTGAGGTGGAGATCCCCTACCATCGAATTTTGCAAATAGAAGCACGAGGTGAAATTCTCTGGCGGAAGACCTAGACATTACATAACTATTTTTATTAGAGCAGCGATTCCCGCGGTCGCTCCGGCAAACAATACCATCTTAAAGCCCGAGAGCGCGAGGTTCTCCCTCGAGACCTTGCCGATGTATATCCCTATGGAGAAGAAAAGCGCGAGTGTCACAGCTACAGACCACTCCAACGCCGGAAGCGCGGGCAGAACGAAAAACGGCAGTACGGGGATTAGCGACCCGCCGATCGTCGCCAACCCATCTATCACGCTGCTCGAGAGGATCCTCTTCTCGGTCTTTCTGTATAGCCCGCTGTTCTTGATCGCGCCACGTTTGAGCATTGCTCGCTCGATTCTCTCCAGTTCCTTGTGGGCAACAGTTTTCTCGGCTGCGAATGCTCCGATGATATTTGAGAGCCCGTTCGCGATTCCGCCTCCAATCCCGGCGGCTACAACAATTCGTGCCGCTTCCTGGCTTAGGCCGATAGCGATGCTGGCGCCGATAACTATACCGAGCGTGGATAGAGAACCATCGATTAGGCCACGGATGAGATATCTGACCATCGAATCTAGGTTCCTCCAATTTAACTTTTGTAGTAGTTTGTATTAAATGTCTCGCCGTCTATCTCACCTACGAGAGGTTGGTGATGACGATACTCACCACAACGTTGCTCACGCCGGTACTCTTCGAATTCGTATCTAAGACCTGGGGGGTAAAAATTGATTGAGTTTATCTTAGTGTTTATCGCTGCCATCTTACTCATTGCGAAAGCGGGCAATGTCTTCGTCGACTCGGCGTGCAGGATCGCTCGCGCGCTCGGCGTGTCCCAAGTCATAATAGCATTAACGCTTGTGGCTTTTGCGACCTCAGCGCCAGAGTTCTTCACCTCCACCATGTCGGCTTGGTTCGGCAACGTCGGCATCTCCTACGGGAATGTGGTCGGCTCCAACATCATCAACATCACTCCAATTTTGGCGCTCGCCGCGATATTCGGCGTGGCCCAAGTTAGGCGGGAGAGGCTCGGCGAGGGGATCATCATGCTGGCAGTTGGCGGAGCGCTCGCGGCGATGGCGCTCAACGGTGTGGTCGGGCCGGTAGAGGGCATGCTCCTGTTAGCGATTTTTGCGCTTTTCTTGAGGTTCGTGTTGAAGAGGGAGGCGAGAAAGACGAGGAAAAAAGTCCCAAGCGAGCAGAAGAGGTTGGGTAGGTCGATACTCCTGTTCATTCTAGGCACGGTTGGAGTGATTATTGGAGCGAGGCTGCTGATTTACTCCGGCGTGGGAATTGCTTTAGGCATGGGTGTTCCAGAGGCAGCAATAGGTTTCACGTTGGTCGCCATCGGGACGTCGATCCCCGAGCTGGCCACCATAATCATCTCCATCTCCAAGCGGTTGCCGGAGTTCTCCGTGGGCACCATCATAGGCTCGAACATTTTCAACATTACACTCATCATCGGCAGCGCAGCGTTGATAAGGCCTTTGGTCGTGGACTCCCAAGCGCTCTGGTTCAGCAACTCCGTGATGCTCGCCGTAATGGCACTGCTGTTGGGGTTCATGTGGAGGGGGCGAAGATTGACGCGTGGTCAAGGGCTGGCGTTGCTCGCCTTTTACGCTTTTTACCTCGCCGGGTTCGCGTTTCTGTACGCATCCTAGCCACCCACCTCGCCGTAATTTTTTCCTCCTTTTAAATGACCTTCACCCAAAGGCATGGCGGGGAGATGTCGAACAGTGTAGCTGCGTCGGACGTGATTCGGTCGATGATGCGTTCTGGGTTCTCCCACGATGAGATCTACGATGTGCTCACGGGCACGGGGCTGCCGGGCGAGCAGGTTCAACTGGTTATCGACCGCGTGGCGGCGGAGTTTCGAGAGGCAAAGTTCGAGCCCCAGACTTCTCGATTGGGGGTCGAGGTCGAGAAGGTCTTCAGAGAGGCTTTTGAGGGACTGTGGCACGATTTGTTTGCGAGTATCGATTCGGTTTCACGAAAGCTGGAGTTCGTGAAGGTGGAGCTCGAGAAGCTTGGCATGCGGGTAGTCGAGCTCCAAACCCTCATTGAGCGAGGGCGGTTAAGTTCGACTTCAGGTCTTAGTCGAACACGTTGCAGAAGAGTTGACAGGGTATCAACCAAAAAAAGGTGGTCGAGACAAAGATCAACTCGAAAAGTAAAATTTTGATCCCAGTCGTTTTAAGGGGCATTCAGGATATGCTGAAGGATCTCAGGCTGATGATTACAAGCCTGAAGTTAAACGTATTTCTTGACACCTCGCGGCGGTGCGCGAGCGGCTTATGAGTGATGAACTCCTCGCCCATCGCTTCATGGGTCAACGGCAGCGTTGGATTATCAAAGTCGAACACCTCCTCGATGGTCCCGTCCTCGAGTTCCAGGGTTATGTCCCATTGGGCCCACCAGAGCGTCACGCCTATGAACCAGAGCGGGATGGGGGTGGGGCTAGACGAACCAAACCAGCCAGCGGGATCCTCCCGCCCATATCGAACCTCCTTGATGCTGAAGTCGTGAAACACGGAGAGTCCAGGTTGGGATTGGATTGGGGGTGGGGGCAGAAGTTCGTAGAGTTGTTCGCGATCAGTGCTGAGAAAATCTCCAGCATTCAGCCCAAGTTTTTGCCTGAGCGCCTCATCGATCTCCACGCTCTTAATTTCATCGGGCGCTGGTTCGGCCCCTTCTGCGAGTCCCTTCATTTCGTCGAGGTTATTCCTCGCATTTTGTAGGATAATTTTGAGAGCACCGATTGTACCGCCCCCTTCACCGTCGATATACACGGGTGCTGTTTCTCCCACTGACTCGGGCGCCTCCCCCTCATAGCTACCGGGCTTAGCGTAGCTGGTGAACTCAACCCAGCGCTTTGGAGCGGGTTCGGCGAGCAATCCTTGGATGGATGAGGTAATTTCATCAAGTAAATCCGTCATCAGGTCTTCGAGCTCAGCGATGGTGTTGTCGGCAATCACCTCTTGTACAAAGGCGCTGATGTTCGTCTCGAGATCATCGAGTTTCGCCAAGGTCCCCTCGACCCCCCACGTGACTTGCTCCCGGGGTGATGGGTAATCCTCCCTCATTCGCTCTACAAGGCTCTCGTGCAGTGTCCCCATCACCACGTTTTGACCCGCCGAGTGCGCGGTGAAATCGACGAGTTGTTCAAAATACCGGCTGACTTCCGACACACGGTCTCGAGCTTGGGCGACGCTTGCGATGGCGTCCCCAAGCGCGTCTTGCACATTTTCTAGCGCCGGGCCAATGTTATCCGTGTTTTCAGGTGTTTGGATGAGGGCATCGTTCGCACGCTGGGCATGCTCCTTCGCTTCCGTGAGCGCGGTGGAGGCCCCGGTGAGCGCTTCGAGGGCGTGGTCAACATACTCGCCCATGGTTTCCACGTCGGCGGCCCTCAGGGGCGTGACGACCACGGCGGTGTCCGAGAGGTTGGAGAGAATATCCTCGCTCGTTTCACCCGTGCCAGCGGTCGTATCGATTAACCCGCCCACGGTTGCCATATAGTCTGCGGACCCAAAAATGCCGAGTTCGTGCGCCGCCCATGCCAGCTCGAAGAATGCCTTGCTGCGGGAGGCGCTCATCGTGACCTTTCCCTCCAACCACGCCCCAGTCCAAGCCGAAATGTACTCCATTACCCCCCAGTTCGTGCCGACGCTGCCGAGGCCATAGATGAACTCCCGCATCCGCCGTTGGAGCAGGAAGTACCGGGAATCGATGAATACCTCGAGGTTCTCGCAGGGGAGCTCGAGCACCAAGCTGTTGTCCCAGGAGCTGACCCTCACGCGGGCTTGGCTCGGCAATCTGGCGGTCGCCCATGCGTATCCACCATCGTCCTCCCACAGATCAAAAGTCGGCCTAGCGCTCGAAGTTCCAAGCTCGAGCTCGATGCGCACGTCGTGTTGTCTGTACACGTTCGGCAGCGCAGCAGTCAGCTCCGCGAAATGTCCCGCCGCAAGGCTTTCGATGGCCAACTCCCTCGCTTCATCGCTTCCGTAGTTGTCCGCGTCTTTGTTCACTTCCCAGAGGGCCCGGTAAACGGCATGTCGTGCCGCAGCCCGCAGGTCGTTTTGAACGCTTGTAATAATCGTCAGAAGCGCCGAACTCGAGGCGTCGTCCACGGCGTTCAGCGAGCGCTGGTGCCGTGACCAAGCAGCCTGCCCCAGCATAGCCACGACGAGCATCACGATGACGATGCCCGCAGCGCTGAACGGCATAAAACCACGCTCCTGCATCATGACCACAACTCCAGAGTTATCTCAACAACGATATCGGGTTCGAGTTCTGGGGCAGGGACGTCGAGCACTCCCTGAATTCGCCGTGCGAGCTCTTCCCGTGAAATGGGCAGGGTTGAGACGATCGTTTCGGAGCAAAGCTTCTGCTGCGCCCCATCGTCAAAATTTTTGGTTTCGGTTTCGAAGTAAACTCGGGCAAAGTCTAGCTCAATCGGCGAGGTTTTCACCGTCAGGCAGTACCCAAAGCGGCCGCCGATGAGTTTGTCAAGCACTTCTTTCAGGAATCCTCGAAGCTGACTTTCCATGCTTTGATTCGGCCTGAGCATTTCAAGTTCAATCCCCTCGACCTCGACGCGCAGGTTAAGCAAAGCATCCTCAACTAAGAGCTGTGTGAGCGTTTTGTAGCGCAGGTCACGTTTTGCCGATTCCCCAATCACCGGCACGTTCGGTTCAAATCCAAAGGCGTCAAGCTGATACTCAAAGCCGCCGAACTCATCCGCGGTCGAGTGCTGGAGCGCCAGTAAAGTGCTCTGCGCGAAGCTCGCGGCGTATCGCGTACTTTCAATTTTAGGGTCGATAGGGCTTGCCCCGACCAAAAGTAAGCTGGCGAACGAAATCAAGAGCGCGAAGACCAACATGTCTGCTATGTAACCAATGCCTCGTTCGTCCATCTTATTTCCCCCTCACCCACACGACTAACTCACAGAGCTGCGCTGACCCTCGGTCCCGTGTGACCGCCACCGGTAGGCTCGCGGAACAAGGCGGCGAGAAATACCCCTCGAGCGGGTTTTGCTCGGGGCCGTACGCCAGCAGGACCTCACCCCCAAGAGTTCTAACCTCAACTCGCAGTTCGATGCCCTCTCGAGCGAGCAGTTTGGAGTAGTCCTCAAGCTTGTCAATGGTTAGATCAATCGACCCGGGTGAAGCGGTCAACACACGATTTTTGATATCCTCGGCGATGTTCAGCGCCTGATCGAAGCTCTCGTGGGCGTTCCTTCTCTCAGCGTAGAGGTGGTAGGAGTGCATCAGCGCCGCGATGAAAAGGCAGAGTAGACCGACGACCGCGAGCGTCGCGAATAGGTCCTCGCCAACCGAGAGTTGCTCCACTAGATCAACTCCAACCGAATCTCACCCGCTTTGCTCAGGCGTATCGCGCTCGGGCTTTCGTGGCTGAGCGAGAACTCCCCACCGTTGACTTCGTGCCTGAGCATCAAGGTGCGCTCGACTCGCTCCCCTGAGCCAACGACTATGCGGATTACCTGTACCCCCTCGCTGAATTCGCCGATAATCACCACCTCGGTTTGCCGCGCGAGGGTCGGAAGCGCCCTCCTCAGCTCAACCTCGCCGGGCATGCTCTCAGCGGTTCGAATCGCCCCCGCGATCGTGTCGGCGAGCATCGCCAAGTCCTCCCTCTCCGCGGTGCGCTCGAACCCCGAGGACATCGTGAGCACGGCGCCGAGCAAAGCCAGTGCGGCAAGCGCGACGCCAATCTTACAGACGAGAAAGTCGGCCAGCAATCCGCGTTGGTCCATCTAAAGCCCCCGTACCTCCAGAAAATATCCACCTCCGCTGTCACGTCGGAGTTCAATCGCGTAGCTTCCGGCGCCGATTTCAAAGCCCCCACCGTCCGGCACGACGGGGAGCGGTAGGATCTCGCTCCGCAGCACCTCCTCGCCGTAAATTAGCTGCACGAGGTTTGCATCGACGACGAGCTTGCCTCCTGATAGCTCGAGCTCTACCCACTGCTCGCTGCCGAGGCCGCCCGCGCTGGCCATACGGGCCCGCTCGACGAAAGTGTTGAAGCTCTCGATTGCCCGCTGTCGTTCGCCGAGCGATTGTGCACGGGCCATGGCCTTCATGCCCAACCCTAGCGCGCACGCAGCCAGCACGGTGCCCAAGAGCAGCAGCACGGGTAGGGATTCGACGCCCGCACTGTCGCGCCGCATGTCCCTACCCCACTGCAGCCTGTCCTTCCCAAGGGATGTAGCCGTTCCGCGTAACGCGCACGGTCGCCACGACGACATCGACGCCCTCAAGTGGGATGGTGAAGGTGTATTGGTTCGAGTCCGTTCCAAGCGTGTGGGCCTTCATGCCGCCCGGGTACTTCACCACCACGGTCGCCCCGCCCAAGGCATCGTTGCTCGCGGCGTCGTACACCCGAACGGTCAGATGATTGCTCGAAGTGCTGAAGGTCACCTTCATGTCGCGCAGCACCGTTCGTTCAGCCGTGCCCACGAACTGCATCAGCACACCCATCGCCATGGTCCCGATCACCAGCGCCATCACCAGCTTGATCGGTACTCCCATGAGCTGTCCTTTGGAGTCCATCTCTCCCGCCGAGGCTTTGGGTGGAGGTTGTTTATAAGGGGAAAAATTTCTACAATGCACACGTGTGAACTCTCGCTGACACAGTGTTTATGCTGCGAGCGCAAATATTGGAGCGGGCTCCCATTGACAACCTATTACGTTTACCTCCTGAGGAGCGTGAAGGATGGAATGTTCTACACGGGCTACACAGCAAACCTTCGAAATCGACTGGCGCAGCACAACGCGGGGCGAGTTCGCTCAACCAAAAGAAGGCGGCCGCTAGAGCTCGTCTACTGGGAGAGCTTCAAAACGCGCGCCGAGGTGATGAGGCGTGAAAAGAGGCTTAAGGCGTTTGGACGGGCCGAGAAAGAAAAACTAATTGAGAGATTTAAATGAGCTGGGCAACGATTTCAGCATTTCAACTTTAAAGCATGTTTTTATTAATGGGGGATGATTTAAAGCGGGATTTGAATGGGGGAAAGAGCTCTCGGTTGGGGCCTCAGGCTGCTGGGGATTGCCCTCTTCATCGGACCATTCATCGCAGCGTTTGCGGCCCATAACTGGGACCTCCAAGCGGCCGTGATGCCTAGCCAAGCGGAAAGGGATGAAGTGAAGGAAAGGCTCACTGGAGTATTTGCTGAAGAATTTTCGGGAGACATATTAGAGAATCAAGGTCCCCCCACAATCGATTTGATGACCAACCAAGTTAGTGTGACGGTCAAGTTTACCTCTCCCTTCAATCTTGACGTGAAAATCACGGATATCTCCGGGGGGTTTTCCTGCGAGCAACACGGCGATGTGTTACTTGCATATGTACAAATGGTTGAACAAGAAGTCGATCTCCCGGCCAATGGAACGGCGACTTTCAGCTTGGTCGGGACGCTCACCCCAGGGGGCAATCAGCACATAGTGGATGTCCATGGGGGGAGTCCACCAGGTGTTACCCCTACTGATGTGAGTTTCGAGTTGGAGTTCTACGGGGTAACCGTAAGGGTGGAGAACATGTTTTGGGGCTAAGGAATGGCGCGCTTACCGTCGATAAATTGGTTCGGCTTGGTCGCGGGCGTGCTGATGCTGGTGTTACCGTTCCTCGGCCCGTGGTGGAGCGCCACGGTCGGGACCGGGGCGGCGGACATTGCGTTGTCTCCCTTCGACTATAACATAAGCCTCTTAGAGCAGCCGATCTCGTCGACGTTGGTCGGGTACTTCCTCTTGGCGGCTAAACTCTCAGTCATAATCGGCGGGGCCCTTATGATCGCCGGTTCCGTGGGGGCCAAGCGATGGTGGGGGAGGCGCTTGGTTCGGTTCGGGGCGATGAAGGTATTTTGGATGCTCATCGGGTTAATAGCGTTGTTGTTGGTGGGGGCCTTTTTCATAAATAGCATTTTACCGAGTTTATTGGGAGGGATGGGTGGAGAGGAAGTGGCAATGCAGCTCAACGTGCCCTATGTAACAGGAACAAAGACATCGATGATCCAGGTGGGGGACGCAGCCACGGTTACCGCGCCGATAACCGCATCGCTCACCGGGATCTTCTGGGTGGCGGTGTTGGCGGCGGCATTAGGGGTCGCGGCGAGGATCTACCACCGAAGGTTCGTGAAACCTGTGAAGCCTGTGAA
>DAOVGS010000067.1 GCA_030672285.1 Hadesarchaea archaeon | reverse complement strand
CCCTTCCATGAAGATGGAAATCGTTGGTGAAAAGGGAAATGCTGTAGTGGCAGACGGCCCTGAGAAGGTAATCCTCCACACTGAGAAAAAGGAAGAACAGCAAGAATGGTCTTTTGACATAACTCGACCCGAGAGATGGGGCCACAAACCACAGGACGAATATTTCATCAAATCGGTGATACTCGGGCACGAGGAACCAATCGTGAAATTGCAGGATGCAAAAAAAGCGTTGAAAATGTCGTTAGCTATTTTGGAATCATCGAAAACTGGCAAGGCAGTCTACTTCGATCAGGTCTAAGTGAAACAATTCTTGCTTAACCCCGCCCGATCCTTGCCCGAAAATTACATAAAAAGTTGCGGAATTTTTAAACGGTAGCTTAACTCACTCCCCCGCACCACAGGATTTACATACCGATTGCCCTCAGTTATTGGCGGGGGGATGACATGACCGAGATAACCTTTAAGGTGAAGAAACCCCACGGCTGGGACTGGCTCAAGGACGATTATTTCAAGAGCTTCGAGAAGGACGATGAACTCCGCGACCGAATTTCGGAGCTCGTGTTTCAGTTCATACGCGAGCGAATCAAAGCGTCGGAGAAAGGGGAAGGGGAAGAGCCGGGGGAAGAGTCCACTTAGCCGCCGGATCTCGCGATAAAGCAAATCTAAATACATGCCTCACCAATTTTCACACGTGGCCAGGGTAGTGTAGTGGTTAGCATTCGGGACTGTGGATCCCGCAGCCCGGGTTCGAATCCCGGCCCTGGCCCCTTCCCTGCAAACGACTTAAGAGCTGGGGGACAAGATTTCGTTTGGCATGCCGATGACTCGCCCATATGTAATCCTCAACGCCGCGATGACGCTCGACGGCAAGATCGCGACCGCCGCCGGGGACAGCCGGATTTCATGCGAGGCCGACCTCGACCGCGTCCACGAGCTCCGTGCGAGCGTCGATGCTGTGGTGGTGGGAGTCGGCACAGTTCTAGCCGACAACCCATCGCTGACCGTGCGACGGGCGCGAGGCGAGAGCCCAACAAGGATCGTTATCGACAGCTACGCCAAAACTCCCCTGGACGCCAGAGTTCTCGACAACTCGGCCCCCACGATTATCGCCTCAACTAGAAGCGCCCCGAAACGGAGGCTGCAGGAGCTGCGCGCGGCAGGTGCAAAGATCATCGTCGCTGGCGAAAAGGAGGTGAACCTGCGCGGGCTACTCGAAAAACTTCGCTCGCTGGGGGTACGCAAACTCCTCCTCGAGGGAGGCTCGACCCTCAACTGGAGCATGCTCAAGGAAGGTTTGGTCGATGAGGTACGGGTGACAGTAGCCCCGCGAATAGTGGGCGGGGCCACGGCGAAAACGTTAGTTGGCGGCGCGGGCTTTGGCGAGGTCCGGAAGGGAGTTGGGCTCGAACTCGTGAGGGTCGTGAAAGTCGGTAGGGACCTCCTCCTCACCTACCGGGTTAAGGGTGGAAAGGGTGCTAAAAAAACTGGGTGACCGCCTCTTTCTCATAGGCGTCGCACATGTGCTGCCGAGAAGCGCGGCGGAAGTTGGGGAGATAATCACTCAGGAGAGGCCCGAGGTTGTGGCCGTCGAACTCTGCCCGACCCGCTACTTGGCGCTGACCCGGGGTGGCAGGCGACCGGGAGCTCTCGATGCCATGCGTGCCGGACCAAAACTAGCCCTGCTCAACGCCCTGCTTTATCTGGTACAGAACAAGTTCTCGCGTCAGACGGGCATGCCCGCTGGGGAGGAGATGCTGGTCGCGATTAGGCACGCTCAAGAGGTCGGAGCGCGGGTGGAGCTGATCGACCGAGATATCAGCATAACCCTGCAACGGCTCACCGATTGCATGCCCTGGCGGGAGCGGCTCAGGCTGTTCGCGGAGCTCCTACTGGGCCTCATTCCATTTGGAAAGCGCGTGGAGCTAGAGCGGCTCACCAACGACCAAATCGTCACTTACTTACTGCACGAGCTGAAGCGGGCCTCACCAACTACCTATCGGGTGTTGATCGGGGAGCGAGATGCTTACATGGCCTCGAGAGTGGCGATGCTCCTGTCCGCGAGCACCGGCAAGGTAGCGTGCGTGGTGGGCGCTGGGCACGTGCCGGGCATTTACGAAAGACTGAGCAGAGGGATTTCGGGGAGTTGGAGGATGAGCGTGGAATACGGAATCGGTGGTTAGCAAACTTTTTAAAGAGGTTGCGAAAACTTCACGTGGAGCTGAGTGAGTGGAAGCACAGATGCTCGAAAAGCTGAAGCAAATGCTGAATGTCCCGATAGACAAAGTTGAGGAGCAGGGAGAAGAGCTTGTCGTCTACGTGCCGAAGGAGCACATCGCCAGGGCAATAGGCGCCGGCGGTTCCGTCATTCGATCGGCTGAGCTCATCCTCAAGCGAAAACTCACCATTAAGGAATCAACGTGACGTTATTTTAGGTAAATTTTTAAACGTTACCAAAGAAGGGGTGGTGAGGTGAACGATTGGTGCAAGCGTATATTTTAATAACCGCTGCGATAGGCAAAGTCAGACGGGTCGCGAAAGAACTCGATGGACTTCGAGGGATGAAATCGGTGCACGTGGTCACGGGGCCCTACGACATCATTGTGTTCGTCGAGGCGAAGGATTTGGCGACGTTGACTAACACGGTCGTCGAGGAAATCCACAAGATCAAGGGCGTCGTCGATACGAACACGGCAATCGTTGTTGAGATTTAGGGATGGTAGCCCCGGCCGGATTCGAACCGGCGTCAACAGGTCCAGAACCTGTTATGCTTGGCCTCTACACCACGGGGCTCCAAACTAACTTTTACCCAAGAAAGTTAAAAAGCTGCCACCCGGCCGACCGTCCGCGTGCGCAAAATGGACTGAACGACGAAGAACGCGAAGAGGAGTAAGACATAAACGAGGATGAGGCCGGATAGCGTCTGAAAATCTGTAAGGCTATCCATCGCGCTCGGCACCCACCTCAGGAAGAGGTTGAAAAGGCTGAAAAGCGGGAACATCAAAACGTGCAGGGAAAGCGCGAGATTTGGATTCGCGCTGAAAACCAAGTAAAGCGCAAGGGCACCGAGGCCGAGCAGTGCGTAGCTCGCGAGGAATAAAGCGTTGACCTCCGACTGGATTTCCCTTAGGGCCAAGCTGAAGGTGATGTATAGCACGGCCAAGGCTATGCCGAACGCCGCGTCGGCCATGAGCTGGAGCTTTGGAAGGGCGCGCTGTGGCATTTGACCATATTTTTAGGTGGGCGGAATCCGTATTAATTAACGTGGTTCCATGGCGCGCCGGAGGGCTAGGAGAAGAGAAAAATCTTACTTGGCCAGCTTTCTCGCGATCTCGTTCCTCCTGGGATCGGTGCTAGGGGGCGCACTCGTCATCGGTTTAGTCAGGGGACCGGAACCTTTGGAGCTTCCCGAGAACGTAATCACCACGCGTTCAATTAATATCGTCGGAGTTCTTGAGAGCTCAAATGTTGGCAAGTTGGCCACATTGACCGTCGAGCTCAGGCAAGGAAAAGGGGATGTTTTTATAAACGCCGCATCGCCTTATGAAGGTTACGTTATGCAAGAATGGACCACGAAGGCCAGAGACGCGGTCGAATTTTATATGGGAGGTGCCCTAGCTCTATCACGCGTTGATATCGCATTTACCGTTGAGCCGTTTGAAGAACAAGATGAAAAGGTAGATGGTCCATCGGCCAGCGCCGCCATGGCAGTTGTATTAGTCGCTGCAATCGAAAATTGGGAGGTGCGCCAAGACACTGTCGTCAGTGTTAAAATCGATGAGTACGGAAATCTAAACCCAATTGGCAAAGCTGAGGAGAAGCTGCTCGCAGTTGAGACGGACGGGCGCTTCACGCGTTTCATAGTGTCAGATGATCAGTGGAGGACTCCCCCCCACTCAAACATTACGATTATAGAGGTAAATCGTCTCCAAGATTTACTCGACCAGATGAAAGAGTAATGGTAGCCCCGCCCGGATTCGAACCGGGGTCTCGGGCTCCAAAGGCCCGAAGGATTGACCACTACCCTACGGGGCTGATAAGCATTCTGTGGTTTCAATTATTAAAATTCGTGCCCCGAACTTACTTAAAACCGACTCCTAAGAAGCTCAAGGAACTCGGCTTGAGCAAGTATGTGTAAGCCTTGCCTACTTGTACCAGTCCAGGTTTTGGGCGATGTAATCGATGAAAGAGTTGAAGAACTCCTTGCTTTCTTCCCCCATTTGCGTTTGCTCGATCAACTCTTTCGCCTTCTTCGCATGTTTCAAGGACTCCTCCTTTGCAGCTTTCAGAGCCCCTGTTTTCTTTATCGCCTCGCGCATCGTTTCTAAGTCATTCGGGGTTATCCTACCCTTTCCGATTATGCCCTTGATTATCTTCAGCTCATTCGGTCCCGCTAACCGAAGCGCGTATATCAAGTGAAGGGGTTTCTTGCCCCTAGAGATATCCCCGCCCGGCGGCCGACCGTACTGCTGCTCGGTTGCGAAGGTATCTATGATGTCGTCCTGGATGTCAAATGCGTAGCCGATATCCGCTGCAGCATCCCCCAAAACCCGCAAATCCTCTTCTGGAGCACCAGCTAGAATGGCCCCCATCAAAATTGTGGTCCCAAACAAAGATGCAGCCCTCCTAGATGCCATGACATACCATTCCTCGACATCTGGTTCCTTATGTTCGAACAGCAAATCGATGACTTGGCTTTCGTTCACCTCGTGATAACTCTCGACGAGCAGCTCAACCGCCCGATGCAGCGCCTCTCCGCTGAATCCCGAATTCAAAATGGTCTCGAGCGAGAGCACATATGATACGTCGCCCATGAAGACGGCAACGCCCTCTCCAAACTTCGGATCGCGGACCTCCGAAAAGAGATTGTGGAAGGATTTTCCGCCCCTTCTGATCTCATCCCCATCGACTAAATCGTCATGAAGCAGAATGCAATGCCTGTAGAGCTCTATGCCCACACAAACATTGAGGATTTTTTCGTCCACCCCGCCCGCATAACCCTTGTAAGTTAGGAGGGTGCTACACGAAGCCAGTCTCTTCCCCTTTCTGAGCACGTATTCCTCAAGATTTTCATAAGTTTTCAGCATGAACGGGTGGTATTTTGCTGCCTTCACCTTCAGCGTCTCAAAGTACCCCTTCACCTTGCGGTCGATGAGTACGGTATACTGATTTAATAGGGTTTCCCAAGTCATTCGACTCGGTGCATTATCGTTTCCCAACGTTTTAAAATGCAAAGGTTTTTTGGTCTTTGAGTGGCGGGCCCGGAGGGATTCGAACCCCCGACCGATCGGTTACTCCCTAACTGCTAAGAGCCGATTGCTCTACCAGACTGAGCCACGGGCCCGAACGAATATATCGCCCACCCAAATTAAGTATTTACGATACTATGCTCGTATTCATCGGGCTTGGCTTACATGGCGAGGGGATATCGCTCCGAGGGCTGCGCGAAGCTCGAGAAGCCGATGATGTCTACGCCGAACTTTACACGAGCATGTTGCCTAAACTTCGACTCGATGAGCTCGAACAAACGATTGGCAAGCCTATCAAGGTGGTCGACCGCGAAACCATCGAACAACACCCAAACGAGATCCTACAGGCGGCCAAAGCGGGCAAGGTGGTTTTTTTGGTTCCCGGTGACCCGATGGTTGCGACCACACACGTCGACCTGCGCCTTCGCGCGACAAAGGCTGGCATCGAAACAAAAATTATTCACGCCGCATCAATCGCTTCCGCAGCTGCCGGACTCTCTGGCCTGCAGAGCTACAAATTCGGGCGCACGGCTACGGTCCCATTCCCCGACAACCCATCGCAGGTGCCTTACGAAACGCTGGTAGAAAACCGTGAACGGGGGCTTCATACCCTGCTGCTCCTTGACATTCGAGCCAAGGAAGGGCGAGCAATGCTAGCGAGCGAGGCAATCGAAATCATGCTCGGGCTGGAGAAAAAGTTGCAAAAAAATGCCTTCACCTCGGATACGCTTGTTGTAGTCGTGGCACGAGCTGGTTCGGATGATGCTATCGTCAAAGCCGACAAAGTGGGGAGGCTTCAGAAGTTGGATTTTGGGTCGCCACCGCATGTACTGATCGTGCCGGGTAAGCTTCATTTCGTCGAGGTAGAGGCTCTCCGCGTATTTGCTGGAGCTCCAGAGGATGCGATCGGGTGACTTTGGAAAGTGAATTGACCAAGGAGATCAAAAAGTGGACTGCCAAACTCGACAACGCTCTCTCTACGACAAATGCCATCGATGAACGGGGTAGAAAAATGCTCTCGAACACCAAGGCTTATCGAAGGGATTCTGAACACTTCTTAAAGAAGAGAGATCTCGTTAAGAGTTTCGAGTGCTTGATCTGGGCTTGGGCTTTGCTCGAACTGGGCAAAGAGTTTGGCCACCTCAAAATGCAAACCAATTCTTCTTGAGGATAGTTGTTTTAACCCAAGAGCTCAGACACCGCCATGTAAGACGCAACAGCAAGCAGAAAAACCGAGAACGATAGCCTCAACTTTCTCTCCTCCGTCTTCACGGCAAGCCTCGCGCCAAGTTGTGCCCCGAGGACCGAGCCCAGAGCGATAGGGACCAGTAGGGCAATATCAACATGGCCCAGCAGGTAATGCGCTGCCGAGCCGGGAATCGCATATATTGCCATGACCATGAGTGAGGTCCCGATTGCTTCGTGTACGCGGAAGTTTAACAACAACACCATAGCTGGCACTAAGATAACCCCTCCACCCACACCGAGGAAGCCGGAAAGAGCCCCAGCGGCGAGACCGACAAACGTCGCCCGAAACAACAATTTCGTCGGCGCTGTTCTTGCCCGAGGCTTTGGTTCTTTACCTGCCAATGCGAACTTTGCCGCTAGCAAGGCTATGAATGCGCTCGTTATCAACATCATTTCTCTGCCGGTGAAGTAAGCGGTTGTAGCCGCGCCGAGTAGCGCCGTGACCGAGCCCGCGAGCGCACACACCGCTCCAATTCTGTACTTTAGCATTCTCTTCCTGCGGAATACCAGTGCGCCCGAGAGTGCGGTGGGGACGATTATCGGCAGGGGGGTCCCGAGGGCTACGTGCCCGGGCGTCCTTATCACATCCCGCATGGCAGGGGTGGTCAAAGTTCCACCCCCGATACCAAATGTGCCAGATAATATCCCAGTTGCAAGCCCGAGCAAAAGGTAAACCAATTGAGCGACGATGAACTCCACCTAAACCCTAGCTCAAATACTTACCATGTGAATTAAAAAGTTTCCAGCCCACGGATATCGTTCATCACATCAATGATTGTACATTCCAAGAGTTTCTCACCCAAAAATTTGTCGATGCGGAGGCCCACTTTTACAACTTCCCGAGCTTGCTGTTCCGCCCAAGCGTAACGTCTCCGCGCCTCCTTAAGGCCGACGAATCCTACCTCGGGGTAACGCTCGAAATCGGCGTGCTCGGCGATCTTTGAGGCATCAGCTATCCCTATCGCGGCCCCCATGCTCAGCTCGCCAGTCGCAGCGTGGGGGCCCTCGAGCTCGATGAGGGTGTTGTTAAAAACGATGGGCATGCCGAGCTCGCTCTCCAACGCGGGCAACCGCTCCCGCAGGGGTTCATTTCCCCCGTGACCATTGACCAACACCGCTGCGCTGATGCCAAGTGCACGCTTCGCGTTGAGTAGAGCCCTCCGAAGCTCCCCCAAAACCTGCTCGAGGCTCTGATGACGCCCCGTGTCTATGCCCGGGAGCTCGTAGGACGAATGGATAACACCAATGAACCTCACCCCCGTGCGCTTCGCCGCCTCCGAAGCGACGTGCGAGGCCAGCCTTGCATCGGTGTCGGGGGGGAGGGCTGCTCCGTGTCGCTCCTCGTGCGAGCCCAACGCTAGGATGCCGACCTCGCTCAAATTCAAACTCACACCTTTTCCAAGCGCTTGGCGGTCTTCACGGCGGCCTCTACCGCGCGCCGAGCGTACTCGTTCACCCGCTCCAGTGCCTGCACGCGACTCATGCCGGGACCAGAGATGCCGAGCGCCACCGGTTTGCCGTATTGAAGTGCGAGGTCTATTAATTTTCGCGCCGCGTGCTGTATAACCAGCTCGTCGTGCTCGGTCTCACCTTCGATCACGGCTCCAAGCGTAACTACCGCGTCGATATCACCGCGTTCCACGAGCTTTTTCGCAGCCAGTGGCAGCTCGTAAACACCGGGCACCAGAACCTCTGCTGTTACCTCTGCCTCAAGGAAACTCGCGTGTTGCTTTGCGAACTCAAGCATTGGCCCCACGATGTCCCAATGGAACTCAGACGCCGCTATTCCCAACTTCACCAATTTCTCACCTCCTCAGTGGTCCGGCATCGGGGCCACCTTCGCGCTGTCCCGTGCCGGCCAGTTTCGTTAATTCCTCAGGTTTGAAGAGCAGACGGTAAACGTTTCGAGCATGCTCGCGAGCGCGCTTCTCAGCCAACTCAGCGAGTTCCTTCTCGCTCCCGGCTTCGTCCTCGAACACGAAGACCTCGATTACATGCTTGTTCGTGAGTAGTTGGGCCCAAATCAAGCCGAGCGAGGCCTCGTGAGCGCACTGCTTATCGATTGGTGCGGCCCCAGGCATGCCGAACGCCATGACGATGTCGCACCCCTCCTCGAGCAATCGCTTCACCTCGACGGGCAGGTCCTTGATGCCGGGCACGGTACGGCGGATGAACTTCACGCTGCAGAGCTGCTTGAGATCATCCACGGCTGCACGAGCCATATCGTAGCACGCGAAGGTTGTGTCGACGATGCCCACACGGCGCATTTTACTTTCCCCCGTAGGCTCGCATAATTTCCTCCCCGCTCAGGCACGGCAGGCTCCTCTCACCCGCATACGCACTCGCTGCCCCCAAGCTGAGGGCCTTACCGGTCTCAGCATCGAGCATTTCGCAAACGGCTATCACGGGGGCGACGCCAGCTAACTCGGCCAGCGCGACCACCAGCTCCGTGTGCCCCCTGCGCTCAGCCAGCAGTCCATCGGCGGCACGCAGGAGTGGCACGTGTCCCGGGCTGCGGAAGTTGCGCCCAAATTCTCCCACCATCGGACCGTTCAGCGCCTTGACCCCGAGTTTGCCCAGCTCTCGGATGGTTAGCGCTCGATCGATATCGGTTATGCCCGTGAAGGTACGGCGATGGTTTACCGCCAGCGAGAAGGCCGAGCGCTCATCGTAGGGGAGGTCATCGGGGTGGGTGGAAAGGAGGACGTTGAAGTGGGATGATGCTTTTTCATAGACCTCGGTTAAATAAGGGAGGCAAAAGTTATCCGCGATTTTCGGATGGAGGGCGACGCATATGAGCCCACCCGCATCTCGTCGCATCGTCGCAACGTGCTTTGGCCCCACCGACTCCGCAGTGATGACCATGTCGACCTCGTTCTCGCGGCCCGGTGCGTCGTGAACGAGCACGAAGTTGCCCGCGCGAAGTGCTTCGAGCGCACGGTCGATGCTCAGACCATCACCTCCACTTGAACGACATCGCCGTCCTTAAGCTTCAAACTCTCACGCAGCTTCTTCGGCGCTATGAGCTCAACGACGTCAGCGCAATGGCTCCGGAGTGGCAAAATCAGGGCAGCTTTCTTATCCTTCAACTTAGCTGGGAAGAATTTTACTTTGCCAAATGTTCTCTCACTCGTCCTAAAGCCCTCGACCTGCCTGCCGGGAAGCTGCATGAGCACCGCCTTGAGCTCGAGCGATGTCTTGTCAAGCTTGATGTCGAGCGTCCCGGGGTAGGGATCAAAACCGAGCTCGCGTTCGAACTGCTCGCGGTAGCCCCGCTTGCTCATGTAATAACTACCCTCACCCACACCTGAGATCACCCGGCCAGCTAACTTGAACGACCGCGGTTTCAATCCAAAAATCGCCTCGAGCTCCCGATGCATTAGGCGCAAAGCCGCCAAGCCCGCGGGCGTTATACGCACGCGCTGACCGCGGGGCCCCAGCGTTCGTTTAATCATGCCTTGGTCCTCAAGCTCAAGGAGTCGCCGCGCTGCGGTCTGTCGTGAAACATTTAGTCGGCTCGCAAGCCAACTCAACGAAAGTTTTAGGTCATCCAGATGTGCTCCCTCCTTAGCCAGCGAGACCAAGATCTCGATGGTGGTCTTTCTACCCAAGCTATCCCCAACTAGAACGAAACGTGCCGGCTTTTAAGTTTTCTCAAAATTGTGAAGTGTCTAAAATATGAGACAGTATTACTCATTCCCTTGATAGGATCCCAATCGAGGCCGAAATATTTAATCTTTTAATCTTGTTCTGTGATACAATACATGGGTGGTAAAAGTTGGAGGTATACGGACATTCAACGAGTAAGAGATTGACAAGCGTGATACTCTGTGTAGTGATGGTCGCTGCGTTGTTTCTCGCGGTAATGCCAACTGTTAGTGCGACCGTGGAAACCGGTGTGACAACAAACCCTTGTACTGATGGATTTATAGACTTCGAAGAAGGGACCGACGGCGCCCCAATTGTTATCCCGGTACCGGGAGTGAAATTCACCACGACGATGGGGTTAAACTGGATTTATGGTGACATAAGGACAGGAGGATACAACGTTTATCCATATGGCACTCAAGCGTATGTAACTAACGACAACTTCTTTGCTTGGCTTGGTGTAAGTGGAGACGTAGGACGAATTGATTTCACAGAGGGAACGGCGACCTACGTGAGCGTTTTGACGAGCACATATTCTGGATTAGTTATTGACGCATATGATTCCAGCGGTAACTTTCTTGCCACCAGCGGTTGGGCCAGTAACAACCTTTGGACCGGAACATTTGATCGGTTGACTGTCAGCGCACCTGGTATAGCCTACATCATGATACACGATCAGGGAAATTACTGGCTGATTGACGACCTCTGCACGGACGCACCTAGTGTTCCACCACGCGTAATCCCCGCTACCATTGACATCGACCCCGACACCCTCAACCTGAGGAGCAGGGGCAAGTGGATAACCGCTTACATAGAGCTGCCAGAGGACTACGACGTTGACGATATCGACGTCGGTAGCATTTCACTGAACGGCTTGTTGGTTGAACGGGCAGATGTTCAAGACGGTGTTCTAATGGTCAAGTTCGACAGGCAGGCAGTGCAGAGAATGGTCAGTGTAGGAGACGAGGTGGAGCTGACGGTGACCGGCGAGGTCGACGGGACTCCTTTCGAGGGCAGCGACACAATCAGGGTGATCATGCCAGGAAAAGGTAGAGGACCGCAAGGCAAGGGACCGAAGAAGTAGGGGAAAACGCACTCGAAACCGTCATCTGCACTAACCAAGGGTCTCACCCTCCTTCAGAACGAGCTTCAGCTCCTGCATGGAGGCCAGAAATCTCACCGCCGCACGGACTAAAGTTTTTATACCCTCGGGCTGCCATCATCAAAAGAAAGGGGGTTTGATATGGTCAAAGTTAAGGTTGGGGTAAATGGATATGGTGTCATTGGAAAGCGAGTTGCTGACGCGGTTTCGCTCCAGCGCGATATGGAACTCGTTGGAATTTCCGATGTGGCTTCGGACTACCGCGTTCAAGTTGCCGTGAAGAGGGGTTACCCAATTTACGCCTCGATGGAGGAGGCCGCGCCCGAGATGCGGAAAGCTGGTATCAAAATTGCTGGGACTCTAGATGATCTGCTGAAGAAGGTTGATGTGATTGTTGACGCCACGCCCAAGGGGATTGGCGCGAAGAACAAGGCCCTTTACGAGGGGGCCGGCGTGAAGGCGACCTTTCAGGGGGGTGAAAAGCACGAGCTCGTCCAAGCTTCGTTTGTCGCGCAGTGCAATTACAAGCGGGCCCTCGGTAAGGACTTCGTTCGAATTGTGTCCTGCAACACCACGGGGCTCTGCCGCGTGCTCGGGGCGGTCAAGCAAGCGCATGGGATCAAGCGGGCCCGGGCGGTGCTCTTCAGGCGTGCGACCGACCCATGGGAGAGTCACAAGAGCGGCATCATCAACACTGCGGTCCCTGAAACCCACGTGCCCAGCCACCAAGGGCCCGACGCACAGACGGTGATACCGGACCTAAACATCGTCACCCTAGCTGCGAAGGGGCCCTACAACTTGAGCCACCTTCACTTCGCAATGGTGGAACTTCCAAAACGTGTAAAGGCTGAGGCGGTAATCAAAACTTTACGAAGAACGCCGAGGATATTACTCATCCGCGCTGCCGATGGTTTACTGGGGCTGAACAGCGTAATCGAGCTGATGCGCGATCTGGGTAGACCACGCGCGGATATGTGGGAGGTCGCCCTCTGGGAGGACATCGCGTCCATCGAGGGGGACGAGCTTTACCTCGTCTATCAGGTGCACAACGAGGCAATTGTGATACCTGAAAACATCGACGCCATCAGGGCGATGACCGAGCTCGAACGCGACCCCATGCGCTCGATCCGCAAGACCGACGAAGCCCTCGGCATAGCCCGATGAGGTGCGCGAGTTGGAATTTCCGACGCTCGACGAAGCTAACGTCAAGGGTAAAACGGTGTTGGTCCGAGTTGACATAAACTCACCCATCGACCCAAAGACGGGAGAAATTCTTGACGACACGAGAATCAAAGAATGCGCACCCACCCTTCGAGAACTCGCACAGAAGGGCGCGAAAGTCGTGGTGTTGGCTCACCAAGGTAGGCCTGGGGAAAAGGACTTCACCACGCTTGAAAAACATGGCAAGAAGCTGAGCGATGCTGTGGGGCTGGAAGTTAAATATCTCGCCGATGTTTTCGGGCCCATTGCAAGGGACACGATCAAGCTCATGCGCCCGGGCGAAATCCTGCTCCTCGACAATGTCCGTCTGTGCGCCGAGGAAAATCTAAATCGTCCCGCAGAGGAACAGGCGAAGACCCCCTTCGTGCGTGCGTTAGCCCCCATTGCCCAACTCTACGTGAACGATGCATTCGGGGCCGCTCATCGCTCCCAGCCCTCGCTCGTGGGCTTCAGCGCCCTGCTCCCGACCTACGCGGGGCGGCTGATGGAGCACGAGCTCAAGGCATTAAGCCGCGCGCTTTCCCCCGAACGCCCCTGCATTTACGTGTTGGGGGGTGTGAAGGTTGACGACTCCCTTGACATCATCGAAAACGTGCTCAGCAAGGGGATTGCGGACTCCGTGCTGACGGGCGGCTTGGTGGGGCATACATTCATCACGGCTTCGGGACGAAATCTCGGCGAATCAAATCTCAAGCTACTCAAGGAAAAGGGCGTGGAAAAGGAAATCGAGCGAGCCAAGCGCTTGCTCGATACCCACGGCGACAAAATAAAGATGCCGCTCGATGTCGTCGTCAATGCCCAGGGACAACCCAAGGAGCTCTCGCTGGAGGAGCTACCGACTGAGCTGCAGATCTGCGACATCGGGAGCAGGACCGTGAAGGAATATTCAAAGCTCATCGTGGGTGCGAAAACTGTTGTCGCGAACGGGCCACTGGGAGTCTTCGAGCGAGCTGGGTTTGAGCGCGGCACTTTCGAGGTGCTCAAGGCGATGGCGGGTTCCCAAGCTTTCACCATCCTCGGCGGCGGACACATGGTCGCGGCTACTCAGGCAGCTGGGGTCGCGGGGCAGATAAAGCACATCAGCACGGGTGGCGGCGCATGCATAGGTTTTCTCTCGGGTAAACCGCTGCCAGTGGTTGAAGTTTTAACCCGTGCAAAACATACTCAACAGCTGGAGAATCGAGCATGAGGCGGATTGTCGTCATAGGATTCCAATCGGCTGGGCTGACGGCAGCGGCGACCGCCCGCATGGTGGATCGGGAAGCGAAGGTCACGGTCATCGAAAGGCGAATGTACGCCACTTACCACCCCTGTGGCCTCCCCTTCGCGATAGGGGGCGATGTTCCCCACATCCGTCACCTCGTTGAGGCTGCACCCAAGTTGCCCGGCGTAGATGTTCACATCGGCATCGAGGCAAAAACAATCGACACCGACGCTAAAACCGTCGAAATTCAAGATCGCAAAACCCTTCGAAAGGGAAAAATACCGTACGACTCACTCGTCCTTGCCACGGGCAGTCTGCCGTTTAGACCCCCTATCCCTGGCTCCGACCTCGGCAACGTTTTCACCCTCCGAACGATGCGCAACGGGGAGGAAATCCTCGCGGCCCTGCCACGGGTAACTAAAGCCCTCGTCGTGGGGGGTGGCCCAATAGGTCTTGAGGCAGCCGCTGCGCTCCGGGAGCACGGGCTGGAGACCACGCTCGTAGAGATGCAGCCGAACGTGCTCCCCTGGATGCTCGATCCCGATATGTCCGAAGCGGTGCTTGACAAGCTCAGCCGAGTCGGCGTCTCAACTGTCCTAGGTAAACCTGTCAAAGAGATTAGGGGTGAGGAGAAGGTTAGCTCGGTGGTCGTGGGCGAAGAAGATATCCAAGCCGACATCGTGATTCTCTGCACAGGTGTCAAGCCCGATATTGAGCTAGCGGTGAGTGCTGGGGTCGAGCTAGGCACGCTGAAGGCGATAAAAGTCGATGATCACCTCCGAACTAATGCCCCGGACGTATATGCGGCGGGTGACTGTGTAGAATCGCATTGCTTCCTGACAAAGCGTCCGATCCTGAGCCAGCTTGCGACGACCGCAATACGAATGGGTAAGATCGCTGGAGCCAACGCTGCTGGTGCTGACGAAGTATTTCCCGGTGTGCTCAACACAATCGTCTCCTCGGCCTATGGACTAGAAATCGCGGCGACCGGGTTAACGACGCGTAACGCTTCCGACGCTGGCATAGAAACCGTCGCGGGGCGCGTTCGTACCCTTAACAAACCTTATTTTTACCCGGGGGCCGAGCCAATCATCGTGAAGCTTATCGTCAAACCCAAGGAGCGGAGGGTCGTCGGTGGACAGATCATCGGCGATGGCGCGGCCGAACGGGTAAACATGCTTGCCTTCGGCATCAAGCACAACGTGACTGTTGACGAGCTGGCACGCATCGAGTACTGCTACGCCCCGCCGATAAGCGATTGCATCGAACCCCTCGTGGTTGCTGCTGAAGCCGTGTTGCGCAGGCTTTAAGCTGAGACCATGCTCTTCGTCATCGAACACCTCGAGCCGAAGCTGAGCGAGTGGCTTCACATCGAGTATTCACACGCAGCGCAAATCGTCGGGCGAAAGAGGTTGCTCATAAGTAATGTGAAAAAAAGAGGTGAATTTCGTAAACTTGTCGAGATTGCGCGGGTCGAACGCAAGCGTACCCGCGAGCTGTTCAAACAGCGCGAACTCATCGTGCTCGACCCTCGCGCGAGAAAAAAGCTATCGCCGACCGACATGCGCGGTAGGGAGGTGATCGTCGTGGGGGGCATCCTGGGCGAGGACCCCCCGCTCGGGCGGACGAGGGAGCTGCTTACCCGAACCCTTCCCAGGGCGCCCGCGAGAAACCTCGGCAAGGAACAATTTGCGATCGACGGTGCAACCTACGTGGCGAAACAAGTGCTGGGGGGCAAGCGGCTGGAGGAAGTACCCGTGCAGCTGGGGTTAGAAATCAAAATAAGCGAGATTCATTCTACCTTCTTGCCCTACGCCTTTCCGCTCATCAAGGACAAGCCTCTGATCTCGCGAGAGCTCGTCGCCTACCTCAAGCGCCACTGATTCCAAAAAGACCGATGGCGGTAGTTGGGACATTGCCCCGGTCGCGAACACCAAACAACTAGGAGGGGCTTCCCGATCCTTTCAGGCTCTTCAGGTCCACTCCTAACTCCTTTGAGATTTGTTCAAGCTCGGTCCAAACCTCATCCACAATCGGTATGCCCTCCCGCAGGCGCCGCTCACGCGTTTTTTGCTCGGGCTCACCTGGGACCATTATTTCCTCGACGCCCTGTGCTCTCCGCGACGACTTGACCTGCTCGATGAACTCCCGCGCCCGAGCCCGAAATTCCTCTTGCGCGACGAAAGCTTTCGGGTCGACCACAATCATGAAATCGCCCTTCGTGCAGAAGTCTTCGACAGGCTCCAGCGTCCCCCTGACTTCTTTACCGGCAGCTGCGCGCACGAGGGGGCCAGCGAGCAGCTCGAGCACGAACGCCAGAGCGTAACCCTTTGGGCCGCCGAATGGGCTTAGGGCACCCTTCAACCCCTTCGCTGGGTCGGTCGTCGGCTTGCCCTCTGAGTCGATTGCCCAATTTTCGGGTGTGGGCTTGCCTTCCTTCATGGCCCTCACGAGCTTTCCTCGAGCCGCGACGCTCATGGCCATGTCGAGCAGCACGGGGGGTTCGGTCGGCAGGCCTATCGCGAGCGCGTTGGTGCCGAGCAGGGGTTCGACTCCGCCCCAAGGATGAACCAGCGCATCGGTCGTCGTCGTCACGATGCCTATTAGCCCCTCGCGCATCGCCAGCTCGGCGTAGTAGCCAGCGATTCCGAAGTGGTTCGAGTTAAACACACCGACCGCGGCCACGCCCTGCGTTTTCGCTTTTTCGATCGCGAGGCGCATCGCGCGAGTCGCAACGTGGTGCCCCAAACCGTGCCCGCCGTCGATGAGCGCGGTCGCTGGGGTTTCCCGAACGGCTTTGACCTCTGCTTTGACGATAATCGTGCCTCGCTTGAGCGCGCGCAGGATGTACGGGAGGCGGAGCAGGCCATGTGAGCCGAAGCCGCGCAAGTCGCCCTCGGCTAGAACTTCTGCCGTGGCGTTAGCCTCCTCGCCCGAAGCACCGAGTTTCTGAAGCAATGTGTGAATGATGGTTTTTTCCTGCTCAAGGGTGAGAATCATTCGATCTCCAAGTTCTCTCGAACACGTGCCTTAAAATCCCATCGCTCCTAGAAACGAAATATGAGAAACGTTTGACATCCTCGTCAAACGTTTGACATCTGCTTCAGCAAACGCCTGACCTGCGGCAGCCAGAGCAAAATCTCGTCGTATTTCGAAAATGCCATCACCTTACCTCCGGCCCGTTTCACGAGCTCCGCTGCCGCCCGAAGTTCTCGCAAGCTGTTAAATTCCCAAACCGAGTGCTGAACCCTACGTGCCTCACGCTGGAGATATCTGCTCAAGCGCTGCCGGCTAGATGAGTTCCTACCTCTCAGGTCGAAAATTAACAGGTACGTCATAGCACCGCCTGTCAAACGTTTGACATCCCCTAAGCCACGGGCTTGCCACCCTTGAGCACAACCTCCCCGCTGCCGTCGCCCTCGTCGCAGAGCAACCAAGTCAGGTGTGGTGTCGCCTGCGACATGCGCCTAATCGTCAGAACGATTCGAAGTCTGTCCTTATCGTCCCGTACCCGGGTGAAGCCCCAGCGCGCGCCGCGGGGCTCCATTTCCTCTAGGATGTCCGACTTTCGCCAGAGCTTGATGCGCTCGCTGAATGCCCGCCGCGCGTTGAACTCCCCCTTGATCGCTCGAAGCGCTCGAAGCTCCTCGGGGCCAACGGTTTCAAGGGTCTGGTAGTGAATCAGTCCCATCGCTCCCGCCGAGGCTTTGCGCGGAGGTTCTTTATAAGGGGGAAAATTTGGTCCAAGCGCCTAGGTCCACTGAAACTCCGGGAACATGGGGGCGTAGAGTGCAAAATGTATAAACAGGAATGTAGCGAATAATCCCCCTATCAGGGCCAACCTCCACTTGGTCGAGGTGACGAGCCTCAGGATTGCCACGCCCGCACCTACCACATACAGGGCGTTCGTCACCACGTACAATGGAATCACGTCTCCGGCTCCATGTGAAATTAGGTGGGTTGCATCGTTGTTGTGAGGAATCCAGAGAAACAGGGACGAAAATAACACAATAACCACCGCCCTCAAAATCACTGGGTGCCTGCTACGGCCGGTGACATCCCATATCTTCAGCATGGCCCACACGCCGAAGATCGCCATGGATCCATTTGCTAGATGTCCCCACAGCGTGAATCCTGGAGGAACATGAGAACCGTAGGGCTGAAAGTTGAAGCCAAAAATCACGGATAGCGCGCGGTCCAGAATCATGAAGAAAAAATACATCGCGATTATCGCGTACAAGGCGGTTGTTACCGTCGATCTATCTAACTTCATGGCCCACCCTCAACGCCCGCACCATTCCACGACTTTTTCAAAAAGCTCGCTGCCGTTGCAAGGCTCGAGCTTGAACTCGTTCCCTCGCTTTCCGTAACGCTTCGCCACGAGCTCCGGGTCTGCCTGCTCGGGCTCGAAGCGCTTGAGCTCCTTTAATTCCAACGGCATCGAAATTAGCCCCGTTTTGTAATGCATGCTGTAGGGTGCCCGCACATCGCCCATGGGCTTGATGATTGACGCGTCAAACAGGACCTTGGCGACGCGCTCCTCCTTCCTGGCCGTCACGACCGTCGTCAGCCCCGGCAGGCGTTCCGCCACGCGCGACTCGACGAAGCGCACGATGTCAGCGTAGAAGCTAAAGAGGTTGCGCTCCCTCCGTTCAGTCCTGAGTTGCTTCGGCCGATAATCTCGGGGGAGTTCGTGGGGCTTGAACTGTGCCCACATCTGAAAGCCCCGTGAGCCCGAGAATTTTATCGCTGGCTCTATGCCGTAGCCGGAGAGCATCCCGTGCGCCACCTTAACGGCCTGCTTTGTTTTTTCCATGGACACCTTTTTGCCGGCGTCAAAATCTATGACGAGCCAGTCGGGGAAATTGCTGTTTGGGTGGTGGATGTAGGGGATGAAATCTATGCCGTGAACATCGAGCCACCGCTGCACATCCTTCGCGCTCTTGATCGTGATGTACTTGGGGCCGAGCTTGCGCTGTAGCCACGCGCGCGCGGTGAAGAGGCGGAAGACCGAAACCCAGCGGTCGCGACAAAATTCGAGCAGCGCATCGACCACGTGGGGGTAGTACTGCTTCGCGCGGTAGACCTTGAGGTAATCCTGGTTCAGCTGCCCCCTGACCTCCCGCCACCGCTTGTCGAAGTGCTTGCGCCCTGCATCAGTAATCGCGTACTCGCCCGCGCGCTCCTCTAGGAGACCTTTCCTCACCAGCCCGTCGAGCAGCGCCTTTGCCTCGCGCTCATCGAATTTTTTGCCCGCATCTCGGCTCAGCTTCTCCTGGACGTGCGGCACGTCCACGAACTTGCCGTGGCGCTTGATAGCAAGCGTCATAAGTGTGTGATCATCGGGTGTCGCTTTCGACAATCGCTCACCCAGCTTGCCCTACGCGCTCGTGATCTCCCCAAGCTTGTCGCCCAGCAGCTTCTCCGCGCAGTTCCAGCAGACGAAGCTTGCCTTCGTTTCGCCGGGCTTCACTATTTTGACATAGGCGGCGTCGTAGCTCATCATCTGAATCTTCTTGCCGCAAAGCTTGCACTTTGGCCCTTTCGCCCGCATATTTACCAAAATCTACTATGTGCTCAAAATTAATAACTCCTCCGCAAAATTGCCAGTGAAGGTGCCCAAAATGCTCCCCATCCTGCGCCCCCCGAAGTTCGACCTCGACGAGTTGACTCGGCTCCAGGCGCGGGTAGCCAAGCGGGTGGTGCGCGAGGACCGTTTCAAAAAGCTCGAGCGAATCGCTGGGTGTGACATCTCATTCGCGCGAGGCGGGCTGGCCTACGCCGCGTGCGCAGTACTCGATTACAAAAGTCTTGATGTGCTCGAACGAAAAGCCGTCGAGGTCAGGGTGAGGTTCCCATACATCCCGACCTTCCTGGCCTTTCGAGAGCTCGAGGGGATGCTGAAGGCCGTCAAAGGTATGGATGCGGATGTTTACATGGTGGGCGCCCAAGGGTTAGCCCACCCCCGCCGAGCAGGTCTGGCATGCCACCTTGGGGTGACGCTGAACAAGCCGACGTTGGGGGTGGCGAAGAACAGATTGTGCGGAAGCGCTGAAGAGCCGAAGCAGAAACGCGGCACGTACTCGCTACTTAGAGATGATGGGGAAATAATAGGAGCCGTGCTTCGAACGCAGCCCTCCAGCAGGCCGGTATACGTGAGCATCGGCCACAAACTTTCACTTAAAACAGCCATTCGAATCGTGCTTAAAACGACACGAGGATTTCGTCTGCCGGAGCCTTTGCGCGCCGCCCACGAGCTCGCCACGCGGACGATGAAATCTCATTGACGTTGCCCCCCACTAGGCTAATTTTTAAGGTCCAACCCCAAATTTTGAACCATGAAATTCGCAACGATGATCTGGTACGGGGATAGGCCCCTGCGATCAACATTTGAAATGGCGCACAGGCTGGGGTTTGACTACATCGAATTTTCCTTGGACTACCCCTGGCCCGACGAGCTAACGAAGGAAGAGGTAGGGCTGTTGGAGAAACTCAAGGAGGAGTACGGGCTGGGGATAGCGTTTCACGGTCCTTGGGCGGGAACGGTCATCTCGCACCCCAGGGACGAGATCTCCGATGCCTGCCTTAAAATTTACGAGAAATGTCTAAGATTTGCGGGCAAATTCAATCCTCTGTATTTTAACTTTCACCAATCTGGGTACGCCGCAACTTCTGGCTTCAAGGAAATCAGAAAAAGAATTTTTGAAAAAGCGTTGGAGACGACCCGCGCGATAGTAAATTTTGGAAGAGGTTTTCCAATCACGATTGAGAACAATCCGGGTCGCATCTTTGGGCGCGCAAAGGATATCAAGTTTCTCTTAGAGGGTATCAAAGACCTGAATTTTTGCCTTGATGTTGGCCATGCCGTTATATCCAAGTGGGAAACCCAACATGTCAAAGGTGGGTCGGGCGAAAAACTGGAAATAGAGGATTGGCTCAACCTCTTTAAAGATCGAATTCTGACCGTTCATCTTCACGATTGTTTATTTGAAGGTGACTCGAAACCGATGGATCACTTCGTCATCGGGAAAGGAAACTTAGATTTTGAAAATATTGCCAAGGCGATTAAAAACACAAGTTGCAAGCATATCCTCTTGGAAACCTACTACACGGAAAAGAGGACCTACCCATCTGAAGAGGATCTTAAAAATAACTTGGAATTTTGCAGAGGTTTGATAAAATAAAAGAGATACACCATCATTTTTCGAGAATTGCGCGCAAGTATATAATTTTAAGAACAACCGATTTAGAACCGATTCTGTGTATCAAAAAGGAATTGCAAAAATTGCCAAAGATTAAAGCAGCAGATGTTGGTTGCGGTGGCGGAAGATATGCTGTAAAATTGTTTCAATGTCTAGGTGACAGACTTTATCTCCATTGCATCGATGATAATCCCAAAATGTTAAAGCAATTGGACGGGTATTTGGCTCAACATGAAATCAAGAATTTTCAGATAAGAGAAGCCTCTGCAGAAGATCTGCTCATAGAAGATGATTCCCTTGATTGTATATTCACTTTTAATGCCGTCCATCATTTCAAACTTTTGAGATTTTTAGAAGACGCATCCCGAGTTCTTAAAAATAATGGTTACTTGTTTGTTTACACTCGGTCAAGAAGTCAGAACAGCAAAAATATTTGGGGAAAATATTTTCCTTTGTTTAACCAAAAAGAGACACGACTTTATGAATTGAATGAATTAAAAGAGATATTGGGGAAAATTTCAAAATTAAAAATACAATCCGTAGAATATTTTAAATACAAAAGAGTCTCGAGTCTGGACTGGCTTGTCGAGCAGGCGCAGAATCATCACTATTCTACATTCAACTTATATACCGAGGGAGAATTTGCACGATCGCTTGATAAATTCAAACAAAATCTTCAGCTACATTTTAAAGATTTAAAAAATATAAAGTGGTTTGATGAAA
>DAOVGS010000001.1 GCA_030672285.1 Hadesarchaea archaeon | reverse complement strand
GTTTACCGGTTGTCCGACAGGGCATAGCCGGGCAGCCACGCGCCAGTCGATAAGGCCTGAAAGCATCTAAGGCCGAAGCGACTCTCGAAAATAGGCACCCGCTCTTGGTGGTTCCGAAAGGGACGCTCGTCCTGGTGACAGGGCGAGATCCGAGACGAGAGCTGGGGCTAGAAGACCCCGTTGATAGGCCGGGGGTGTAAGCGCGGAGCTTCGGCGACGCGTTCAGCCCGCCGGTACTAATCGCTCAATTAAGTTCCATTTGGGCTCGGCTAGTTGAGGCGACCTATGCATGGTAATTTTTTTGTTGTTATGGAAAATCTAAAATCCAAAATGAAAATTTCAGTTACACTACAAAATGGATGTTGAAGCCAATGGGTTCGCTTATTTGAAAATTTACGGGAAGCTTATCGCATGGTTTGGACAAACGTTTTCGCAGGCTCGGCACTCGATGCAGTCGTCGGGGCGCGCGATCACGGCTTTTCCCTTAACTATGTCGATCACATTTGTCGGGCAGACCTCGATGCAGGCTGCCGCACCCTTGCACTTTTTTATGTCGACAACTGGAGGCACGTTTACTCCTCTTTTTTCTGTTTTTTCAAAGTGCTTAAATATCCTGCTATCCGGTTGCGGAGTGACTTGCTCTTCAGGGTCACGACCTCGTCAAGGGCAAGGCAATTTTGTTTGAAGTCAGTCGAGAATTTATCTGGATAACGCTTGAGCAACTCTCGTGCAGCACGCTTGATGTACGTCGACCTTACTCGTCCCATTCAATTCCTCCACTCGCTTGGCTTCATCGGCCCATCTAAAAAGCTTTTCTCGGCTAGTCGATGCTCCTCGCAACGCGCAGCGCGAGCCCCGCAACCTCGGTGGGCGAGCTCCCCAGCAGCCTTATCATGGCTTCCTTCCCCGGGGCGCCTCGGTCGAAAATTACTTGGGGCACTTTTCCAGCTCTCTTGATCGCTCGCTCGGTTCCCCACATCATCGTCTTGACGTCGCGGGGTTCCCTGCTCCGATCGAACCCGCTCACGCTTAGCCCGAGCTTTTTACAGGAGCGTAAGATTTTCTCGGAGAAGCGAATGTTCAGGCCGGCTCTAATCCCGCGATCGTGGCGCATCGCGGTGAGCACGAGGTTCGCGACGTGCTCGGAGCCACCAAGCTTGGGAAAGCCCGTCAGGCGCGCGCGGTCACCAACTCTCACGATCCTGCCGGAGAGCCCAACCACATCCGAGGTTTTCTCCGCACCGGGCAGGGCCATCGCGATGTTCGAGCCAACCTCGGGCAGGAGCTTGACGAACTCCGAATCTTCTGCGAGGCGCTCCGCGGCCCGCCACACCTCCTCGAGCGCACGGCCCTTTTCCGCGCTCAAGAACAGCGCCGCCATCTGGTTGACCGGCATGACGCCCTTCCCGACCCTCAACCTGCTCTCGATCGCGCCCTCGATGAATTCTTTCGCGTTGGAGATCGCCTCGTGCAAACCGGCTCCCTTTGCGAGCTCCGCCGTTATCGCGGATGCGAACGAGCAACCCGTCCCATGCGTCGGCTGGCTGATGACCCGAGGGCTTTTGAATTCCGTGAACTTTCCATCCGCGTAGAGCACATCGATGACCTCACGCCCTTTCAGATGTCCCCCTTTGACAAGGACGGCTCGTGGTCCCAACTTCGAGATCACACGTGCAGCCCTCCGCATGTCCGCCTTCGACTTGATTTTGAACCCAACGAGCTTCTTGGCTTCGAGCACGTTTGGGGTGACGAGTTCTGCGCGTGCTAGTAATTTGGTGAGTGCCTCAAGGGCATCCTCGCGCATGAGCGGCGCCCCGGTGGCAGCCACCATCACCGGGTCGACCACGAGGCGAAGCTTATATCGCTTGGCCCCGGCTTCCACGGCCCGAATGATGCCCGCGTTGCTCAGCATCCCCGTCTTCGCCCACTCTACCTCGAAGTCGCGCATGACGGTTTCGAGCTGTCGGGTCACGAACTCCGGCGGCAACTCGAAGGTTGCGTCGACGCCCCGTGTGTTCTGCGCGGTAACCGCAGTCACGACGCAGAGCCCGTGGACGCCCAGAGCGGCAAATGTTTTTAAATCACTTTGTATTCCAGCTCCGCCGCCCGAGTCCGAGCCCGCGATGGTGAGGGCACATGGTACCTTCACGCTTTCACCCCGAGCAAATAAGTCGGGCGAGCTTCAATTATTTTCACATCGACGAATTCACCGAGCCCGGCGTTGCTCAGGATGGCTGGCTTGTAGTTCGAGAGCCTCGCCACGTAGCCCCCCTTCTTCCCAGGCTCGATTACCAGCCCCTCGACGACCCGCCCGACGTAACGCTTGTTTCGTTCATGACCTATCGCACGGCAGAGCGCGCTCAGCAGCCTCGAGCGCCTAGCTACCTCGCGCCCGTTTAGCTGGGGCATTCGCGCTGCGTCGGTGCCGGGCATGGGCGAGAAGCGCGTGAGGTTCACCTTGTCCGGCTTTACCCTCTCGATTAGTTCACACGTGTGCACGAACTCCCGCTCACCCTCCCCGGGGAAGCCAACGATAACATCGGTGGCGAGGTAGAGGTCCTCGAAACGTTCCCGGAAGGCGTCCACAATTTTCATGAAATCATCAGCGGTGTACCCTCTGAGCATCGCTTCGAGTACACCATCGTCTCCGCTCTGCACGGGCAGGTGCAGGAACTTGTAGATTTTTTCGCTCGCGTAGGCGTCGAGGAGTTCGGGTAAGATCGGCCCCACGTTTCGCGGGTTCATCATTCCAATGCGGGTTCTAAACTTGCCCTCGAGCGAAGTGATCGAGTTGAGCAGATCCGGCAAGCTAGTTCCGACATCCAAGCCGTAGGCGGCCGTGTCTTGGGCCGTGAGCAGGATCTCGCGATAGCCGGCGTTGATTGCAGCCCCCACCTCGCTGAGGATCGATTGAGCGTCGAAGCTGCGCAGTTTGCCCCTTGCGAACTTGACCGAGCAGTAGCTGCAGTTCGAGGTGCAGCCCTCGCAGATCGCCACTATCGCGCCCACCTTGCTCGAGCGAAGCTTGCGCATGGTCGGCTTCTCGCAGGGGGGTCGTTCGAGTATCCGGATATTTTGCTCATCGCGCGCCATCCGCTCGAAGACCTCAGCTATCTCGCCGACGGACCTGCATGAGACGATGCCGGCAAAATCACCAATTTGTTCGATCGAGGCCAAGTCGATGAGCGGTAGGCAGCCGGCCACGATCACACGCTTCCCGTCCGAGTTCCGGAGCTCCCTCAAGCGGCGCAGCATTCTTCGGTAGGTTGTCCCCTTCACGGCACACGTGTTGAGGATTATGGCGTCGGCTTTGGTCGGGTCCGTGACCACTTCGTGCCCGGCGGCCGCGAGCTGCCCCAGCATGAGCTCGGCGTCGCCCCGGTTCGCGGTGCAGCCGTAGGTCTCGCAGTACACGCGCATGATATCAAGTTTTATTTGTACCTTCGAGCAATAAAATCAGAGGATGGTCATGAAGAAAATCCAGCTGACGCTCGTGCAGATAGACAACTACGGTCCCTGGACGGTCACACCGGAGCCCCGTCGCGAGGCGGAGTTACAGACGCTGCAGGCAGAGCTATTCGCGGAGCTCGAGCGCCAGTTTGCCTCATGCAAGGGCCTGGCGTTCCAGACGCGCTTCGACAACATGTTGGTGATCACGAATGGCATTTCACTCGATGAACACCGCGCCATCCAAAAGGCCGTGAACGAGAAATTCCCTGTGACGGTGAGCATGAGCGTTGGCACGGCCCCAACGTCCTACGAGGCGCAGGTTCAGGCGACCCTCGCCCTACAGCGCGCTGGGAGCAGCCGATCGGCAGAGCGGAGCGCAGCGCTCGTCGGCTCCTGCACAAATTCACCCGATGAGGACTGGGTGCAGCTCGCCCACGCGGATGTGAATCATTCGACGCTGATCACAGACAGCGAGCCCATCTACGACACCCACCTCCTGCTCCAGCGAACTTACATCTCGCTCATGTCGGCGCTGCTCCGGCGGAAAGCGCTGGTTTTCTACACGGGCGGGGACAACTTCATGGCCCCCTCGAACGGTCTGGGTGCGGGCGAGCTGGCCGCCGTCTTCTCGGAGGTCAAGCGCGAGCTCGGGGTGGAGCTCAAGGCGGGAGTTGGGGCCGCGCGGACGGCCGAGCTAGCGGCGCGCTTGGCCGGCGAGGGACTTCATGAGATCAGGAGGGGCCGGGCGAAGGAGCACATCGTTTACAAGACAGAATAAAATAGGCTCTTCGACAAGCGGATCAAACACCAGAGGATTAAAAAGTTTGGGGAGTATTAGCTGGCGCAATATCTGAGGGGAGAGAAAGGGAGCTACGAGCCCATCATGATCCACCACCATGAGTCACAAGCACTTTAAATGCAGACCGCCGATTATTTGGTGTTGAATGGGGTAAAATTGATGGAAAAGTGAGGCAATGGTCGAAAAAAGGAAAACTTTAACTTCTGTGATACGGCTGATACGAATTGTGAGTTCAACTATCTTAGTAGTCGGTGTATTTATTTGCCTTATTTATGGGGTTCCATATTTCCTTATCAAATACCCGGGCATCCCATCGGTTATCAGGGTAGCAGGAATGGCCGCGTTTATAGGGGGGCTGATAGCTCTGGCGGCGGTGGCCGTAGAGCAGCGCAGGACAATTTAGGGGGGAAGGAGATGATAGTTGTAAATACTAATGAGGTGCCGCGGAGGAAGATCGCCAAAACGCTCGGCTTGGTGATGGGGCACACCGTGAGGGCAGTATGGGTTGGAAAAGACGTTTCCGCTATTTTAAGGGTAATAGCCGGGGGAGAATTAAAGGAGTACACTGAAGTGATGGGTAAAGCGAGGAATGAAGCATTGAACAGGATGGTAAAAGAAGCTGAGGAATTGGGCGCCGATGCGATCGTAAACGTAAGATTTACGAGCTTGTCGATATTCGCGGGCTCTGCCGAAATGTTGGTATATGGAACCGCGGTGAAACTTGAATAGCGCGATGGATAGCCAAAACTTTTGTGTGTTACGTTTTTTCAAAAAATTTCCACCCACTTCTAGCGGCGGCGTTTTTTGTACGGTTTCACGGCACGACCGAGGTGTCCCACTTTCTTCCCGGTTGCCAGCTCGCGAGCTGCCGGCTCGAGCAAGTGGTAGATGTCTTGAACCACGGGCGATTCCTCGGCAAACTCGAGCTCCTCCTCCCTCTCCAATTCTTTCTCCCTCGCCCTTTCCAGGATCCTCTTTAACCACCCTTCCTCAGGAACCGGCCTTTTCTCCAGTTTCGGTTTATGCTTGATTTTCGGTAACCTCGGCAGACTCGGCAATCGAATGCTCGGCATGCTTGGCCTAGTTATCTTCACCTTCGGAAGCTTGAGTCCGAACTTCGGCATTTTGATCTTCGGTAACCTGCGGGCAATGCGGAGCACACCAAGCCCGACCGCAACCCCAACCACCCCTATGGCAACGATTAGTGGACTCGGGGGCGGTGAAGTCACGGCGACCTGCGGGACCTCTAGCTGTTTGGCCGCGGCCAGAAGGGTGATCTCCCCCTCATCCAGCACCGTGTTTGTATCTGCATCGTAGAGCTCCACGTCGTAGGTGCCATTTAACCCCGCAACATCTATCCACATCGTCACGAGCGCGTTCTCCCCTGCCGCCACCTCGATGTCGAAGGACTTCACGTGGTTGTTGAAGCGGAGCTCACAGTGTTTGAGGATGGGCTGCGGGGTCGGGTTGGTTATCCAGAGTATGATCTGCGTGTACCCGTTTTCGACCTCGGGAGGGGTTTCGAGCAGCTGGAAGGTGAAAGTCGGGGTGGGCGTTACATTTTCAACGTTCTCAACATTCTTAACATTCTCAACTGGAGCAACCACGGTGAACGAGATGTTTGCGGTCGTCTGGTTGTGGTTGCTCGAAGCATCGCTCACCCTCATCACGACCAAGTGTTCTCCAGCGCTGAGCCCGACGAAAGAGCATGCAACGACACCATCCGCCCATATGTGCTCCACCGCTCCCTCGTCCAGCTTGACTTGGATTGAACTCGAGTCTATGCTGGATGGGTCGGATGCGTTCACCCTCACCATTACATTTTCACCCACCTCGGTTGTGGTTGGTTCGAGCACGGTGAGTGTTGGCGGGGTCGTGTCCGCAGGCGGAGGCGGAGTTCCTCCCCCACTTGGTGGCACATAGGCAGTCTTGGTAATCCCATCGCTCGAAATAGAGGACTCGTTCAGGGCCCTGTCCCGCACCTTCGCGTAAACGGTCTTCAGGCCGTCCCCTGAACTAAGCGTCCATGCCTTCGAGGTCGAGTATGCTTCCCAGGAACTCCATGAGCCGCCCTCGTTCTTGAAGCACATCTGGTAGACACCCGAGCCCGTGTCCGAGGCGGAAAGAGTAAGCGTAACGGATGTCGAGGTCGTCTCGGTGTTGCCATTGTTTATCACAAAGTTCGATAGAACGGAACCCGTCCGGTCGACCCAGAAGCTCCGCACGCCTGACCAGTTCGAGTTCTTAATATTATCAGCCGTGGTGGTTGCCTTCACCTGCCAGTAGTATCGGTTCTCCGCCAGCTCCAGAAGGGTGTACTGGTTCTCCGTAGTCGTGTTCTCGGTGTGGATATCGAAGTTCTCCACAGCTGAATACTGCAGGGTATAGCCTTCCGCCCCGCTGACAGATGTCCAAGAGAGCGTCGGGGTGTTGTCGTTTGTTGCCGAGGCGTCAGCAGGCGAAACGAGCGAGGGCGTTCGGAAACTCACGGTTATAGATGCCCCCTGCTCCCACATCAGCGTACCTGAGGGGCTGAGCATCTCGAGCTTGTACAGGGTCGTCTTGGAGGGTGATAGCGTAAAGCTCCAGCTATCGGATACCCCCGGCGAGAGCGTTGTCGACTTGTTTTCGATCAAGTCACCGTTGTCGTAGTGTATATTCGCCCTGACCTCGAGGCTGACATAGTTCGCCTCAGAGGTAACAGTGCCCTCGAATGTTTCGCTCGAGCCATAGTAGACGTCGAGGGTGTTGTCGGCGATCGTGAAACCGCAGGTCGTATTCTCGGTGTAGAGCGTTACATCCTCGACCGAGTTTGCATTTATCACCCAGTCCGTGCGGGAGTCGTAAACATTGTCGAGCTTAATTTGGATGTCTTGGGTGTTGTCCAGCAGATTTATCCCGCTCCAAGTCAGTAGGCCATTCTCATCCGCCGTGACCTGCCCGTTGTCCATAGTTCCCGCCAGCAGCTCCGCCTTAATCGTGGGGTTGGTGCTGCCATCGTTGTAGGTTATCTTTATTGTAAGGGACGCGTTGTCTTGGCTGCCCGAGAGCGCTTGGTTCTCCGTCCACACGAGTGACTTGGTGATCAGGGTGGGTTTAACAGTGACATTCCAGAGGGGTCGATCAGCGTTGTCGTAGAGGCTTATCACCCTAGCCCCCGAGGTTATCCAAGTCGAGTGGTCGAGCGTGAACTGGCCCGTTCCGTTCGAGATAACCGCCTCGGGGCTCTCGGTCTCGAAATAGGCGGTGTCGGATCCCACGTTCGTCGAGTCAGAGGCCCAAGTCGCCGAGATGCCAACCACAGATTGTCCCACTTGGTTGTTAACGGTGGTGATTGAGAGAGTAGCGTTGTCTCCCTCGACCTGGTAGGTGAGAGTTGGGGAGATGCCGTCAAGTGTGTTGTCTCGGGCCCATGCGTAAAACTGGCCGAGGTCGCCGCGGTGTAGGCGTACAGGTGAAACCAAGCCGTAGGTTTTGTTGAAGCCGTTGTCACCGAAGGTCGTGATTATAGCACCTTGGTTGTTGTCCTGTAGCACGATGTTGTCGGCCGAGACGGTTCCGGAGATACGTGCAATGGTTCCAGATGTGGCTAGCTGGTAGAGGGGGGTGTTGTCCACGACACTAAGGGTCACGGTGAGATCATTAACTTCGAATAGCTCATAACCCAAACTTGTGTAATCTTTAGTGTTCTCGAATCCGTCGACGCTCACCATTTGAGCCTTGATGTCGAATTTGCCACAAGATGTCAAGTTATCAGGGTTAAAATCAAAGAAAAAGCGCTTGGTATTTTCGTCAATATTCTCATAATTTGTTAGCTGGAGGTTGTCTACTACCACATTATCTATGTTATCGCGGATCCAGAAGAAGGCATTTTCAATCCAGTCACGACCAAAATTGTCTTGGGTTGTAATGTAAATGCGCGTGGTGTCTATCGCTCCGCTCACAGGTTGATTTACTTTTCGATCTACTAAGGTTGGGCTCGCGGTTATGCTAATTATTCTTAGCGGAGTCGACAACATAAATTGTTGGTTCTCGCTCCAAACTCCGATTAAGCCGTGAGTGTCCTTGAATCGAATCCTCCAGTAGTAAATCACCCCTCTTGATAGGGGGGAGCCACCATAGGAAATCTCTTGGCTCCTACTCCCAACTGACACATTGGTTATATCAACCCATCCAGAGTCCCACATGTCGCTACCTCCTGCAGTAGTGCCAACGTTGATATGGGCGAAGGTCCCGTTGTCTCCGGGATCGGGATCCCGAAACACAGCTGAAAATTCGGGGGTGAGATCGATCACATTTTCGGGATCGGTTGCGCTCTCACAGTAAGGTGAGGATGGCGCGGTCATGTTCTCTTGTGATGTCTCAAATGTTCCGTTGTCACCATTTGCACCATTACCTCCGGCGCTGGTTCCGCCACTGCCACCACTCGTGCTATGGCTGATGTTAAGGTAGTTTTCATAAACAATCCTTACCTTACCACCTCCGCCTCCACCTCCACCAGGCCCATAGGCAATGGATTGATGACTAGAGCCCCCGCCACCACCGTTGGCGTGGACGTTGCCGCTCAGGTTAACACCGATTATATCTATACTACCTCCGCCGCCCCCACCCCCAGCCACGGAGTACGAAGCGGTGCCTCCGCCGCCGCCGTTGGCGTGGACGTTGCCGCTCAGATCAACGTTATGTCCCTGAATCAGGATGCCGCCGCCAGATCCGCCTCCGCCAGCATAAGAGCCACCGCCTCTGGTGGATCCCCCCCCTCCTCCGCTGGCTCGTAGGGTACCGCTTACATCAACGGTACCGAATGCATGTAATAGTATTTTTCCGCCGCCGGAGCCACCGCCTGCGACATTGTAACTGGTGCGCTGGGCGCCACTTCCGCCAGATCCCATCCGTAAACTCAAAAACTCAGCGGTACTGCCACCGCCGGCAGCACCGCCACCGCCAGAACCCCCAGCTCCACCATAACCTCCCCCTCCACCCGCGCTCCCGCCGCTTGCACCTCCAGCAAAATAGCCGCCGCCTCTGCCTCCTCCACTGCTGGCGGCGCCACCACCACCGGGGCCTTCGCCAGGAGCACCGCTGTTAGCGGCGCTGCCCCTATATCCAGCTGAATTTGCACTTAAAGTTCCCTCAATTACTATGTTTTCTGCGTGAATCTCCAGCCAGCCATAGTTCGTACCGTCATAGGATTTGACGGTGACCGTGACGCCTGAGGCTATCCTGAAAAGCCCGATGTTGTAGTGGTTATCTGCTATAGTTACATTCGCCGTAATGATCCAGTCGGCACCTTCGTGATCTCCCCCACCTGTGTTGGTCCAAGCTGCTGTCACGATAGGTGCACTCGCCCCCATTAGCACGAGTACGAACGGTACTGCAGCCGTTACAATCAGCATTGTGCTCAACGATATGGTTCCGGCCTTTCTACATCGCCCCATTTGATCCAGCCTCCCCCTCAAGAGCTACCTCTCTTTACGTTTTGACCGCCAAGGGCGGCCGCACGCGGATGCCTTTCATTACCTCAATCAGCTCGGGTCTGCACCTGAGCAACTCGATGCACCTGATGAAAAAATCGCAGTGATCTTTTGCCCACGTCTTCCCCTCATACTCTTTTATCAGGGACCGCTGCGCTTTGGTTAGCTTGAACTTGAGGTCCACGAGTTCTTTTGTATCAGGTATCAGGAACTCTTCGTAACGACACCCTACCTCAGATTTTGGCACTTCGTTTTCGGTCAATCTTTCACCGCACTTTTTACACTTTCAATATTTTTCACACTTTCCGCACTTTTATCGAGAAACGGCCTTTAAGCAGTTTTTAGAGAATTTCTATCACGTGGGGTGGCAATTTTCTCACCAAGTGATACATTCATATTTGCGAGCGGGCTTCCAGTGGAAATAAAGCATGCCCTGCTCTACTTCCACTGAAATTTTTTAAGAGGGGATGAAGAGTTTCCAATCGCTGGAGGCATGAAAACGCAGTTAGTCGAACGCACGAATAATTGGCGGACGGTTCCTCAATCTAAAGCAATCGAAGTTGTTCAAGTCCTTTCCAGCCCCGTGCGTGCGGTTATCTTAAAGTTGCTCGAGAGGGGGCCGATGAGACAATATGAGCTCGCCAAGATCATGCGAGAGGTCACCGGAAAGAAGTACGATGATACGGTCCTGCGTTATCACCTGCAGCAGCTCAAGCGCGCGGGCATCATCGATTCCCAAACCGACCGTGATTCCGCTGCGAGGGTGAAGAAGATCTATCTCGCTGCAGACATCCAAGTGACCCGTCGATCGACCACAGGTTTTTTTGATGTACGTTTACGCCCGCGCCCCGCGCCACCGATTCCCATGCTGGGTTCAGAAAACTGTGGAGAACGCGAAGAACTTATCGAGGAGGGCAGGCACATGCTCAGCCACATGCTTCGGGAGAGCCCGCCCGATGTTTCCTAGCTGAGGGCGTGTACAAAATTTTTGCGTGCTACATTTTTTTTTCAAAAATTTCCACCCACTCTCAGAACCGGCCGCCACGTCCCTTCCGTCTGTATGGGGGTTATACAAGGAGAAGAATAATGGACGTATGGTGATAAAATACCCCCAAACCAACTCAAAAAAATAATTCATTTTTGTAGAAGGGAAAAGGATCTTTACAACATCGGCGAGATCGCCATAGCGCATTCGATAAGGGACATGCTGTCCTCTCGTCTGGAGCCATTCACCTACACCCCGGCCGAAGTCTTAAATTTAGAAAAACCGCAGGGGTCTGAATTTCTCAAGACCCTCAACCGGTACGATCTTTGCGTGATCGGGGGAGGTGGATTGTATTCTAAGTTTTTCCTCCCGCTCAACGCTCAAGTTATCAAGTCTATAGAGACACCCATCGTGCTCTATGGGATAGGGTACATCAGAAACCTCGGGGACAAAGATCTAACCGATGCGCAAATAGAAAGCGCTCGATTGTTGAATGCCCGCGCCAAGCTCACTTCCGTTCGAGACGAATACACCTGCAAATTTTTGGGGGATTTGGGAATACAGGACGTGCACGTGATTGGTGACCCCGCAATCTTTCTCAGTTCTGAAGAGACCAACCAAGTTGCCCTAGATAAAAACAAAATAAAGATAGGTGTGAACATGGCTTCCCACTACTGGACGCTATATCCGCAATATTTGGACAAGACAATTGATGAGTACGTCAAGGCATGCGAATTTCTGATCAAGCGCCTAGACGCGGAGATCGTGTACCTGATACACCACTCGGATGAGCACCACGTCGTTGAAGTGATGAGGGAGAAAAAATTGTCGTTCAAAGTTGTGGATACAATCCCCAACCCGTACAAAATGAAATTCATTTATGGCAAATTGGATTTGGTCATTGGCATGATGATGCATTCCACCGTGCTAGCGTTCGGAAGTGGAGTTCCAATAGTAAATGTCGCCTACGATTCAAAGAATTACAATTTCATGGAATTCATCGGTCAGGGGGATAAGGTGATAGATGTCAGGGAGACGAGTTCCAAAAAAATTAGCGATTTGGCAATACGTACCCTCGACGACTCGAAAAATATCAAGGAGGGTTTCAAGGCCCTAAAACGCAAACTGTGGAGGAAACAAGAAGACTTCCTAACAAAAATTAAGGAATTGTGGACCGAACCCCGCATTTTAGCTTAAAAAAGTATTTGTAAAGGAGGCTATCATCAGATTAATAAAAATTAAAATGAGTGAAATATGTGCAGAAAACAGTTAGAATAGGAAGGTGCATAAGAGCTGGCATAGTGGCATGGTTTATCTGTTTTATAATATTTATTGGATTTTTAGCTGGCCCGTTATTCGCTTTTAGAAGACTGTCTATTGCTGATCCTACTCCTCTGTATGTTCGAATTGACGGCACTACAAATCTAAGTTGGATTATTATCTGGCCAATAGTTGCAGGAATTTTTGGGACGATATACGCTTTAATACACACCCATTTACCTGGCTCTACGAGTATGAAAAAATGGGTGACGCTTTCGATAATCCCTGGCCTAATCTTTGGAATGTTGGCTGCTAGCACAATTTTAACATTGCCCGTAAATGCAGTAATTTCATTAATTTTTTGGATGGCCTTTTGGTTAGTTTGGGGAGTACTTGCTGATATTTTAAACAGATCAACCCGGCGTTTATGAAATTAGTTCCAGCTGATTGATACACCTAAAGATAAACTCAAGAAAACCCGCACCCGACCATTCATCGCGGCTCCTCCTTCGGCACGTTCGGTATGGTTTCGCCGTGACTGGTCAGGTTGATCACCCTTGCCCCAACTTTACCGGCCAGCCACGCGAGCAGCTCCCCGCACACCTTGAGTTTGATGAGCTTTCGCTCGCGGTCCTTGTCGCCCGAGTGCCTGCCGATTTTCGAGCCAAGGTCCATCCCAGCTAGGTAGATCTTGCTCGCCCCGAGCTCGTGGGCCATGAACGCAGCGCGATCGCCATCGGTGAAGCCCCCGAAGTTGAAGAGCTTGCCGAAGGGCTCGACCTGCGTGGTGCCGATAACCCGCTCATTGAGTTTAGGCAAAAGCATGCGTACTTGGGCGATATTGTCGCCGTGGGCATGGACGACCAGCCAAGTCCCGCGCCGCCAGGCCTCGAGCTGGTCCTCGATAGCGCCATCTAGGTCGGTGGCGACGATATCCGGGTTACGATACTCGAGCACGGCGGAGGTTGCGCCATCGGCCGCGATCAGGACTTTGTCCAGGTAGCCAGCTTGCTCGAGAGCCGCTAAATCCTCATCGAGGGAGGGCCCAGCTCCGAAGACGATGCAATCGCGGCCCCAAATGATGTCATTTAAACCTTCGATGTTCGGCCGGGGTAGAAGTGCGTTCAACCCCTTGGCCGCTCGATGGTCTGCTCCTTGGTCCAACCGCAACCGTCGGGCGATGTCATCATACCAAGGGCGCCAGAATTTCCATCGCATATCATCACGCTTGAGGAGTTCCACTTAAGCTCAAATTAGTTCCCCATATGTGGTTTCATGAGTGGCGAGCACATCCTGCCATGTTTCCTTAGTGCTAGAGTAGATGCGGTTCTCGGCCTCGTAAACGAGCGTCCCGAAATTGTTCCAAGTTGGGTCGGCCGGTACCCAGCCCTCCCCGGGGATGTACACCTCCGTCCACGCGTGACCGATTATGTATTCTCCATCCGGCGTGATGCCCGTAATCCGGTCAAATGGAGGCAGGGGTGGTTCGGTTGATATTATAAATCCAGAAACCTCTTTTGCGGGCAGCCCAGCGGTTCTGATGAGGGCGAGGTATAAAGTGGCCTTCTCTAAACACTTCCCGACCCTCACGTCGAGAATCTCTTCGGATGTGATCTGTCCGAGGGTGAGTTGGTAGGTGATATTTTCGTAGACCCATTCGTTGAGCTTCTCTGCAAATTCGATATCCGTGTCCCCCGGATCGCGAATATCCGACACGATTTGGTTCGCCCTGGGGCTGCCTGTGATCACGTACTGGGTGCTGAGCAAGAAGTATGTGTGGTCGGCGGGAATTTCGACATTTTCTCCGGTCAAGCTTCCCGTGGGCGCCGGGGCAAGTGTCACCTGCTCGGGCAACGCTCCCTGTTCGTGATAGAACGAGATGATCCTAAGAAAGGTGAACAGAGCGTCCCTAAATCTGAGCTCTCCAAGCGAAGTACTAATCGTGCCAGGCGCAATTCCCGTCAATTCTATTTGGTCACGAACCCATCGGGCCAGGTCGACGTAATCGTCCCTCCCCAAATTTTCCCAGAAGGCTCCCAAAGCACCGTTTTCGTTCTCCGGCAGAAGGACTGAAATCAGCTGATTATCGACAAGGAGGGGCGCGCCGCTGTTCTCGGCCAGGGTCACGACTTCTTTGGCGGAGTAGTACAAAAGCTGGCCGGGCGTGGCGCCGAGTTCCAACCCGTCGAAGGAGACCGAGTAATTGTCTTTGAGTTCCCGTCCAAACTTCATGTCGAGGGTTATACGGGCGGCGGAGCCCCCAAATCCGTAAGCTGGAGGGGCTCCGGTGTAATCTATCGGAGATATCGAGTAGGCCTGCAGGAGCTCTTCAGGGGTGATCGTGATCAACTGGCTCGTGATCAAGAGGCTACCTTCCCCGACCACCGCGGGCTTCCCCTCGATTTCTCGTATGTATGTGGTGCTGATTTCGTATGTCCCCCCGCCGTAGTCCACCGTGCCTGTGCCGAGCCCGAGCAATTCGTCCTCGTTGACGATATCAGCCCCGCTTGGAAGGATGAACGACGTTATCGCAGCCGTGCTGAGCCTGGAGTTCTCCGCGACCACAGGGAGCACGCTTTGGAGGCTCTTTACATCATCGATGAGCCCCAGCGCGAAACTCTCGTTGTCGACAGGCTGCATAAGGATTCTCCACGTGTTGTCATATCTGTCGGCGAAGTATGGGATCCTCCACGTCATGGTCACCCTAAATGTTTCTCCCAGATTAAGCCCTGTGATATCAACACTAACATTTTCCACCTCCAGACCATATCTGGCGTACTTGCTCCGCACACTTCCCAAGTAGAGCAGTTTTGTGTTTTCGACCCCCCTCCCTTGGACGGGAAATCCCCTGAACGTCCCGCCCGTAATCCCGACCCTCATGAGATCCGTGAGATCTGATGGGGGGTATTCTTCGATCATCTCCACGCGGGCATCGCCATTTTCATCGACGCGAAAAGTCATGTATTGACTTGATTGAAAGGTCAGTGGTTGGGGTTCGGCTTGGGGGGCCGTGTAAATGTAGAGGCCAGCTAACACCGATACCAAAATTACTAGCGCGACTAGGATGATCGCTTGATTCCTCATTTTGTCGCCAATCTTTGTTGTCCCTCTATTTTATTAAATCGGTTGACCCGTTCCTCTCACGACTTTTAATTCGATTTTGTTTCCGTGATGATCGTAGGCGCGCCAAGAGCGTTCGTCGTAGGGTGCCGCGATGATGATGTGCACTCGCCCGAACTTCGAGAACAGCGCCAAATCAGCTTGAGAGGGCGAGACGCTTGTCGAGGGATGGCTGTGCACCGTGCCGCACGCGCTGGGGTCGATGGGCAGCATGCGGAGGCGGAGCAGAGCTGACTCGTCTGAGGAGAGCGTCCCGGGAAGCAAAAGCACCTCTTGGATCACACCCTCCCTCGCACGGAGCACGCCAACGAACTCGCGAGGATGGCTCGAGTGCGAAGCTCCAAGGATCAGTGCCAGAGCTTCTCTGTCGATGCCGAAAATTTGAAACATTCGATCACAACTATGCGTGGGCGCCAAGGGCAAAACTAGCTTTTCAAGCTTCCTCTCACTTCACGGACCGCCCCAACCATCGCTTTGAGTTTGTTCACCGTCTCCTCCCGCGTCCGCGTCTTGAGGCCGCAGTCTGGGTCGATCCAGAGCTGCTCGGGTTTCAGAACTTCGAGCGCTCGCTGAATGCGTTGCCTCACCGTCGCTGCATCCTCGACGATATGCGAGTGAACATCGACCACCCCGAACGAGAGGTCCTTGCTGAACAGGTGCTCACGGAACAGCTCGATCAGGTCAAGCTCCGAGTTCGACATCTCGAGGTCGAAGTTTTCCACGGGCAGCTCGAGCATCCCCGGGTAGATGAACTCGAAGGCGCCGTAGCAGATGTGGCTGATAAAATATGCGTCGACACCCCGGGTGACCGTCCGCATCGCTCCAATCGCGAACTCGGGGAGCTCCTCGGGTCGCGCGGAGATTGCGGGTTCATCGATTTGAATTATCTTCACCCCCGCTTTCGCCAGCGCCTTAACCTCCTCGTGAAGGGCTTTCGCGAGTGCTAGGCACGCCTCGCGCCGGCTCGGGTAGTACTCGTTGAACGACCAGTCCATCATCGTGTAGGGCCCCGTGACCACCCCCTTAACGGGTTTTTTCGCAAGCCCCTGGGTGAACTTCCACCACTCGACGGTTATCGGCCCCCGCCATCGTACTTCACCAACGATGATTGGTTTTCGGTAGTAGCGGTTGCCGTAGGAGCGAACGAGTCCACTTATTTTGAATCCCTCGAGGTTTTTAGCGAAGTAGGTCGCCATATCCCCGCGGTACATCTCCCCGTCGACGAGCACATCCAGCCCGACCTCCTCTTGAAGTGCGACCCACTCGCGCGTCGTTTGCTCCTCGAGTCGGTGGAGCTCCCCGGCGTCTAGTTGCCCAGCAGCGGACTTTCGTCGAGCCTCGAGCAGGTGGGGGGGTTTCGGGAAACTCCCCACGGTCGTCGTCGGCAGCAAAGGTAGCTTGAGCCCGAGTTTTTTCAACTTCTCGCGCATCAAATCAGCTCCCCAGCTTTCTTCGCAATCGCGACCATGTTTTGCAGTTTTTTAAAAGCGACCTCGCGCGGTAGGTACTCGCCCAGCCCACATGAGGGGTTGAGGTACACGCGCTCGCTCCCGATGGTCGGTGCGATGAGCTTTAACACCTCAATCACCTCTCGCTCGCCTTCAAGCTTGGTGTTTCGTCCGTCGATGAGCCCGAGGCCGAGTCCCTTCTCGCAACCGAGCCTCGCGATCAGCTTCGGTAACCCCGGGCTGTAGGTGAAGTCGAACCCAACCACATCGACAGGCAATTTTACGAGTTTGTCGTAGAGGGGTGTGGCGTCACCGAAATAGGTGTAGAGCGCAAGTTTCGCCTTGCCCTTGCCGGCGGCCACCTCTTCGAGGGCATTTTTGAGGAGCCCAAATTCATTTCGATTTTTTAGGATCGCCGGTTCATCGATTTGAATGAGCTCAGCCCCTGCCTTCGCGAGCTCGCTCACCTCCTGCGCTATAACTCTAGCGAACTCATGCACGAGTTCGGCTAACCCAACCCCGCGTCGGTTGATCGAGAGCTTTGCAAGCGTGTAAGGGCCCGTCACCACGGGCTTCACGGGTTTGGGCGAGACTCCTTTGGCGAAAATAAACTCCCCCTCGAGGATTGGCTCACGTCGCCTTATCTCCCCCGTGACAATGGGCTGGCGGAAGTAAGAGTTCGTGTCGAAAAATCGGAGCAACCCGTCGATCTCGCATCCCTCGAGTTTTCGCGCGAAGTGGGAGATGGGGTCGTACCACCCCACCTGCCCGTCGGTGACCACGTCGAGCCCAGCCCGCACTTGCTCCTCGATGACCTCTCTAGTAACCCCGTTCTGAACGCGCTCGAACTCCTCGTTTGAAATCTCGCCCCGCTCTAGTTGCGCGTAAGCTTGGCGGTGGCGCTGCTGCTCGGGGCGGTTACCTATCCGAGGGTAACTTCCGGTGCTGGCTGCCAACAGCTCCATTCAATCCCATGGGATATTCGTCCAAAAGTTAAATAGGTGCTCACCGAAATGCTATTGATAAAATTTGATACAAATGTGGGGCCAACCATGGGGAAAGGCAGCGGATTTGGAAAGGTAATCCTGTTTAACGAGCACTTTACCGTTTACGGCATACCCTCGATCGTATCAGCGATTGACCGGGCGACCACCGCGACCGTGGAACCTTTCGAGGGCACGGGCTGGACCATAGACGACCGAAGGGAAGCCACGCCCGGGTACAAGGAGGAAAAGTTCGAGCAGCAAAAGGACTCGATGGAAAGAATTTTAAAAGCCGCTGGAATCGACACAACACGAGACCCAATCAAAATTACCCTCGGGGGAAGCTTGGTTGCGGCGAGCGGGATTGGGGCGAGCGCCGCCTCTTGCACGGCAATCGCACGAGCCTTGTCAGATGAGTTCAACTTGGGCCTCTCGGACGATCGAATCAACGAGTTCGCTTACGAGGGCGAGAAGGGGTATCATGGGACCCCCTCTGGGATCGACAACACCGCGGCGACCTACGGGGGATTGATCTGGTTCGTGAGGGGAGCCCCGAACGTGATCGAGCAGATGAAGCTGGAGCGCCCAATCGAGATCGTGATGGGGAACACGGGGCTCGTCGCCGACACGAAAGCCGCGGTCGCAGGGGTTCGCGAGCGGAGGGAAAAATATCTGGAAAAATATGATAAATTATTTAAAGAGGCGGAGGGCTTGGCACACAAGGCTCGAAAAGCGCTCGAGGGTTATGATATGAACGCAGTTGGGAAATTGATGGATGAAAATCATAGGTTGCTGCAAGCGATCGAAGTTTCGTGCAAGGAGCTCGACTTCTTGGTTGCTCTGGCGAGAGAGCAAGGTGCATTCGGGGCAAAGATGACCGGAGGGGGCCTCGGGGGAAACATGGTCGCGCTCACCCCGGGGAAAGATTTACAGGAGAAGGTAGCGCAAGCGATGGAGCGGGAGGGCTTCGAAGCTTTGAGAACGGGGATCGGGTGATTTCATGAATTTGCGAGAGTTCATCGACGTGCTCGATAAAAAAGGGCTCCTGGTGCGGATCAAGCGCCCCGTTGATGTCAAATACGAGATGGCAACCCTGATGAAGATGCTTGACGGGAA
>DAOVGS010000027.1 GCA_030672285.1 Hadesarchaea archaeon | reverse complement strand
GCAAGCTTCCCGACCCGTTCGCCACGCTTGAGCATGCGGTCGATGGCTTCAGCCTCGGCCAGCGCGTTGGGGTTCAACTCGATAAAGGCTTTAATCCGTTTGTCCTGTTTTTTTATTCGCTCTAGTGCCCGCTGCACGTTTTCCACAGCTGAGAGCTCCCCGCGGCGAATTGCATCGAGCTTTTCTAGCGTTTCTCGGCCCATCGTGCAACCTCCACCTTGAGGTTCCCTTGGTCGTCGGAGGTCGGCATATTTGAGATGAATCGTTTTCGGAACTTGGCTCGTTCTTTCGCGGGCGTCGGCTTTCCGTCGGGGCGAACGATGTTGTACGCTTCCTGGCTGTAATAGGTTTCCTTGAGCTTTGGAAGCTCTTTCGTGGCTTCGACAAATGACTCAACAATCTCCTCGGCGCTGCGTTCGATTTCTTTCTCCCTTTCAGACATTCAGACCCCACTTGATATCTCAGCCGCTATATGAAAAGTTTGGTTGTTCAACTTTGGAATGTAACTTTAAGCTTGAACTGACTAATTTTCATGGGTGGCGGCTTGAAAAAACCAGCCAAATTTTGGGAGAAATTACCAGACAAGAAAGTCCGTTGTTTGCTTTGTCCATGGAAGTGTGTGATAGCTCCCGGCAAGTTGGGCGTCTGTCGTTCCCGAAAGAACGAAGACGGCGAGCTCTACACCTTGGTTTACGGCTCAATCGTTTCAATGGCAGCTGACCCCATTGAGAAAAAACCCCTTTATCACTTTTGGCCGGGGACCGATGTTTTTTCCCTCGCGGCCCCAGGTTGCAATTTCAACTGTCTGCACTGTCAGAATTGGGCCATCTCGCAGGTGAACGTCGAGGAGATCTCTCACGAGGACCTTCCACCCGAGCGAGCAATCGAACTGACAAAGCGCTACGGCTGCAAGGGCATAGCCCATACTTACACCGAGCCCACGATATGGACGGAGTATGCTTATGATGTCGGGAAACTAGCGCACCGCGAGGATCTTTACAACGTATACGTGACCAACGGCTACATGACCATCGACGCGTTGGAGGAGTTCAGCCCATATTTGGACGCGGCCAATGTTGACATCAAGGCGTTCAACGATAATTTTTACAAGAAGATATGCGGGGTTCCGAGCATCGGTCCAGTCCTGGAGGCCTGTGAGTGGATGGTCGAGCACGGCATTCATCTCGAGGTGACCTATCTGGTGATCCCCCGTGAGAACGACAGCCCCGAGGAAATCCGAAAGTTCTGTAAATGGGTTGTCGAAAAGCTCGGCCCTGAGGTTCCCACCCACTTCAGCCGCTTCTACCCCCACTATAAAATGACGGACCGATCGCAGACGCCGGTAGGGGCGCTTGAGCGGGCGGTGAAAATAGCCAAGGAGGAGGGATTGCACCACGTTTATATTGGAAACGTCCCCGGGCACGAGTTCGACAACACTTACTGCCCTAAGTGTGGCGAGCTGCTGATCGAGCGCTACGGGTTCAGCGTCACGCGTTACGAGCTAAAGGATAAGCAGTGCCCGAAGTGTGGAACCAAGATCAACATCGTGGGGGAGTACAGGCCGAGCAAGCGTGGGTAGGTTTTAACTTAAGGATAAAAATTTAAATATGACACCAGAAGAAGGCTGAAGAAATGAAGAAACTCAGTTTGATGCTCGTATTGCTCTCGCTCTCCTTGATTGTACATTCTGCGCTGGCAGTCGGTTCTCCGACGTCAGGGGGCCTCGACATTGCTAGGGGATCTGGGGGTTCGTGGGTCCCCTCCTCGCCCCCTGCTGAGTTCGACTTCACGATTGAAACTGGCGAGGACTGGGATCACCTAGCCGAGATCGCAGCCGAGAACATGTCAGAGCACGATGTCACGGGCTCCAAAACCATAGATGTGCTTGTGATCTCTGGGACGAAGTACATCACCACTCACATACTGTGGAAAGACAATAACTTGCCGCTCAGAATTTATGGAGAAGATGAGGCGACGATCGATATCGCAGAGGATTATGCGGCTCCGAATCTCGGGGGGATTCTATCTAACGCGTGGTGGGAACCGGATATGGAAAATATAATCCAGTACCTCGGCGTCACGATTGAGGTCCATGATCTCACAATCAGAAACACCAGCGCTGTCCACCTCGGCGGCGCCTTGTATGTTGGGAGGGCTGAGTTGACAATCTCAGCCAGCACCTTTGAAAACACCAATGCCGACGCAGGCGGCGCCTTATTCGTTGATAACTCCACTGCAACAATTTCGAACAGCACTTTTGTGAATACCAGTACCTGCCATGATGGCGGTGCCGTCTATGCCTTTGACTCCACGGTGATGGTTCTTGAAAGCACCTTTAAAAACACCAACGCCTCATCTGGTGGCGCTGTGCTTGCTTCGGGTTCGGAGTTGACGATTTCGGGCAGCACCTTCGAGAACAATAGTGCAGACATAGGTGGCGTCTTAAGTATCGGCGTTTACTCTACTGGGACGATTTCGGACAGCGCCTTCAAGAACGCCAGTGCTCACATGGGCGGTGCCGTGCACGCTTCGCATGCCGAGGTGACGATTTCAGGCAGCGATTTCGTCGAGTGTTCTAAAACGTTCGAAATTTTTCTTGGGGGTAGGATTTACACCTCGGGCTACCAAGACGCGATACCCAACGCGTATGTCGTCGAGAACGGTGCAAACCTCGCTCAGTTCCACGAAACCTATCCCGACATCGTCGGGGAAGTCTGGTTGGCGGGCGAACCGTTTATCCTGTCCCAAAAGCCGTTCGAGTTCATGATATGGCTAGTGATTGCCGTGATCGCGATAGCGGGCGCGGTTGCCCTGCTGCTGTTGAAGGCTAGAATGGCTAAGTAGCTATTGACACAACGCTACCCTAATTTTGCCCAATTCTTGCCCACCCTCAGCACATTTAGTTCAAACGAAAAATTACAAGCTAGGCGGCCCCACCACCAAAAGTAAGAAAATGGGGATATCGTTAAGATTTGCCGAAAGTCTTGATGCATATCTTTAATTCCCACATGCCAAGTTTCGCCAGCTCCTCCGCCCGCTCCCCATCGCGGGCCTCGGCGAAGCACCTGAAGATCGGCTCCGTTCCCGAGGGGCGGAGCAGGAGCCAGCCATCGTCGAAGATCACGCGAAGCCCATCGGTTCGGTCTAGCTTGTGCTTAGCGAAGCGCTTGGCGAGGGCTTTGAGCACCTTTGGCTTGAGTTCATCGGGGCATTTGATTCTCTGCTTGACCTGCGAGTAGCTGGGTAGCAAAGCATCAGCCTCGGAGGCACTCATGCCCTCGCGCTCGAGCAGCTCGATGAACTTCACGGCGGTCATGACACCCTCGCGGCAGAGCAGCCAATCGGGGAAAATCACTCCGCCGTTTTCCTCGCCGCCGATGTCACCGCCTCGCTTTCGGAACTCCCCGATGATTTCCGGCTCACCCACGCGGATGCGCACGACCTCGCCACCCAGCTTCGAAGCGACATCGTCGAGCACTGCGCTTGTAGCCACAGTAGTTACGATGCGGGGGCGCTTCCGCTCACGAAGGTAATGCAGTGCCACGAGCGCGAAAACACGATCACCGCTTAGGATTTCCCCCCGCTCGTCCACCACCAGCGTCCGGTCGGCGTCACCATCTTGGGCTATCCCTAGGTCGGCTTTGCAGGCCACGACGGTTCGAGCGAGCTCCGCCAAGTTCTCTGGAATTGGTTCGAGCGGGCGTCCCGGGAAGGTACCGTCGAGCTGGCAGTTCATCGAGATAACTTCGCAGCCCAGCTCTCGAAGTAGGCGGGGCGTCACCACCGATCCGGCAGCGTTAGCGCAATCGACGACGACCTTCAACTTGCGCTTGAATTTTGATACGCTAGCCAAAATGGCTTCAACGTATGGTTCGAGGGCACCTGCCTCGTGCGCGCTCCCAATCCCCTGCCACGGTGCTAGCTTCCAAGCTTTTTTGGCGATGATTTGCTCGATCTCGCGCTCGCGCACCCGCTCGAATCCAGCACCCTCGGCATCCCAGAACTTGATTCCGTTGTACTCGGGTGGGTTGTGGGAGGCTGTGATGATGATGCCGGCGTCGCACGAGAAATGGCGGATCGCGAAGGAGAGCACGGGCGTGGGCGTTAGGCCAAGCCTCAAGACCCCACACCCTCCAGCTACGAGCCCGGCAACAATCGCTTGCTCAAACATCTCGCTTGAGGTACGGTTGTCGTGCCCCACCGCGACTTTCCCCTCTCCCTTGAGGTGCGTCGCTAGGGCTAAGCTGAGGTCGAACGCAAGCTTTGGGGTTAGCTCCAAATTTACCAGCCCCCGAACCCCAAAAGTTCCGAAGAGCTTAGGTGTTAGCATCGAGTTAATTTGGGCCGTATGTATTAAATTGTTACACGCTTAGTTTAGTTTGGGCCCGTGGCCAAGCTGGATAAGGCGGCAAGTTTCAGACCCGCAAGCCTTCTATCTTGGCGAGGAAAGCTGCAGATCGTGGGTTCGAATCCCATCGGGCCCGCCACTGGATGATAGCTGTAGCTACGGTCACAATCGAGTGCGCTAGACATTCTCCAAATCCTTCAGATCAAAAAGCAGCACATTCTCTTCCTCAATTCTCTCCCTGAAGCTTTTGGCGAAAATCGCGTAGTACTCCTTCCGCCCTTTCTTCCTCCAGTCGACAAAGTCCGCTTTTTCCTTCAGTTCACGCAAAACTTTTTCAATATTCACCTTATCTCGCCACTTGCACTCCACGAAGAGGATTTCTTTTGTTTGCTCGTTCAGCGCCACCGCGTCGATTTCCGTGTCCTTGTGCCACCACCTGCCGATTTTCGTGAAGCGGGAAGGGAGGAGGGACTTCGCATTCATTTCCTCCAAGAATTCCCGGACGATGGGTTCAAAATGCCTCCCGACGTACTCATTGAAATGGGGTTTAATGTAATCGCTGATTATGAGATCTGATCTGCCTCGCTCTATGTCGTCGATGTAAGGGTTGACGAATCTGAACCAAAAATCAAAAAGGTTATCCGACAAAAACCACAGTCCTTTCTTGCTCTTATGGCCCTCTGTTATCGGAACTACGTGATCAACCAACTGGAGGTTCCTCAAAACGGACAAATATTTGTTTACTATGCTTTTGCTTAATCCGGTATCATTCACTATCAGACCTACTCGATGGTTCCCTCTCGCGATCGAGAGCAGGATCGAGAAGTAGTACCTTGGCTCCACGAGCTCTTGCCTGAGCACGAATTCAACGTCCTTATAAATGAAAGAATCCTCCCTTAAAATTTTCTCAGCTATGTTGGTGAAAATATCCTTCCTGGGGTCGATTTCCATAATGTACGCAGGCGTGCCACCGAACACCGAATAAAACTCGATGGCCTTTCCCAAATCTCCCACGTAATGTAAAATGGGGGTGAAGTTGAAGGGTTTCATCAAAAGCTGCCCGGTGCGCCTCCCGTAGAGGGGGCTTCGGTGCCCCAAGACCTTCGACTCCATCATGGAGATGCTCGAGCCGGAGAGCACCAGAAATATTCTCGATTTTTTCAATTTGCTGTCCCAATAATCTTGTAAAATTGAAGGTAGTGCTCTATCCTCCTTGATCAAGTAAGGGAATTCATCTATCGCGATGATCACCCGCTTATCAGCTTTTTTCGACAGGTATTCGAAAAACCCATCCCAGTCCGCGAACGGCGTTTTCTTCAAGAATTCATCCTGAAAAAATTCCCCGAGCTTCGCCGCGAATCTGCTCAACTGGAATGTTTTCGATTCCTCCCTTGCGAGGAGCCTCACCCCGTTGTTACACCTGGCTATGAACTGGTCTATGAGTTCGGTTTTCCCCACCCTTCTTCTCCCATAAATTACGACGAACTCGGCCCTATCACTTCGATATCTGTCTTTTAACAAGGCGAGTTCCCTTTCTCTATCCAAAAACACAGTGTGCATGTTTTCACCAATTGTGCACTCCTAAGTAGTATACTCAAGAGTGTTTATTAAGCCTTTCGGCCGAGCGATTTGTTGATTCTACAGATTTCGTCTCTCAAGCCGAGTTATCGTGGGCCGTGGCCAAGCTGGATAAGGCGGCGAGTTCAGACCCGCAAGCCTTCTATCTTGGCGAGGAAAGCTGCAGATCCGGGGTTCGAATCCCCGCAGGCCTGCTATTTTTAAAGATTCGGGCGGATATCACGGTGAAGCTGCTGAGAAAGGAGGATGAACATGCCCGAGCCCAAGAGCTACGCTAGGCGTCTCGTCAAAGGAAGCGCCATCGTCTTCGTGGCACTCGTTGCCTCAGGGTTCATAGCGTTCCTGCTGCGCATGTTCTTAGCGCGTTCACTCAGTGTCGTGGACTACGGGCTTTTTTACGCTGTTTTCGCTTTCGTCGCGTTGTTTGCTCTCTTTCGCGATTTTGGCCTCGGCTCGGCCTTGGTGAAGCACATTCCTGAGTTTGTGGTCCGAAAGCAGTTTGATAAAATAAAATCGTCCATGGCGTTTACCCTACTCTTCCAGGCGGTCTTTGCATTTCCAATTTCTGTTGTGTTGTTCGCCCTTTCCGATCAAATCGCCTTGGCGGTCTTCAAAACAGTTGAAGCATCGCTGGTGATCAAGATTTTGAGTGTATGGTTCTTCACGGCAATTTTTCTCCCTCTCTTTCGAGCGACATTTCAGGGATTTCAGAACATGCGGGCGTACGCGTCGATGAGTTTTTTTGAAATCTTCTTCGTCTTCCTCTCGGCGATCCTCCTCGTCGGCTTGTTCGGCCTCGGCATTGGGGGGGCCGCTTCAGCGTACTTGCTCGCCTCTTTGGTCATGGCGGTTCTCGGGTTTGCCCTCTTTTGGAGGGACTATCCTCATGTCATCAGGGAAAAGGTTCAGACCACAAAACCATTGATCAAAAAGCTGTTTGTGTTCGCTTTGCCGGTCTTCATGGGCGGGATCGGGGGCCTGATCATCGGCTACACGGATACCCTGATGATCACCCTCTTTCGCTCCCTCCCCGAGGTCGGGTACTACCAGACCGCACAGCCGGCCGCACGCATCCTGTGGTACCTCGTGACCCCCTTGGTGGCCGTTCTCTTCCCGATGATATCCGAGCTTTGGGCGAGGCGCGAGCAGAAACTTCTGGGGAACGCGCTGCACTTTCTGACCAAATTTTCATTCATTCTGATTATCCCGGCGGCGCTCGTATTCATAGCGTTTCCAGACGTGGTCATCAACCTGCTATTCGGCCCGAGATACTTGGCCGGGACAACGGTTCTCCAGATCCTCGCTGGCGCGGCGATCGTTTACACGCTATATGCGATCTTGGTCTACGCTATAGCGGGGATAGGCAAACCGATTATCAA
>DAOVGS010000010.1 GCA_030672285.1 Hadesarchaea archaeon | reverse complement strand
GTCTGCAAATATGCGGGACCCCACCCTGCGGGCACGGCATCGGTGGCATCCCAGCACGCCCGGCACACCCATGACAACCCGATTTATCTCGGCCAAGACTTCCGCGCCTGGGCTCGCTTCCATCAAGATATTTAGCGCATCACGCCCAACGCGGAACCCCAATCGGAGGATTAGCACCGATATCGCCAGTGCAACCAAGGGATCCGCCCACGCGTGGCCCAGCCCCACTAGGCCAAGTCCAACTATGACCGCTGCTGCGGAAGCGGCGTCGGTGAGCGTGTGGTAGCCATCCGCGACGAGCGATAGGCTGTTGACCTGCCTGCCCGTGCGGATTTTGTATTTCGCCAAGACGCCGAAAATCACGAGGCTCAGACCAGCTAACAAGAAGAGTTCAGGCGTTGCCTTGATAACTAGACCCAAGTGAATTTTTTCTAGAGCCAAATATGCCACCCGCGCGCCAGCGAAGAGGAGCACAGCCGCCAGCAGGATTGAAACTAAAGTTTCGGCTTGGGCGTGGCCGTAGGGATGTCCCCGATCCGCCGGACGTTTGGAGATGCGCCTTCCGGCGAAGACGCCTACTGAGGTAGCTGTATCAGAGAGCGCATCTATACCGGCAGCGATAAAAGCGAGGCTCCCGAAGAGGATGGCTGCCCAAACTTCCAAAATTCCTAACACCACAGTTATGACCGCTGAAACTATCGCCGCACGCTCGACCGGGTCCCTCAACATTTTGACGCCTTTTTAAACGTAATCACAAGACCTAAAAGAATATCCAGCCGTATGGAAAATCACAGCAATCGCGTCAAACCGATGACCTGAACGTTGCCAACGCCTGGCAGGCTCGCAAGCTCCCGCTCGAGCGGCTCGGTCCCACCCGCCGCGTCCGGAACGACCGCAACCACGCGAAGCGCCTCCAGCCCGAAAGCAATCGGCTCGCGGGAGATCGAGTGAACCTTGACGCGCTCCTTTATCGCGGCCTCGAGGCGGGTCAGATCCACCTCCGAGCTCTCCGGCATCAACCTAAGAGTGACCGCTACCTCGCCCATTCAAACACCTAAGGCCCCGTGAACCCGCAGCTTGGGCAGCGGTAGGGGTTGCTGAGGCGGCGGCACTTCGAGCAGCGCCAGATTTCAAAGGAGCTGCAGCTGGGGCAAGGGAAACGCGTCGCTCGCTCGCCCTGCGCGATCTCGCGATTGCATGAGGTACATACGGCCGTCATCGTGACTCCACTCATTTTTATTGGGCTCGCTTAAACGCTTTGTGTGAGTTTTATTTGATTTGTCGTATATGATTAAATCGGGCCCGTAGTCTAGCCTGGATAGGACACAAGCCTGCGGTCGAAAACGGCAGCAAGCTTGCGGCTCGGGTTCAAATCCCGACGGGCCCGCCACTAAACCTTCAGAATTTTCATCAACTGGCGTGCGTTATCGTACATCAAATAATTATTGAACATTATGTAGACCCCCCGATGTTTTTTCGCTAACGCTCTGGCCTTTGTCGCCAGCTGTTTCAGTTCAGCGATCGAGTACTTGTATCACTTTAGGCCATCAGTTCCTGTAAAATCTCTTTAGCACGATCAACTCTAATTTTGTGCTCTTTGACCAATTGTGCCGCGACCTTGTCTATCAACTCACCCTTCGCCCCAGCCATCGCAGCTATGTTTCGCGCGTGTAATTTCATGTGACCTCCCTGTATACCGTCAGTCGCAAGCGCTCGCATCGCCGCCAGATTTTGCGCAAGCCCGACCGCCACCATGACCTCCCCCAGCTCGCGCGCCGTCTGCACACCCAAGATCTTCCTGCAGATTTTGGCCACCGGGTGCACGGCCGTAGCTCCCCCGATCGTCCCAACGGCCACGGGCAGCTCAACCCTGCCGAGGAGGTCCCCATCGACGGTTCGCTCCCAGTGGGTAAGCGGCTTGTAGGAGCCACCTAGGGCAGCGTAGGCGTGGGCCCCCGACTCCAGCGCGCGAGTATCGTTTGCCGTTGCTAAAGCGACCGCGACAACTCCGTTCATCACCCCTTTATTATGGGTGGCACAGCGGTAGGGGTCGGCTGCAGCGAAGGCATAGGCTTGGAGAACCCCATCGACTACCTCCTCGCCTCCCAGCTCCTCCTTCGCGAAGACAGCTTTTGCCTTGGCAAGCCTGTAGGTGGCGAGGTTCGAGACTATCCGGAGAAAAACCCTTCCCCCCGTCAGCTCCTCGATGAGGGGCGCAACCGCCTCGCACATGGTGTTGATAACATTTGCCCCCATCGCATCGCGCACGTCGACGAGCAGGTGGATAATCGTCATCGGACCGAGGTTGGTGGTGAGCACCCGTACCTCGACGTCCCTCGCGCCGCCGCCCAGCTTCACGAGGACCGGGTCCTGCTCGTTGGCCCTCGCCAGAATTTGCCCCTTGGCCCCGAGGATTTTCTCCTTCGCCTCCGTGGGGTTTTTGACGTCGACGAGCTGAATCTGCCCTATCATGATCGGCGGCGTGCTCTCGGTGTGAAAACCTCCGCGTGGGCGAGTCATCTTCGCGGCGTTCGAGGCAGCGGCAACGACCGAGGGCTCCTCAATCGACATGGGAATGAGGCAATCCCTATCGTTGATGAGGAAGTTGGTCGCTACGCCAAGGGGTAGCTCGGTGGTGCCGATTACATTTTCGATCATGCGGTTCGCCTGCTCGAGCTCGAGCGCGCCGGTCCTGCGGAGGAGCTCGGCCTCCTCCTCGCTCAGCCCTGCGAACTCCCGCACGATCTTCAGCCTCTCCCCCGGACTCAGTTTGTAAAAGCCAGAAAACTCGGAAGTCTTGGGCATCAAATACCCTCTCTACAGTTAAGTGGGGTGGCTATAAAAATCGTCGTGGGGGCTTACCTCTTTGAACCCCTTCTCTTTGAGAATTTTCTCGATCTGAGCGCCATACTCACCCGCGTCAAGCCCTCGAGGGGAACGGCTGGCTCCACAGGTCTCGCCACGCCCTCCAGGCGCTCGAGCGGGATGCTCAGCTTCACGTGGGGGGCTATCCGCTTCAGGTACTCTTTCAGCGCGGCCCTCTTGAGTGGAGGCGCGGGCGGGCGAGTGACGATGGGCACGGGCTCGAGGGGTCCGACGGGTATAGCCATGGCTAGGGTCATCGGGGCTGGTTTCAGGCGCTTGAGGGATATGCTCGGGGTTATCGGGCGGAACCAGCGCACGTATGCCACGGCCCCGCCCCCGAGCGTCGCAAACGTCGTCAGCAGGGCGTAGAACACCGGCATGGAAGGCGGCGGCGGAACCACCACGACCTCTTTCGATTGGGTGACCAGAGAACGAGCGTCGGCCTTCAACGGGGCCGGCTCAACGTTGTTATCGTTGTCGCGGGTGATCGAGTAGAACTCGTAGTAGCCGTCGCCTTCCAGAGCCGTGAACGACCACGACCAAGGTTCGTCCCCGTCCACCCGGAACAGTTTCCAGTTCCCCCAGCTTGAGTTGTCGGTCGAGTAACGGTACCAGAGCTCGACGCTCTCCATGTAGCCATCGTTGTCGCTTGCCTGAGCGGTCACCGTGAATGGCACGACCGTTTGCCGGTAGGGTGAAATGGGGTCCACGGATGAAGTTGGGATACCGGGTAGTACGGGGATTGTCACGATCAGCGACCACGTGCTCGACCACTCGCCCACGTTGCCCGCGCCATCGATTGCGCGGACTCGCCATGAGTATGTGCCAGCTGCAAGGGCCTCGTCGCTCGTGAGCGTGTAAGTGGACGCAGTCAGGCCCGTCTTGGTCAGGGTGTCGATGATCTCGAGGGTGTAGGTCACGCCGCCCGGGTCGGTAACATCGCTCCAGTCGAAGGTGGGTGTGTTGTCCTCAGTCCTTGTCTCGTCGGTCGGAGATACCAGTGATGGGGTGGGTGGCGGTGTGGAGCCGGACGGAGGCGATACGTAAGTTGTCACGGTCAGCGACCAATTCTCGGACCAATTGCCCTTGTTGCCCGCATTGTCGATTGCGCGGACTTGCCATGGGTACGTGCCAGCTGCAAGGGCCTCGTCGCTCGTGAGTGTGTAAGTGGACGAGGTCAAGCCCGTCTTGGTCAAGTGCCCGAGGGCCTTGAGCCCGGTGATCTTGAAGGTATAGGTGACGCCCGAGAGGTCCGTAACGTCTGACCAGTCGAAGGTCGGCGTAGAAACATCAGTAGTTGCGCCACTTGTTGGCGAAACCAAATTGGGCGCAGGGGGTGCAGCTCGGTCGACGCCACATATCGCGTCCGCTAGCCCTGCCTGAACCTTGTATCTCGCCTTAACATCCTCAGCACTCAGCGTGCGGTTGTAGATTCCGACTTCGTCGATGATGCCGTTGAAATGATAAAGATTTAGTGAAGGACCTATTGTCAAATTATCTGTATTATTGATATTCACAAGCCCATCAGCCGTATCTGTTTTTTTCAATGCACCGTCTACATAGATATAAATATTCGAACCATCTCGCACTCCAATCACATGATGCCAATTATTATCATTGTAAGTTTCATCTGTTTGTGGTCCGAAATCATGATCAAAATCAAAGCCCCAAAAAGTAACTGTTCCATTGATTATTCCTAAAGCAAACGCACTCTCCCCGAGATAATATCCCTTACTAACTATTTCCATTTCTCCTGTACCAATAGCAGTTTTAAACCAAGCTTCTACTGAAAAATTCCCTGTCCCAAAGTTCAGGCTTGTATCATCCCCTATATTGACATAATCATCCACACCGTCAAACTCCAGTGCAGAGCCAACTTTGCCGGTCGTCCATTGGGCGCCATAAATCATGCCATCGTTGCCCTCAGTTGAGCTATCACTGACCACGCTACCGGAATCCTCGTCGAACCGCCAATAACCCACGAGACCTGCTTTGGGCTTCCCCTCAACATTGCCGTCCCCATCAGTCGCAATCGAGTAGAACTCGTAGCACCCATCGCCCTCCGGAGCCGTGAACGACCAAGACCATGGTGATGCGTTGTCTACGTCGAAGCTCGTCCAGGGGCCCCAAATCGAGTTGTCGGTCGAGTAGCGGTACCAAAGCTCAACGTTGTCCACATAGCCGTCCACATCACTTGCGGTCGCCGTCACCGTGAACGGAGTCGAGGTCTGCCAGTAGAGCGAGATCGGATTGACGCTCGAGCTCGGCACTCTAACCGTGGTGTAGTTAATGGTCACATCGTGCAGCACGGGCGTAATCGTGTTGTCCTCGGTGGAGAGGTAGGCGCGGTACTGGAAGTAGCGGTTTTCGGCGATGTTCTCCAAACTCGTCGGGGAGGTGATGAAGTAGGTTGAGGTTGACCCATCTGGCCCGAGGAAGTCTCCGGTTGGAGGATCGGTCGAGCCTGCGCGCACTTGGAACTTTATCTCCGTCTCGTAGAGCGTTTGCTCCTCGAGCACGACGTAGTCGATGTGGATTGTCGTCAAATCAATGTCGGCCGAGTTCTCGAAGTATCGAATGTGGATGTTATCGTCAACGAGATAATCGTTGATGTTTTCGATGGGGTAGGATACCAAGCCAGGGCCAGTAGTATAGGTAACTTCTAGGCGGGGATGAAATAAATCGTGTTCCTTTGAATGCATCCAAGCTAATTCCCCCGAGGTCTCGTTTGCTGCGACCAAGCTGAAGCTTACATTATCGTCGCCCGCGGCCTCGTTTTTCACGAAGTCCGTTACCGTCCAAGATGTCCAATACAACGTCCCCTCGGGTAACAAAACATAGTCAGTGATGTTTTTCCCCATCTCCGGCTTGTTGTTCCACGTTATCGTGTCCTCAGACCAATTGTCGTTGTCCACTCGGTGCACCCGTACTTCCGGGCCTGTGGACGACGAGGAGAAGAGGTAGAGCTCCGCCTGCGTGATGTTCGCATCCTCAGGGACTGAGCTGAGGTCGAACTTGACGAATATCCTGTTCGCGTAACCAGAAGAAGATCCGACCCCTATCCGATCTTCGCTCCCGTAATTTTTGTCCGGCGAACTGTTATCTACATAGCTGTCGTGAGTCGGGGGAAAGATGTTTTCTGTATTCTCTATTGTATAACTTGGAGAGGGGAGATTGTTTATAAACACCCAGTTGCCAATGCTCTGCTTCCAGATGTAGATGCCCACGTTCTCGTCGACATCGGAACCGCCGTAGATGACGAGCTTGTAATTCTCATAAGTGTTATCGACACCCGTGATGCGATGCCCCCAGTTCAGGCGGTAGTCAGTTGGGGTGTAGCCCACATAGAATTGTAGGTAGTCCTCCTCCGAGATGTAATCGTTCTCCATGCGGTTCGTGCGAAGTCGAACACGGATGTTGTCATAGGCCGGTGGATTGACGTATTTTTCTGGATCGGTTGTCAGGGTGTTGTCCCAAGTCACCTCGGTTCCGCCCGCCACGGTCCCGGAGTTCAAGACGTCCCACTCCGAGTTCGTCCAATCGTGAATCTCGAGGGTGTAGGCCGCGGTGTTGTCAGACCCGAAGTTCAGCCTCACCCTGACGTTCCCGATCGTTGCCCCTGCGGGGATGCTGAAGGCGGCCGAGCTATGCTGAACCTCCAAGTCGTAGCCAGCCTGTGTGGTGACCTCGACCCAAAAGGCATCGATGTTAATCGTAACTATATCCGGTGGCCCCCCTGCATCCACATCGAAGTCCATCCACAGGTTCGAGATGTCCGCCCACGTCCACGACCGCTCCCCTGTGACATCGTAGCTGAACACCTGCTCGGAAACATCGCCCGTTGCGTAGGGGCGGTCCTCGATCCAGCTCGAGCCGCCGTCCACGCTGTGCCGCAATACCCATAAATCATCCGAGAAACCCGAGGTTGACAACTCGTAGTGCATGACGACTCCGGTGATCTGTCCCGTCCCTGTTCCGTATCCATAGTAATAAATCTCGGGCCATTTCACGCTAATGTTGGCACGTTGGTCATCGCTCGCATAACCCAACGTGGGATCCGACCACGTCCCCGATTCCATATTGTAATTGGTCGGCCATTTATTCTCGGGCCCACCTGCCGCATATACAGCGTCCACCCAGTAGTTATCGCCATCGTCCGCATTCAGCTTGTCGGGCGTGCTTAGGTTGTCGCCACTCACGTTCTCCGTGTACGCTGCGTTTTCTTGGAGAGTTGTAAGCGTTCCAACGTCGTTCTCTTGGATGCTCTCATAGACGTTATCCCGCACGCGGGTGTTCTCGTACGAGGTTCCCGCCTGCAGCACGCCGATTTGGTTCGCCCCGTCGATGAGCACGGTCGGCTCGGGCCCGACATTATCGTTCTCAGCGACCGTGAGGCTCTCAAGCGTCACGCTCCACGAGATGTTGTCCCAGCTCTGAACCACTTCACCAGCGTCGAAGACTTGCGAGGTGAATTGGCCCTGAGTGTGGCCTGTTATTAACCTCACGTTGTTATCTACGTTTTCCGTGTTCTCGTGGGTTCCCTGAGCGAAGTCCTCCGTGGTTGTATCAACCCAAGAGTCCGCCGCGGCCGGGGACTGCTGGAGGAGTGTGAGCACGCCGGTGAGCATCATCACGATTAGGACGAATGTAAAATTCTGCTTTATTCCTTTGCGTCCGAATTCATCCCGGATCAGCTTGGTCCAGCCATAACCCATTTAATCCCTTCGCCTCTCCGACTGCCAGCTCGTAGAGCCTGTGCGGTCGGCTGGGTTTGAGGGGACTATCAACGAGCTTCACCTCATCAAACGTGAGGGTCCTAACGACGAATGCAGGGGGTACACTACTTCGCTCCATGTTCATTCTCCTCCTCCCACACCTCACCGCATCTCAGGCACCTGAGAATCACGCTTCGGCTCAGGGCCGCCAACAAGCGCGCCTCATCCCTGCTGCACTTTGGACACATCGTCATCGCCTCCTTGCTACCTCACGGGCCGCGGAGAAAACGAGGCTCTCGGTGTAGTCCTCATCGCTCGCTCCCCCCAGCAAGCCCGCGAAGTAGTCAATCCCCCTCGGGATTAGCCCGCCAAACTTTCGGGGCCTCCCCCGGGTGAAACGGGACTCCTTCTCGACCTCGACGAATCCCAAAAGCTCTAAACGTGAAAACAAGCGCGAAATTTTCCAGAAAGGGAGCCCCGTGGCCGAACATAAATTAGTCTGACTAGTCCAGCCGTTTGAGAGGGGCTCCCTCCCCAGTGCCCGAAGAGGTGGTTGCATTGGTTGTCACCCAGTGTTCCGCCTTTTTTCTTCACTTCAATCTCCGTTTTCGGGGCGTTTAAGGCGGGAATGCTAAGGAGGCGGTCAAGGGGTTTCCCGAAACCTTTTAAAGCGAATTTGCCCACTCGTCCAGAATAGCCCATATCGGGTTTTTCCGAAACCTTTATGGGAACGCCTAGAACGAGAACTAAACCCTTATTTGGATATCATGGCAGTGTAAAATGAGGATGCTATGCCAGAGAAGCGGAAGGCGTCAAGAAACCCCATGGAGATAAAGCGGCGGCTCCGAATCGCCGAGCGCGAGCTTCACCACTTGAACAAGGCTCAATGGTCATATGCGAAGAGCATGCTGAAGTTTGGATTAGTGGCTTGGATCCTCGGCATTTCGGCTTTTTTCTTGGCGGTCTGGATGGCGGACGCTGAACTTTTCGGGGTGACTCAGTCGGTTTGGACTTCCTTGCTTGTAGTGGCCCTCGCAGCGCCCGTGACGATAACGGCCGTGTTCGTCCGGAGGATTGCCGTCAAGATGAAGCGCCTCGAGCGCATCCGACGCGGCTTACTGACTGAGTACCAGAAAGCCGTCCTCCGACATATGGAGCATGTAGCGGCCTCGAAGGGGTAAAAATGCCAAGATGCGGAAAGCGGAAGAAAAAGAGAAAACCTTGCTAGGCAGGTAGGCGCTTCACCAATAGCTTGAAGCGGTCGCCATCCACGTTCCACTCCTTCACATAGCCCGGCCCTCCGACCTCGCTCGCGCGGCAGATGCGGAGGTTTCGCGCGCGCACCTCCCGCGAGAGGTAATCCTGTTGGGTTGCCATGAGCTTGATGTACTCGTCCACCTCCGTGCCCACCACCACATCGATCTGCTCCTCCATCGCGAGATCCAGCTCCTTGCGCATGGTCTGCAGGCGTCGTACGAGCTCCCGCGCCAGGCACTCGGCTTGCAGCTCGGGCGTCATCTTGGAGTCGATCGCTATCCCGCCGAACTCCGTGGAGACCGCGACGAAGCCCTCCTGTAGCTCCTCCTCGAAGCTCAGCTCCTCGGACGAAATGCTGACTTTTTGTCCCTCGATCTGCAGCCCCGCAAATCCGTAGCGTTGCACCTCCGCGCACAGGCGAAAGACATCCATTTTTTGAAGCGTATCGATGACGGACTGCGAGAGCCGTCCCAGCCTCTCCTGTAGGCGTTGTGCATCGGGTTTGGCGACGAGGCGGAACTCGGCGCTCTGCTCTCCCGGCCCAAGCAGGACGAGTTCCTTGCAATTCAGCTGACCCTGTAGCACGCCCTGAAGTCCCCGAAGAGCGGATTTTACTTCCGATGATGTTCGAATCAGGACCTTGCTCACGGGCCACCGCAATTTCAGCTGCGCCTGCTGCCTGGCTGCCGCGCCCCCCTCTACAAATGCGCGCACGATGTTCATCCCCCATTCCAGCTTCGCATCGATCGCCCGCTCGTCGATCGATGGCCAGGGGAGCATGTGCACGCTCTCCGGCGCCCCAGCATCAGCGGCCTTGACCAAGTCGCGGTATATCACCTCGGCCACGTGGGGCATGATCGGCGCGAGCAGCCTGACCAAGGTGTGGAGGGCCTGGTAGAGCACGACGTAGGCCGCGAGCTTCCTTGGGTCATCCCGCTCGATCCAGACCCGCTCGCGCACGAGGCGCACGTACCATCGGCTGAGGTCCACGAGCACGAACGACGCGAGGGTTCGGGTGACGTGATGCAGGTTAAATTCTTGGAAAGCCTCTGTAGCATCACGCGTCACGCTGTTTATGCGGGAGATCATCCAGTAGTCCTCGGGCATGAAGTTTCCATGCACCCGCTCCAGATCGATCTTCTTCGGGTCGAACTCATCGAGCGCCATGTAGGTGGTGGCGAACACGTGGACGTTCCAGAGCACGTTCAGCATCCGCGCGACGATGTCCACCTCCTTCCAGCCGAATCTGAGGTCCTCCCAAGGGGGGCTCGCCGACAGCATGTAGAAGCGCAGCACGTCGGCCCCGTACTTATCGATGACCTCTTGGGGGTCAATCACGTTACCCAGCGACTTCGACATCTTGCGCCCGTGCTCGTCGAGGGCGAACCCATGCATCAGCACGACCTTGTAGGGCATCTCATCGAAGGCGATGACCGATACCACTTGCTGGCTGTAGAACCACTTCGTCACCTGGTCCTCGCCCTCGGTTATGAACTCGCTGGGCCAGAGCTGCTCGAAGCGCTCGCTCCGCTTGGGGTAGCCGAGGCTCGCCCAGGAGGCAATCCCGGAGTCGAACCACACGTCGAGCACGTCGGGCACCCGCTTGGCCTCGGCTCCGCATCGCCCGCAGCGCAGCGTCACCCGGTCGACGTCGGGGCGGTGCAGGTCAATCTCGCCGATGGACTCTTTGGCCGCGCCCTTCAGCTCCTCCAAGCTACCGATTACAATTGTTTCATGACATCGCTGGCACACCCAGATGGGCAGGGGGATGCCCCAGTAGCGCTGGCGGGAGATGCACCAGTCCCCAACCGATTCCACTCCGTTCACATAGCGCGTCGCCGCCCAGTCCGGGACCCACCGCACGCGCTCGGCATTCTTCTCGAGGATTTTCGGCTTGAGCTCGGAAACGCTCAGGAACCACTGGTCGGTCGCGCGGAAGAGGAGGGGGGTCCGGCAGCGCCAGCAGTGGGGGTAGGTGTGGGTGATGACCCCATGTTTCATTAGGACACCCTTCCGGCGGAGGTCATCGAGAATCACTCGGTCGGCGTCCTTCACGAACATTCCCCTGTACTTTCCAGCGTCTTGGGTGAACTTTCCATCGGGGCCAACCGGGCTGAACACCGGCAGGCCGTGGCGCGCCCCGATCGCGAAGTCCTCCTCTCCGTGTCCAGGGGCGGTGTGGACGCAGCCCGTGCCCTCCTCGAGCGTCACGTACTCGCCGCATATCACTCGGTGGTGCTGAACGTACCCGCTCTGCTTCGGCACCTCCCCGAGCAGCGGGTGCTCGTAGCGCAGACCCCTGAGTCCCCTCCCCTCCTTTGAGCCAATCACTCGGTACTCTTCGATCCCGAGCTCCTTCATGACCTTCTCGACTAGGGCCTCAGCGAGGATGTAAACTTCGTTGCCGACAGCGACCCTCGCGTAAGCGTGTTCGGGGTGCACGCAGACCGCCATGTCAGCGGGCAGGGTCCAAGGGGTCGTGGTCCAGATGAGCAGGTACTCGTTCGGTCGGTCGCGGAGCTTGAAGCGGGCGAATAGCGACGGGTCTTTGACATCGTAGTACTCCCCACGGACTTCGTGCTCAGCCAGCGCGGTCTCGCATCGGGGGCACCAGTGGATCACCCGCAGGTCCTTCCGCATGAGGCCCCGCTCGTGGGCGCGCTTCAGGGTCCACCAGGCCGATTCGATAAAGTCGTTGGTGAATGTGACGTAGGGGTTGTCCCAGTCCATCCAGACACCCAGGCGCTTGAACTGTTCGGTCATCAGCGCCACGTGGTCGAGGGCCCACTGCTTACACCGCTTGATGAACTTTTCGACGCCGACCCGCTGCTCGATTTCTTTTTTGGTCTTGATGCCGAGCTTCTCCTCGACCTTGACCTCGATCGGCAACCCGTGGCAGTCCCAGCCCGGCTGCCGGAGCACGTTGAGGCCGCGCATGCTCTGGTAGCGCAGGACGGCATCCTTGATTATTTTGTTCCAAGCGGTCCCCAGGTGGATTGCCCCGCTCGCGTAGGGGGGGCCGTCGAGGAAGTACCAGGGGCGGGCATCCGATCGGAGTTGTTTCACCTTCTCGTAGGTGTCGCTCGTTTGCCACCACGCCTGGATCTCCGGCTCGGATTTGTGTGCATCGTATGCCCTTGCAGCGGGTTGGATCATCTGTGAACCCGAACCTAATTCGAGCTTTTACCTAAAAATATCGCGGGCCAACATTTTTATCTAAGCAAGTCAATCCACGTTTGTTTTTGGTGGTGAGTTTGTTCAGCTGGACCGGGTACAACCCACGTAAGCAAGGGGTGCGGACCGTCTTGAGCCCGCTTGAATCCGAGGTCATGGAAATCATGTGGGGGGAAAAACGCTCTACCGCCCGCACCGTTTACACCCGATTGAAGAGCAAGCACGCGGTCAACCGCTCGACGGTCAACGTGATCATGGGTTCGCTCCGCAAGCGCGGCCTGCTGACCTCGAGCGTGAGCAAGGGGCGGGGGGGCCTGAAGTACATTTATAAAGTTAAAATTTCCCGCCGGCGATTCGAGCGGGAGGTGGTCGGCAGGGTGATCGATAGCCTGTTCGAGTCGTTCGGGAAGACCTCGAAGCGACTGATGCGGGAGAGGCTGAGGCGGAAGTAGATGGTTGAGGCGGAGGAAATCTGGGTCGAGAAGTATCGCCCCCAAAAGTTCGATGAGATCGTGGGGCAGCAGGAGATCGTGAGCAGGCTTCAAGCCTTCATCGAGAAAAAATCTTTGCCTCATATCATGTTCGCTGGCCCTCCAGGCGTCGGAAAGACGTGCGCGGCGCTTTGTATAGCGCATGAACTTTTTGGCGATGGCTGGCGCCCAAATTTTTTAGAGCTTAATGCGTCGGACGAACGAGGGATAGACACAATTCGAACGAAGGTCAAAGATTACGCCCGCACGCGCCCGATAGGCGACTTCCCCTACAAGATCATTTACTTGGACGAGTCCGATGCTTTGACCTCCGACGCCCAGCACGCGATGCGGCGCACCATGGAGATGTACACCCACACCTGCCGCTTCATCCTCGCCTGCAACTATTCCGGTCGCATCATCGAGCCAATCCAGTCGCGCTGCGCGATTTTCAGATTTAGGCGTCTCCCGGAGAAGGATGTCACTCAGATGCTCAAACGCA
>DAOVGS010000069.1 GCA_030672285.1 Hadesarchaea archaeon | reverse complement strand
CTGCTCGAACTCCTCCTTGGTAAAGTGGCCATCCATCTGCAGCAGTGTAATCAGCTTCTTCCTTGGTATCATGGCTATCGGCATGTCGGTCGTTCCCCAGTTGTCCTCAGCCTTGGTTAGGTCGAGCACTATTGTATCGTCTATCTTCCCAACTGCGACCGATGAAATCATATCGCGCATCGGGACGCCCGCATCTGCTAGTGCCACGGTCGCAGCGGTTATGCCTGCGGTGCGTGTCCCCGCGTCCGCCTGAAGGACCTCAATGAAGACATCTATTGCCGAGCGGGGGTAGAGCTCAAGAAACAGCACGGGCTCAAGCGCCTCCCGCGTCACCTTCGATATCTCCACCGAGCGCCTATCGGGCCCGGGGCGCTTCCGCTCATCCACCGAGAACGGAGCCATGTTGTAGCGGCATCGCAGCACCGCCGTATCGGGCTGTTGAAGGTGGCGTGGATGCATCTCCCGCGGCCCGTAGACAGCCGCGAGCACCTTGTTAGCCCCAAGCTCGACGGATGCCGACCCATCGGCCCGCTTCAAAATTCCCGCCTCTATTTTCAACGGTCTTAACTCATCCGGCGCGCGACCATCGAGTCGCTTGCCGTCCACGATGAGTTTTTCAGGTTTTTCCATTCATTCCCCTCCTTCTGATTTCATCTTTTCAAGCATAAGGTGCACCCTATCGGTCAAACCGGAGGTATGCGCCTCGCGCTCGATCATGAGCAGGGCCTCGACGACGGCGTTGATCATGCGGGGGTTCCTTCCCCAAATCATTATCTGCCCGTTCTGCCCGACCCTCAGCCTGCACTCGCCGACATCCTGAAGGGTGTTGAGCATCGAGCCCTTTCGTCCGATCACGCGGGGAACCTTTGTAGGTGAAACCTTGACTAGCTTGCCCCCCTCGACCCGGCCCATCCCTGGCTCGCCCGCCTCGAGCAGGACGCGCATCCGCTCATCAACATCCTTGACCTTCGCAATCACTACGTCCCCCATGCTGAGATATTGGTTGATGTCCTCACGGACGAGGTCGACCTTTCGTTGCAGCAAATCCGAGACGAAGAGGTTACCCGTGTAGGGTGAGTTCATGTCGAGGATCCAGCCCGAGTAGTGGGAATCCACGACCACTCCTATTACAACATCACCCCGCTTCGGGATGTAGCGCCCCTGCAGGGGGATGATCCGGATATCTTGCCCGTGCAGATCCGCAAGCCCAACGACCGATGCGTAGACCTGCTTGCCTTCCCGAAATGCTCCCTCGTACACCTGGTAGCCTCCCTCGGCTATTAGCTGCCCAGGTACGACCAGCTCGCGATTTTGAACGTGAAGCACTCACAACACCTTTGTTTCTACCTCTCCTCGAGTCAGGTTGTTAAGCCTGTCGAAGAACTCCCCTTGGATGCCAGCGGGGATTTCCACGACCGCCGCCCAAGAGCCATCGTTGAACCACTGCTCCTGCTTGACGGTGGCGAAGTCCCTTATCACTTGGCGGGCCTTACCCGTGTAGCTCACGGGAATCTTGATCGCGATTCTTCGCGTCTCGAACTTTAGGGGGATGATCGGTAGCAGTACCTTCACGATGCCGGGGAGTTGCTCCTCGGCGCTCTTGAACTCGTTGACATGCACCTTGGCTTTTTCCAGCGCACCCTCGATCCGCGCGGGTGGATGGGGCAGGCCCGTCTGAGGGTTTATCGCTCGCCTCGAGATGAGCGCCACCACCTGCCTCCAGCGCTGCTCACGCATCTTGCGGCGCTGCTCGGTGGTCACTTGGACCTCGCCCTTTCGGATCACCTGTTCAGCGATTTTGAACACGTCGAGCGTGCCGAAGACCTTCTGCATCATTTCCTCCGAGGCCGCCTCGCCCTTCTTGGAGTCCTTGAAAATTTTATCGATGGCGAGCACACTGCGCACGTCTATCTCTTCCCCCTTTCTTAGGGCAAGGGCTAACTCAGGATCAACGAGCACCTCAAAAACCGTGTCGCGACTAGACAGCCTTGCGATAACCGCGTCCTCAAGCCTTACCATAACCCGCTACTCCTTGGCGGGCTTGGCTGGCGGCTTAGGACCTATTCGCTTTAAGTATTTGGCCAAATCCTCGGAACCCAGCTTCTCAAAACGCTTAGTCTTGCTCGGGATGACTGCCATCTCCACCTTATCGGGGTCGAGCTCCCCCTCGATCACAGCGCTCAGGGCCTCTAGGGCGAGAACAATCACATCGTCGAGCGACATCTTCTCGTCGTAGCGACGCTCGAGGAACTCGGTGACTGTCGAGGCCCCGCCCCCTATCGCTTGGGACTTGTACGCTGCAACAACACCGCTGGGGTCGGTCTCGAAGAGGTGAGCGCTCTCCGCGTCGACGCCGGCAATCAACAGCCTGGCCCCGAAGGGTCTGACACCCCCATGTTGGGTGTAGAGCTGCTTGATATCGCCGATGCGCTTTGCCAGCGTCTGCACGCTGATCGGCTCATCGTAGCGCAAGCGGCTGATCTGCGCCTCCACGCGCGCGTGATCGATCAGCACTCGGGCGTCAGCGATCAGCCCAGAAGCTGCAGCTCCGATATGCTCGTCCACCTGAAATATCTTCTCGATCGACACTTCCTCCACTAGTTTGTTCCGAACTCTCTTTTCCGCAGCCAAAACCACGCCTTCGTTTACCTTGATGCCCAAGGCTGTTAGACCCCGCTTCACAGCCTCCTGGGCGTACTGAACCTGGAAGAGCTTACCGTCAGGGCTGAAGACCGTGATTGCCCTATCGTAGCCCGCTCCAGGCGACATAAAAGCCATGCATTTCCACCTTGTTAAATGATGATTGTGACTATTGTTTCTAAAGCGTGAACATTTATAATACTTTGGTTAGGCGGGCGCCAAGAACTTCCTCTTTGCCGCCCTAATCGTGCCTGAAACCCCCAAAATCACGAACGACGCTTCTCCCCCACCAATTTTTGTAATGCTCGCCATCGCCGCTTTGAGCTCGTCAACCTGTCTATGCCCACACCGCAGCAAACCCCGTCGTGAACTGACATCGTGAAAAACCAGCTTGAGCATCCTCCGGTCGAATGCTGGGTTATGAGTGTGAAGGGAGAAACTAATCGCCCGCATGATATCACCTTCACTAGCTCCCTTGCCCACGAGCTCAAACGCGATGTACCTGCGCCTCTGCCTCATCCGGATTCGACCCCTATGAACTTCTCAAGCAGTTTGACCGCAACCTCACGCTTGGCCGGGTAGGCCGTGACTTTCAACCTGAGGTGAATGGCATCGCCGCTGTCCGTGAGCGCCAGTTCACCGGCATGCGCTAGCTGTTTGTTGAACCTTAGATAAAAAAAGCAATTCTCATCGACCCCCTCGGGTATAATTTTGCCGAGCTTTTCCAGCTCGCCCGCATGTAGCTCCGTCGAGACGTGCTGCCAGAGCTCGCGCAGAAGCTTCCTCTGCCCGACCTTTGCCTCCAAGTTTAGAATCGGGTTACCGTGGTGGCCCTTGAGCTTCGATTGATGGACTTCGACCTCTTCAGGTAGTAGAGTTCTCAAAGCGCTGAGCACGCGCTGCTCGTCCTCGGTCGCATGCACAAACGTGCTCACGACTGCATTCCTGAAGGGGAATTCCATCGACTATCACTTCAGTCGTATCGGTGAGATCTAATGCTTGGCCTGGCCTTCTTGGCGCCCTTGCCCCTGTGGAGTAGCCCCCGCGCCTTCCTCCCGGCCCGCGTTAACCCGCGATGAACCCGCCCACGGTGCGCTTCACCGGCCACCCACCCTAGCTGCGGGTCGCTCAGGATCGCAGGGTGGTTCGGGTCAATCATTATCACCTCGAAATACTCGTGGGTGCCGTCGGAGCCGAGCGGGTAGGAGTTCAACACCTCCAAGTTCGGGTATTTTCGGGCTGCCCGCTCCTCCGCGATCAGCTGGATGCTCTTTTTGGGCACGAACTTGCGAACTCCCATGCGCTTCGGCCTTCGCCCCCGTCGAGGACGCACCTTCCGCCGCCCACCCTTCCGCACCCGCGCTCGAACGACGACCACACCCTGCTTCGCCTTGTAGCCAAGTGCCCGAGCGCGGTCCAGCCTAGTTGGGCGCTCAACCCGCACTATCGCTGGAGCCCGCCGCCAACCCCTCATTCGCCTTCGCATGAGCTCGCGCAACTCGGCTGATCCTTGCCCTTTTCTCAAGTACTTGTACATCTGAACACCTCACGTGACGAGTGCCTCTTTTATTTTCTGAGCTATGATTATCGCCGCGTCTCGCTGCGCCTCGCGGGTCGAAGCCCCGAGGTGCGGCGTGAGCATGACGTTCGGAAGCTTGAGCAGCGGGCTGTCGCGGGGCGGCTCCCGCTCGTAAACGTCCAAGCAGGCCCCAGCGATTTTCCCTGTCCGGAGTGCTTCGGCAAGCGCTCCCTCGTCAACGACCCCGCCGCGCGAGGTGTTAATTAACACTGCCGTAGGTTTCATCAACTCGAGCTCTCGCTTACTAATCATGTGTTTGGTCTCGGGTATCAAGGGTACATGCAGCGTCACGAAATCGGATTCTCTGAGCAGCGTGTCTAGGTCAACGTATTTTGCGCCAGTTTGCTCGGCAAATTCAGGGCTCTGCCTGGTGTCATAAGCAAGCAAGTTCATCGAGAATGCCTTCGCCCTATAACCAATCGCTCGGCCTATACGCCCGGTGCCAACGATGCCGAGGGTCTTTCCCCGGAGCTCGCTGCCCATGAGCTGAGCCTTCTCCCATCTGCCCGCCTTCATGCCTGAATCCGCGCGGGGCAAATGCCTAGCCCAAGCAAGCATATGTGCGAGCACAAGTTCCGCCACCGCGACGGTCGGGGCCTCGGGGGCGTTGAGCACCTTAATCCCCCGCGCCTCGGCTGCTTTGACATCTATGTTATCAAGCCCCACCCCCGCTCGAGCGATCACTTTGAGTTGCTTGCCGGCGTCGATTATCTCCTTGGTGACCCTCGTCGCACTTCGCACAACCAACACCTCGCACCCGCTGAGCATCTCGAGCAGCTCAGCTGGCGTTAGGCCCGTGGCCACCTCGACCTCCGCGAACTCTCGCAACGCCTTGACGCCGTCCTCGTGGATGGGGTCCGCGACCAAAATTTTTACCAAATTAATTCCTCTACACGTTTGAAGAAACTAAGCGAAACTATCTTATATCTGCGCGGGTTGCCTCATCCACCCGTGAGTTGTCGAAAGGTCGTCCTAAAGCTCGTCCTAGCCCTGAGGTTCGCCATGATAATCTTCAATCGGTACTTGCTGCGCATCGTCTTTAGCAGCTGCAGGGTCAAGAACGTCGGGCGCTTGATGAACTCCGCGTAAAAGCTGTCGATCATCCTGCAGAGCTCTTCCTCATTTAGATGGGATGGATAAACGCTGACTGCCGCGAACGCCTCCTCCCAACATTTTTCTTCGTCGAGATTGCCCTCGCGCACCGCCGTGTCCCATAGGTCCATTCCAGGCGAGAGCATGAGGACGTTCATCTGTGGGAAGTCCATACCCTTCAGGTTTAGGGCAAAATCGAAGGTCCGCCTGACGTCCTCCTTGGTCTCAATTGGCGCGCCAACGATGAAGGAGCCTATGACGTTCTCGATGCCCGCCTCCTTGCTGTTGTGCATGGCCTTTCGGCTGAGTTCGGATGAAATATTTTTCCCGTAGTAATCTAGGACCTTCTGGCTGCTACTCTCCACCCCGAAATAAATCGTCTTGCAACCAACGCGTGCGAACTTGCGCAACACCTCGCGCGATGCCTGATCGACCCGTCCCTCCGCCCAGAGATTGAGCTTGATTCCCTTCTCCCTCAGCAGGTCACAAATTTTTTCCATCCTACGCCTGTCCAAGAGCAGATTATCGTCGACGAATCCAACTTCCTCATAGCCCTCCCCCTGCAGCTGTTCCATCTCAGCGACAACAGCCTCCGGAGATCTGAACCTGACCTTTCGCTGCGAGAAGGCCGAGCAAGCGCAGTACCTGCAGTTGTAGGGGCAGCCCCGTGAGGTCAGCACGGTGGTGAACTTCCCGCTGCTCCCGAGCATCCCCACCAGCTCGGAATGATACTCCTGCTCCAACAGCTTTCGATTGGGAATGGGGAGCTCGTCGAGGTTTTGAATGAACGGCCTCGGCGGCGTTTTGACGACCCCACCATCGTGCCTGAAAGCTATCCCCTTCACCCTTTTTACTTCCCCGTTCTTTCCCAGCACGTCGACGAGTTCTAGGATAGTATATTCAGCTTCGCCCAGCACGACGTAATCGACGACGGGGTACTTCGCCAGCAGCCTTTCGTAGGTGAACGTGGCGTGATAATTTCCAAACACAATTTTCACGTCGGGAATCTCTGTCTTGATGGCGCTCGTGATTCTTACACCTTGCTTGAAAGTTGGGGTGAGAGCGCTCACCCCCACCACCCCCGGGTCCTCTCGCTTCACCCTCTCGACGACTTTCTCGACCGGTAGCTGAACCCTCGCGTTATCGATGACTTTGATCTCATGCCCCGCATTTTGCAACACGGCCCCGATGTAGAGCAACCCAAGAGGGGGCCAAGCCGCCTCGTTCTCTATTCGCTCCGCTCGTCCGGTGTCCGGATTTATG
>DAOVGS010000003.1 GCA_030672285.1 Hadesarchaea archaeon | reverse complement strand
TTCGTTAGCTATGGGTTCAGTGAATCTAGACGGGATGGCACAAATGACCGCATCGACCCTTGGATCTTCAAGCATTTTTTTAATGTCTGTGTAATATGTTCCGATCTCGAATCCTAATTTCTTGCTGAACTCATTGAACTTGCTGTGTTCATCGGGAAATTTCGACCATGCGGCGACTATTTTGGCTTCCGGTATCCCATTTAAAGATCTGGAATGAACCCTAGCCATGAAGCCCAGACCTGCGAGACCTATTCCTACTTTCTCCATCAAACATTGTTTTTTTAAATTGAATTTAAGCTTATCGAGTTCGGATTCATTTTGATGCGATTATCGAACCATGAAGCTAGGTTCAAATGTTTAAAGTTAACTTCACGATGAAAAACAGCAAGCAAGCTGTTGAGTGGTGCGGGGGACGGGATTTCAGCACCAATTTACTGGTAAATAGGAGGGGGAAACGGGTATTTTCAGCGATCACGGAACTGACCGTTGAGAGTACGCGGTTTTTCCAACGGGCCTTATGGGCACCGCACCGGAGGTCCAAAACCGGGGACGGAATTCAAGCACGGATTTACTAGCAAAAATTAAAATGGGCGTGATTGATAACCTAGTAGGGGTGAATAACGTGCCCTTGGTTGAAATAAGCCGAGTGAAGAGGGAGCTGTCCGAGGAACAGAAAGTTAAAATATCCAACGCCGTGTCCGACCTTCTGATAGGTGAGATGCTGAACTTGCCCAAGGAGACCATTTCAGTGATGTTCTACGAAAATCCGTCAGAGAACTTGGATAGTCGGGGGGAAGACGGTCAGGGAATTGAAACAAAGAAGGGGAACTTAAAATTCCTTCCAAAAAATGTGATGCATTATCGGTAAATCGCAAAGTAGATTGGGCCAAGACTCAATACCTTATAGCATGCCAACTTCTAACGAATTTGCTGGGGAAAAATGGAAAAAAGAATTAAAGGAGGAGCCTTTACCCGCCTACCGTGGTAAATTTTTTGCGCAGGAAATCAATTATTGGGGAACTTGATTTACTTTGTAATTTATTGATTATGAACGGAAATTCTCAAGAATAAATCCAGCAAAATTCAGAGATTTCCGGAAAATCTCACCTAAAAATGCCCAGATTGCTTCAGCAAACCTTGCACCTGGAGTTCGCACCTGCTCCCCCAAGCGAACATTCAGTTTCAATCATCTCTTGTGCTTCCGTTTCTTCATCACTGTACCAACAATCACCCCAATGACAATGATAACAATAAGGATGGCCAAAATTTCTGGATCTAGAAAGACCTCAGAGGGATATTCCTCAGGGGGATATTGAGGATATTGCCACATCGATACAGAGTTCTCCGCCATTCTACTCCGGACAAAATAGCCGCAGCCATCTTCTTTGGGTATGGTGTAAGTACAAGTTTCCTGAGGGTTCAGGAATATCATCTCGTTAAATACGACCGACCATTCTGACCAGTTCCCGTTCTCCAGCACCATTTTTTTGATGGTTACATTGTCCAACAGAGGTATCGGGGCATCGTTCTTAACGGTAACTCTCCACGCATTTTCTTCCTCCATTTTAGCAAGCGTGACCGGCTTGGTTGCCTCGTCGATGATAGTTTTCCTTGTAAGGATTATGGAACTGAGCTTCGCATCTGTTACCTCCGTTCCCTGGGGTACATTAGTATACCAATAATAGGAAGATTCACCATACTTTTTATTAGTGGCGATCCTCTCCGTGTTTCCGATATCGGCCCAAGTTGGATCAACCGTTAACCAGCCGTAATCTGGTATCCACACTTCTGCCCAACAGTGGGCATTATCTTTCAGGTCTAGAGTAGGCTCCCCCCGTGCACCATATCCGTGAACATGGCGTGAGGGAATACCAACGGAGCGGCAAAAGCCGATGAACAGGGTGGAAAACTCATCGCAAACGCCCGCCCCGAGACCCAATACCTGGGCATCGGTGAGTTTTACATCGTGTCCAACTTCGAGACTGTACGTTATGTTTTTCTTTATCCAGTCCACAAACTTCGTCACGATTTCGATGGTGTAATTGTCCGTCTCGCTCACGAGTTGCTGCGCTTGGTTGACCACTTCGCTGGAGAGGGTAACGTAATTGTCAGGCGAGAGGTAAGCGTCCATTCCACTCGCTGGTGTCAGGGGGTGGTATGGCACGAGGGGGGTGTTTCCGATATCCACCCGAACCACGAACGTGGCTTGGAAGGTATTTGTTGTGTACCATTCTGGCCCATATTTTTCAATAACCCACACTTCCCTCCCGTCGATGTTTTCTATGCGACCATCAGACGGTGTTGCTTGTACCTGCTGGTGGGCCGTCTGCCCGGGTATGCCGTAAACTTCCACGCGCAGAAGGCTGTTGGGATAGTAGGAACCCTCAATCTGCACTTCATATTTGTATGTAATGGTGTACTCTACAGTCAGCGGATGCGAAGAAGATGCGGCGGTTGTCGGTGGGATGGTTAAAGAAACCAGCGATACGAGGGAAACCAGAATGATGAAAGCCGTTGCAACCCTCCGCATCATAATACTCACGATGCGAATTAACGCGTGGTCATTAATATAGAGTCGGCCTCAGGCCCAACTGGACCCTCTAGCAGTTAAGAACCCCTCCTGAGTTGCTTTCCTCTCGCCGAAGTTAGTTCTCTGAAGAACCCACCCCGGCTGCAGGGCATGGACACCGGAATTCTACATGCTCATACTCAGGGTGCTCTAAGAAACGGGGAGGATGAAGCCAGCATCGAGATGGTGCGGGGGACGGGATTTGAACCCGCGAACCCCTACGGGACCAGCCCCTCAAGCTGGCACCTTTGACCAGACTCGGCCACCCCCGCGCCAAGCAAAATTATAGCCCGCGAAGGTTTTAAACTTCTCAGAGTTTCTTCACTTGCTTCGAGAATTCGTCGAGCTTACCCTTGAGGGCCCCCATCGCCTTGAGGAGGATCTGTTTGGGTGGCATGCCGCCCGCCGAATCGATGCGGAAGATGAATTTCGTGGGGTCGCTCCCTATCCGGATCGCCTTGGGCGGGCAGGCCTCGGCGCAGCCCTTGCACATCGTGCACAGCGTTATATCACTGATCTTCGGCTTCCCCTTGGAGAGCTTGATGATATTCACCGGGCAGGCCTTGACGCAGGCACCGCACCCGTCGCACGCTTTTTCATTGAGCTCGAACACCGGCATGTATTTGTACGCGACCACCCCGGGTTGCCACTTCGCGTGCTCCTTGCCAAATCCCAGGCGCGCGATGGCGGTCAGCTCGAGGCGTTGCCCCCTTTCGAGCTTGATGATGGGAATCGAACCGCTCACCGGCACGACCTCCTCATCGGTCGACTTCAGGTCACCGCTGAGCGCCGTCGCGGGCCCCTCGCGCTTCAGGGTGAGGCTCACGCTGCATTTCGGGCAACGGCCCTCTCGGCAGCCGCACTCGCCGGGGAGGACATAACCCTTTGCTGGGGTGCTGAGGGGGATTAACGCGAGCCGGTGGGCCAAGATCTCGTCGTACATCGCCGAGTCGTTCACTTCGAACTCGACCTCGTCGATCGCCATCACGGGGACCTCGCGCATCGCTGCCCTGCGGAGGGCGTTGGCGAAGGCGGGGTTGGAGTCGGAGAGTGTGAACCCCATCTCGTCGCCCTCAAGTTTTCGAATTTTGAGTTCCATTTTTTCACCTCATACTCGGCGGCCCCTTCTCCCCCCACGTCTTCGACATCCATCGTGTGGCGTCGGCGTGGTGTCCTCGATTCGCCCGATTCGCATCCCAGCCCGCGCGAGCGCCCGAATCGCCGCCTGCGCCCCAGGGCCAGGGCTTCTCGAACCGCCCCCACCCGGCGCCCGAACCTTGATGTGAATACCCGTGAATCCCTTCTCCATCGCTTCCTCGGCCGCCCGCCTCGCAGCCTGCATCGCGGCGTAGGGTGAGGACTCCTCCCGGTCGGCCTTGACTATCATGCCCCCCGACCAGCGGGCCACGGTTTCGGCCCCGGTGAGGTCGGTGATGTGGATGATGGTGTTGTTGAACGATGAGTAAATGTGAGCGACTCCCCACTTCCCGTTCGTCATGTTGTCTCCTCCTTCGGCTTCTCGGCCGCTTCCTCGGTCTCCTCGGGTTGGGTTTCAGCCTTCTCCTCGGTGCCGGGCTCGGCCGCCGGGGCTTCGGGTTGCGGCTGCACTTTGAAAGTCGAGCCCGCAACATACCCGATCGCGCCCTCCTCCACGAGGGGCACCAAATAGCTCGGCACGCTGACCTGCTTGCCTGCGATGGCTATGTGGCCGTGGAGCACGAGTTGTCGGGCCTGCTGTTGCGTCTTGGCCAGGCCCTTCCGATGGATGAGCGTCTGGAGGCGGCGCTCGAGCAGGTTCTCGATGTTCAAACCGAGCACGTCGTCCAGCGTCGCGCCCTCGCCCACGAGCCCGAGGCGGCGGAGGCGCACTAGAAGTTGTTTGGCCTCGAGTTCCGCTTGGGGGCCCGAGGCGGCGAGCAGGTGTCGGGCCTGCCGCCTGAAGTTTCGAAGCAGGGTCTGGGTCCGCCATATCTCCTCCTTTCGGCGGAGCCCGTATTGACGGAGGAGTTTGTCCTCGGCGTCCATCCGTTCCTTCTCCCAAGGATGTGCGGGCCTGAGGTATTTCTTACGCTGGCGTTTCATTATTTCTTCTCCTCAACTTTTTTCTCCCCTTTCTTCCCCTCAACTTTTTTCTCCCCTTCGACTTTTTTCTCTTCCTTCTCCTCTCCCTTCTCCTCCCTCCGTCCTCGCCTGCCCCTCTCAGCCTTCGCGGCTTCCTCACGTATGCGGACTTCCTTACGCTGCACACCCACGACGAGGCCCTTTCTCCCCGTAGTACGGGTGCGCTGCCCTCGCACGGTCAGGCCAAGCTCATGTCTAATGCCTCGGCGGCTTCGAATTCGGCGCTCGCGCCCGATATCAGTGCGCGTCGCCATCGCCACATCTCCACTCACGAGGTGGAGGTCCTTCCCGGTTTCGTAGTCCTTCCGCCGGCTCAGCATCCAGCTAGGGATCCCGTGCTCGGCCGGGTCTTTGAGGACTTTTCCTAGGCGTTCGACCTGCTCCTTGTTCAGGCCACCTATTTTTACAAACGGGTCTACATCTGCGGCGTAGGCCACGGCCCGGGCGAAGTTCAAATTCACGCCTTTTAGGTCGGCTAGCGCCAGCTGGACTCGCTTCTCGCCAGTCAGGTCCTTCCCCGCGAGTCGCACGATGTGCTTGAATTCCTCGGGCATTCGAATCGCCAACTAGGTCTTTCTTGAATTTGTCAAGGCACCTATTAAGTCGTTCGAAAGGTGGCGCCGGGGAAGGGATTCGAACCCTCGAGGCCCAAAGGACCACGAGCTTTCCAAGCTCGCGCCTTACCTGGCTAGGCTACCCCGGCCCAAATTTTAATTAGAGTTTTGGCTATATGCGCTTTTCCTGCGAAAATTGGTTGTTGTGAAATATTCATTGTTGTTGTGTTCTAAGATGCTCTCGACGCTTTTCGCCTCCACAACACTAGAGATATCGTGAGAGCAACAGCCGCTACCAAAACAACAAGTATTAACATCCAAATCCCTATTCCTGTAGGCTTCTGAGCAGTGGCAAGTAAGTAAACCTTGCCGTCATCACCCCCGGCGGCTAAATAATTACCATCCGCGGATATTGCAACTGATTGAACCATGTTCTCAGCTAAATAACGCCACGTTGGGGTGTTGCTATCTTTGTCGAACATGTAGATTGGCCATTGTGGGGGGGCGAAGGTTGCTATCGCCAAGTGGTCACCGTTTGCGGAGATGGTGATAGACTCAACTAAGCCCCAAGGGTCGTGAGTCCACAACAGTGCACCATTCGTTGCATTGAACAAGTCAAGATCAAATTTCCCTGCCGCCAAGTATTTGCCATCTGCTGAGAGATCAACCAATGCGCCGCCCCATATGGGGTAGCTCCACAATGGTGTGCCACTCGTCGTGTCAAAGAAGTGAACCATTCCGTTTTCCTCCACGCTTCCGACTGCTAAGCGACTACCATCTGCTGAGATGGCAATTGACTGAATGTTACCAGATTGGTTCTCATAGCGCCACAACGGTGTGCCACTTGACCTATTAAAAAAGTAGATATTGTCCCTATTGCATGCAACTACGTAATCACCTTCTGCCGAGATGACTACCGAGCTAAGGGTGCTATGGGAGCCGTAGGCCCACGCAGGGTAACTCCACAAAGGCGTGTTGTTTTCTTTCATGAACAAGTAAATATCACCCCAAGTCACGGCCGCTAGGTAACTACCATCAGAAGAAATAGCAACTGAGTAAATGCCCCTCTCAGCAGAATAGCTCCAGAGTAGTGCGCCTTCCTTGTTGAAAAGATAAATATTGTCATCTCCACCACCTGCCACGATATAATTACCATTCGCAGAGATTGCTACCGAAGAGACATACCATCCAGTTGTGTAGCTCCATAGTGGCGTGGCACCGTCTTTATTGAACAGATAAACTTTGTTATCATAACTTCCCGCCGCAATGTAACTACCATCCACTGAGATTGCAACAGTTAAAACAGCGTTTCCAGTTTTGTAACTCCAGAGTGGGTCCTGCTCCTCAACAGGGATTAACCATGGAGGTTGCCCGGAGGCTAGGTGTGGCAACAACCCCAAAGAAAGCAGAAGAAAAATGGAAGTAAGCCCTACCACAATTCTCTCTTTCAATTATTTACCCAACAGCACCGTTTATTTACCTAATTAAACATTTTATTGTTTTATTTCACATGATGTAGGAATGTTGCTTTTTTTATTTCCATTTCCGCGGGTATGTGCCGGGCGACATCACCACGCGCTCAGGCTTCGTGACGATCCCGTGCTCGGCTTCAAAAATCTGCTTTGAGGTCATGGTCGCACGGGCCAGCGAGATGAGCTCACCCTTCAGCGTCATCAGCGCCACGAGATCATCGGGCGAGACCCCTGTTTCAATCGTGAGTACCCCTGGAGCAGCGAGGCTGGCGCCGTGGCAGAGCGCATCGACGGCCCCATCTCTAATGACAAGTTTGGGCAGATGTTCAACTGCAGCTTCAACGGGCAAAATGACCTCGCGCATGTGCTTTTCATCGCCATCCTCCCGCCAGAAGGCATAGGCATCGGCAAGGTCGTGTAGTTTGGTCAGAGTGCCGTTCTCGCGAAATGGTCCCGTCCGCGTCCGGCGAAGCTCACGCATATGGGCTCCACAACCTAGGGCCTCTCCTATGTCAAAGCAGAGCTTTCGCATGTAGGTTCCCGCCGCGCACCCCACGCGCACGAGCACGTCTCTACCTTCCCGCTCAAGCGGTTCGATGTAATAAATCCGCCGTGCCCGGAGCTGCCGCTTCACGGCGGCTCGAAGCGGGGGGCGTTGATAAATCTCTCCCTCAAATTCCTGCAGTACCTGATCGAGGCGGTGCTGGGGTACCTCACTATGCAAGTGCATCACGCAGATGTATTCCTTGCCCGCGGGCAGCAACGTCTGAACAATTTTCGTCGCGTCCTCGAGCGCTGTCGGCAGCACTCCGCTTACCTTCGGGTCGAGCGTCCCCCCGTGCCCCCCGCGCTGAACCTCGAGCACACGCTTCACCCAGGCGACGATCTCGTGCGAGGTGGGTCCAATCGGTTTGTCGAGGTTTATAATGCCCAAGCGCAGGTGTTCACGAATTGGGCGCTTGTTTGGTTCACATCCATGGCTGGGGTCGGTCATAGCTTGGGCCCGAACTAGAACCTCACGCTTGATATCGGAAGGTAGCCTGCCCACTTGAAACACCTATGACCAAATGCTAGGCGGCGCCCTCTTTGGACTCGGGAGGCTTCTCCGGTGGCTTTTCTGTTTTTACCAAACCCGCTGCCTCGAGCGTGCGCCTGACATCTTCATCTGAGGTTCCCTTCGCGATTTCAACTTTTTGCTCGAGGGGTTCGAGGTGTGCGATGTTGCATCGGCGCCGTTTGACCCCGGGGCCGCTAACCACCACGTAGACGCTGTCGAGCACGTCCACGATGACGCACCGCTTGCCAGCCTCGTGCCCCACGAGTTTCACGCAGACCCGCCCGACCTCCATGACCATCTCACGACCTCCGTTTCGTGACGAACTCGACCGCGAGCTCGAGCATCCGCGCCGTTTCGCGGGGCGAGAAACATCCGGTGTTCAGCACCAGATCAAAGGGCGAGTGATCGTTGACGTTTATCCCATAAAATAGCTTGAAGCGTTTGGCCTCGCTCCGCTCCCGCTTCATCGTTTCTCGGAGCACCTCTTTGAACTTCCGCCCTTCCCGACGAGCTATTCGCTGAACCCTTTCTTTGAGCGGGGCGGTGAGCAGGATTTTCAGGTTTGCATGTTTAGCCATCCACCCGGCGAGGCGAGCATCGATGAGCACTCCATCCTCCCTTGCGGCCTCGGCGGTGCGACGATCGATCATGCGGTCGATATCGGGGTGGCGCTCGGCGTGGCGCGAGAACTCATCGAGCGTCATCCCTCGCTCTTTGGCGAGCTGCCTGAAGACGGTTCCAGCACAGACATAACGGAGTTTGAATTTTCTCATTAGCGCTCGCGCGGCCGTCGTCTTGCCCGCCCCATGCAAGCCGCTTATGGCAACGATCACCATTCGTTCACGCTCGAGCAGCTTCTTTGATCGCTTGGCGCGCGCAGGCCGGGCAGAGGTAACCACCGTAGGGGCGATTCGGCCTACGGGAGCTGCGGGATAGGGATCGCAGTTCGCTCGGCCTCGCTCGAGGAACGCCTCCAAGCGAGCGCCCACAGGAGGCGCATCTCGCCACCCCCGCCCGCTCCTCCTTATAGTGCGCGATGGTTCGCCCTCCGGGCGTGCGGACGAAATGCTGTTTATATCTCCTCGAGCGGTACCTTCGCGCCGGCATGCTACTCACGGATAAGCATTTTTCGCCAGATTTGGGAGAACCCGAAGTAGGTGAGGAGATACCAGCTCAGGAAGCCGCAGGAAACCCATGTGCCGAAGAAGGGGAGATCCAGGCGGAAGGGGAGCCATGCCACGACCCATCCCGAGTATATGCCGGATAGGATGAACCAGAAGATGAGGTAGGGCACGATGTAGAAAATCATGGGTTTGAAATTTTCCTTCATCATCTGCCCCTGGAGCGAGAGGATTCGTTTTTGATCCTGCTGGAGCTTGTACATGCGCTTCGTGTCCCGCTTGCTCCGGGCATCGCGGAGCTCCTTCTGAAATTCAGATACCTCGGCCTTAATCTGCTTCATCCGCTCCCAGTTCACGACACGTCGAGTTATAAGCGTGATGAGAAGGGAAATGAATACCCCGATCCCGAGGATGACGAATAACGCGTTCCCGAAGATTGTAGATAGCCCAATCCCGAGCTTGTTAGCCATTAGCGAGACGTCCGAGCGCAGGTCCCGAATATCCTCCTTTCTGGCCGATTGCCGCCAATCGTCATTGTCAAGAGCTTGGGTTTTTATTCGATTGTCTATCTCTATGAGCTCCAAACGATTGTCAAAATTATCACCCCTATATGACCCGACGAGGTTATCATAGAGCGTTTGGGCTCGGCTCAAATCTCCCGATGCACTGCCCCCCTGCTTGAGGGATACGATGGAGCTGTCTATGGCCTGTAACAGCTGCTTGTACGTTTTCTGCTCATCCTCCGCCCCCTCTGCACCAACGATCGTCACAAAGCTCGCGAGCAGGAGGACGGCGATCAGCGGGCAGACGAGTATTCGGCGCACGGGTTCACCTCAATGCTTCGACCATTTCCTTCACTGCTTTACTGAGTTCTCCATCCCTATTATGAATTATCCTCACCGTCGCGCCCGTGAGTACCGCATATGCCGTTGCAGAGGCGAGGTTTAAAAGTTGATGTTCCATGACCTCATCCAAGAGTTCTTTATCCCGTCGACGAGCAGCGTCCTTGGTGCGCCGTCCCGCGACCTCTTCAGGAGTCGCCTCGATTATCACGATTGATTCAGGATTGAGCTCCTCGAGCACCCAGCGGGGCAGGCCTGGGTAGTACCCCTCGGGTTTCTTGACCAAGCAGTGGGTATCGACGAGAATTGGTTTTTTCCCGGCAGCGCCCGCGATTCGCTTGGCAGCCTCGCGCTGGATCTCTCGGTAGGGACCCGTCGAGACCTTCCGCATCTCATCGCGGTTGGTCACCCCCTCGCGCTCGCGCATAAGGTCGAGCATGATGTCGCCGTAGTTCATGAAGCCGTACTCGACACCCTGAGCCTTGAGCTGATTCAACGCACCATCGATGACCGTGCTCTTCCCAACTCCTGGCACGCCCGTCACGACGACCACTTTATTCACCAAATAACCTCCTCATCGCTGGGAACATCTCCGCCACGCGCTCCTTCGCTATCTCTTGGTAAAGGCTATACATAATGCCCACGGCCAGCAAGATCCCGGTGCCGCTACCCAAGGCTCCCATAAAATCGGCAACTGCGGAGATCACCCCGACGAACACCCCTCCGAGCAGTGCGGCCGTCATGATGTACCGGCTCAGCACCCACTCCATCACTCTTATATCGCGACGGAAGCCGGGGATAAGCATTCCAGATCGATCGAGCTGCTGCGCCACATCACGGGGCCCCATCCCCGTCATGTTTGCCCACATCCAGGCGAAGCCCATACATAGCAAGGCTAACACCGATATGTAGATTCCAGCCCGGATGGGGTCGGCCATCACGGCAAAGATGCCGTTCGGGGCACTAAGGTAATAGGAAACCCCTTCCAGAGGGGAAAAGACCATCCCCAACATCCTGATGTTTGCGAACACCACCATCGCGAGAATCACCGGTATAACCGAGGTGTACAAGAACTTTATCGGGTAGCGCCCTCGGATGCCCCCAAAGCGTCCGTAGGCGAGGGGGATCTCAATCCGCATGCTTTCGGCGTAAATGACGATGAAGAAGACGATGAACGTGGCGAAGACTCCCATCATGTTCGGTAGCTCTCCCCTGAAGAACGCATTGGAGATGTTGCCCCCTCCGATTATGGTTCCGATGAAGTTTGGAACGGCACCTGAGATCAGGCCACCAGTTTCAGCCGTGGCTACAGGGTTGAACGCCTGTGCGAATATGGTCATCGATACTCCAGCCACGATGAAGAGGCTGATTCCACTTCCGAATCCGTATTTCGAGACCAGTTCGTCGAGGTAGACCACGATGATTACTCCTATCGCGAGCTGGATGATGATGAAGATACCAGCGCCTGAGCCGAAGGCGACCCCATACCACCCCGATATCACGAGCATCGATGCTTGGAAGACGCCCATGATGATCGCCCCCAATTTCTGAACGCCGGTGAAGAGGGCGCGGTCCTCGGGCTGGCTCAGGTCAAGCCCGATTATCTTGCTTCCCACGAGCAATTGCATGATGATGCCAGCAGTTACGATCGGTCCGATGCCGAGTTCCATCAGGCTCCCCGCGTGGCTGGCGAGTATGAATTGCAGCTGCCCGAAGAAGGGCGCCCCCCCTTTCCCTGGGGCCATCCCGTAAAGCATTACCCGAGTCAACACGAAGAAAGCAATGAGGGCTATCCCCGTCCACATGAACTTTTCCTTGAACGAAATGTGACGCTTCGGAATCGCGACCTCAGGAAGTTTCCGTACGAGGGGCTCAAGAGCGTAAAGTCTGGACCGCGGCTTCTCAGGCTGTTCCATCGCCTTCACCCTGCGATCGCCTTGCCGCCCGCTTCCTCGAGTTTCCGCTTCGCCGACCCAACAAATTCCTTCGCGATGACCTCGATGGAATGGGTGACGCGCCCCCCGCCGAGCACTCGCTCAAAACCGAGCTTCTTGACGTCGACCACAATCCGCTCCTCCTCGCGTTTGGCGATGCCTTGCTGCAGGAGTTCGTCGAGGTAGACCACGATGATTACTCCTATCGCGAGCTGGATGATGATGAAGAT
>DAOVGS010000059.1 GCA_030672285.1 Hadesarchaea archaeon | reverse complement strand
AGCTCGAAATCGAAAGACTCTCGAAGAAGCTTGGGCTCTGGCAAGCGCGCCATGCGGGTGGGTGCAGCGTGTTTCCAAAACGGCCACGAACTAGGGCAAACGCGAGTGAAATCGATGAACTCCTCGGACAGCTTGACATTGCTGGGTTAGTGGGAAAATGCGTCAAGGAGCTCGTAGAGGTTCGAACATTTAAGAACCCCCAAGCCCTTTTTAAAGAGTTCAGGAGCGTTTGAGAACTTCTAGCGCCACTTCCGCAGCTCGTCTTCCTGAGAGTAGCATTCCCCCAAAAATTGGACCCATGCGCGGTGAACCAAAAACCGTGTTTGCCGCCATGCCGGTCACGATTAGGCCCGGGTAGATTTCACGCGTGTTGTTCAAAATTTCAGTTTCTCCGACCTCTGCCCACATCGGTTTTTCACCCACCACGCCGCCCGTGCTCGTCGGAAACTTGGCGTTGGGCACCTTTCGCTGTACGACGCGTGCTATCGCCGCATCGTGCCCCGTAGCATCGATAACGATTTTCGCACTTATCCCAACGGGGTCAACGTGCAGGCCTGCCAGCTCGACAGCTTTCCAATTGACTACAACGCCTGACACACGATCCTCCTTACGTATCATCACATCTTCCACCGTGAGCCCAATCATCACGCGTGCCCCAGCATCGATGGCGGCGGCGGTACACTTGGACACCGCCTCAACCGAATCGGCCGTGTAATAACCGGCCTCCGTAGGCTCGAGCTTGACCCCGACCTCTTCCAGCATCCCCTTCGCGGCTTCCTGGATCACCACGCGGGGAAAGAGGATGCCTCCTCCCCACATGCCACCACCAACGTGGAGATTTCGCTCAAAGACCGCGACCTTAGCACCCCCCTTTGCCAAGTAGCGGGCAGCGATTATACCCGAGGCTCCAGCTCCGGCAATCGCGACATCTAGCTCCGTAACGTCCGCAAAATCGCGCATGAATCGTTTTAGGATGGCAGTCGTGATCTTCGTGTCCTCGATCCCATCCATATCTGCACCCAAAATCATTCTCATGTAGGCTTATAAACCCCAAATGAGTGTTAGGGAAAGTTAGCTCCCCCAGCACGATAGCCCCGGGGGTCAACTTCCACGGATTCGTAACCAAACCCCTTTAAGGCCTCCACGATTTCATTTTCGAGCTCCCGGGCGCGGGGTAGTTCCTCCTTACCCACCTCAACCCTCGCTAACTTGCCGTGATCGCGGACTCGTACGACGCTGAACCCCAGCGAGCGGATGAATTCTTCACCCCTTGCGATACGCTCGAGCTTCTGAGGAGAGATCTTCTGCTCGAACGGCACTCTCGAAGCGAGACATGGGTTGGCTGGTTTATCGGCATTTGGCAGGCCATAATTTACCGCCAACTCACGGACCTCTTCCTTCATCAGACCTGCCTCCGCAAGCGGACTCACCACCCCAAACTCGCGGAGGGCGCGGATGCCCGGCCTGTAATCGGAGAAATCGTCGAAATTCGTTCCATCAAAAATTTTCTCGAAACCGAACTCCCTGCGGACTCCATCCAATCTTCGAAGCAACTCACCTTTACAGTAGTAGCATCGCTCCGGCGGGTTTGCGGCGAAGTTTGGGTCCTCGAGTTCATTCGTGACGATGGTAATGTGCTTGATGCCGGTGTGCTCGGCAGCTTTCTTGGCCCACTCAACCTCCCCAGGTGGGTATGTCTGAGAGATAGCTGTGACCGCGATGGCTCGCTCGCCCAACACTTCGTGGGCAACCGCGCAGACGAGCGAGGAGTCGACCCCGCCCGAAAAGGCGATGACCGCACTCTCGCAGCCTCGGATGATCGATTTGAGGTGCTGGAGTTTCTCGTCGAGTGACATAGCTTGTTACCTTGGTGGTGGGCCCGCGGGGATTCGAACCCCGGACCTTGACCGGCGTTTAGCTCCCGGTGGCTGCCCAGCTAGTTATCAGCCGAGCGCTCCAGCCAAGCTGAGCTACGGGCCCCATTAAGGACTTGGCCGCGTTGCTTAAATTTCTTCTGAGAAAATTAAGAAAGCTATCGCTAACCAACAAGAACAGCCCCAGAACCTGTCCATCTAATATCGCGGTGGACCTCTTCTCTCCGATCGGTGCTTCTGGAAGCAATCCCTGCAATAAACAGGTCTGCCTTCGGTCGGCTTGAAGGGAACCTCGCACTCCTTACCACAGTCGGAGCATGTCACCTTGTGCATCTCGCGAGGACCAAAGTCCTTTCTGCCGCCGCCGAATCTTCCGCCGTATGCCATTTTTCTAACACTCCTTTTTTTTCTCAGACACAACCCGAAGAAACGTCCTGAACTGTTTCTCTGACAAGCTTTTCCTTAGAAAAGCTCGTTGTGTCCTTATTGCAGTGGGTAGGAGATGACTTAAATATTGTACTGTTTAGCGGATTTACTCGGCTTCTCTTGTTTTTCGTGTTGGGGCTCAAGTTGTTCAAGTGTGGAGAGTAGTTTTAAGCTCGACGCCGAAAAATAACTTGGGGGCCGGTGGCGAAGTGGTATCGCGCTCGCTTCGCAAGCGAGAGGTCGCGGGTTCGAGTCCCGCCCGGTCCACCACCCAAAAGGAGGCTGGAAATGCAAGCAATCGTGTACATCCGTACTGACCCTGGAAAGGCGCTGGCACTCTTGGATGAGGTCAAAAAGCTCCCAGGAGTCAAATTTGCCGCTGCGACCGCGGGAAGATTCGATATCGTGGCGCGAATCGAGGCCGCAGACCTGAAGGCGCTTGGTGATGCCGTCGTGAGCAAGATCCAATGTATCTCTGGGATCAGGTACACGGAGACCTCGCTCATCGTCGCTTAAGCGAGCTTTATGAAGGGCAAGGGTCAAGGCCCGGGGGGTCAGTTTGGCGGCCCTAACTCAAAAAAACTAGATCGGTACCGCTAGGAGCACGCTAAAGGTTAACCCTACTTTGTTTGGACAGGTTTATTTTTCCCACCGCAAATGAAAATTGGCGATCCTGTGGTCGAACTCGTATCTCTGGGGTGTGGTGGGGGACGCTACCAGACCATCGACCAGCACTTCAAGACCGGGGGCTTCCGCTTGCACGCGGGGGTCAAAATACACGTCGATCCCGGGCCCGGAGCTCTCTTGCTTTCCCACCAGCACAATCTAGACCCGCTCGCCCTTGACTGCGTCGTGGCCACCCACTGCCATCCCGACCACTACTGCGACGCCGAAGTGCTGATTGAAGCCATGACTCAACACATGACCCGCAAACGAGGCGTCCTTATAGGGAGCGAAAGCGTCCTCAAAGGTGCGGGAAAATTTGGCCCCGCGATCTCGCGTTTTCACCAAGGGAGGCCGGAGAAGGTCGTCCGTCTTCGAGCTGGCGAAAGTTATGAACTCGGTGACCTAAAGCTCGAGGCGACACCGACCCAACATAGCGACCCCACGACGTTTGGGCTGAAGATTCACTCGCAAGAGGGCACCATAGGCTACACCAACGATACGCAGTACTTTGATGAACTCGCGAAGCACTTCAAGGGCAGTCGAGTTCTAATAGCAAATATCACGCGCCCGCTGGCGATGCGAATCCCGTGGCACCTCTGCTCCGACGACCTCATCGCGCTCCTGAAGCAAGTAAAGCCAGAACTCGCGGTGATGGTCCACATGGGTATGCTTTTCTTAAAACATCCACCCGAGAAGGAGGCGACGCGGATTAATGCTGCAACCGATGTAAAAACGGTGCCGGGCTACGCCGGACTACGTGTTAACCTCGACAAAGAAGTGAAATTCAAGCGCCCTGCCAAGCAGCCTAGTTTGGAAGCTTTTGTGCGATTGCCTCCAGAGCGCATCGTTGGAGCGGAATAGCCGAATTGATTTATATCGTTCGACTTAGATTTTGATGAGGCTGTCGAGAAAAGCCAAAGGGGAGTACCAAGTGGAAGTCTCAAAGGACTACGACCCGCTCAAAATCGAACCTAGGTGGCAGAAGCGATGGGAAGAGTTAGGCGTCTATCGCTTCGATCGTGAGGATAAAAAAAAGCCGACTTACGTTATAGATACTCCACCGCCATATCCGTCGGGCGAATTCCACATGGGCACCGCCCTGAACTGGACCTACTTCGATATCGTCGCCCGCTACAAGCGAATGCGCGGCTTTAACGTGCTCTTCCCGCAGGGCTGGGACTGTCACGGTTTGCCGACCGAGGTTCAAGTCGAAAAGCGCTACGGAATCCGCAAGGGTGATCTCCCGCCTGAAAAATTCCGCAAACGCTGCATCAAGCTGACCGAGGAGAACATCGCGCACATGCGGGAGGAGATGGACTCGCTTGGCTTTTCAATCGACTGGTCCACCGAGTACCGGACGATGGACCCTGACTACTACAGGCGAACCCAGCTATCCTTCGTGCAGCTCTACAAGCGTGGTTTGATCTATCGGGGCGAGCACCCTGTCAACTGGTGCCCGCGATGCGAAACCGCGATCGCCGATGCCGAAGTCGAATACGAAGATCGGGAGGCGACGATAAGCTACATCAAGTTCAAGCTCCACGGCGAGGACGGGTACCTCACCATTGCCACCACCCGACCCGAGTATCTCCCCGCATGCGTGGTCGTGGCGGTTTACCCCGGGGACAAGCGCTACAAGAAGCATGTTGGAAAAAAGCTCGAGGTGCCCCCGCTCGGCCAAGTCGTCGGGCTCATCGAGGATCACGAAGTCGACCCCGAGTTCGGCACGGGAGTGGTGATGGTCTGCACCTTCGGCGATAAAACCGATGTACGCTGGGTGAAGCGCCACAAGCTTCCCGTGGTCAAGCTCATCGATGAAAAAGGGAACATGAGCGAGGCGGCCGGCAAATACGCTGGGCTGACGCTCGAGGAATGCAAGCGCGCAATCGTCGGTGACCTCCGCAAGGCAGGCCTGCTCGCGAAGCAGGAGAAGCTGGCTCAAAGCGTCGGGGCGTGCTGGCGATGTGAAACCCCCGTCGAGATCCTGACGAAGCCGCAGTGGTTCATGCGCGTGCTAGATTTGAAGGACAAGGTGATCGAGGGCGCAAAGCGAGTTCGTTGGGTTCCCGATCACATGCGGCAGAGGTTGATCGACTGGGCCGAGTCGATGGACTGGGATTGGGTGATTTCGAGGCAGCGAATATTCGCGACCCCGATTCCGGCCTGGTACTGCACGGGCTGCAGGGAGCCGGTCGTCGCCGAGGAGAGACAGCTGCCCGTGACTCCCGCGAAGGATAAACCACCGGTCGAGCGATGCCCGAAGTGCGGCAACGAAAGCTTCGAACCCGAGCGAGATGTGCTCGACACCTGGATGGATAGCTCGATAACGATCGCTGTCCATGCCGGCTGGCCCGAGCTCGATCGACGCCTTTTCCCAGCGGACCTCCAGCCCAATGGGACCGACATCATCCGCACATGGGACTACTACCTGCTAGTTCGACACCTAGCGCTGCTGGGCGAGGTCCCCTATCGCACGGTGCTCGTCAACGGCATGGTCTTTGGTGAGGACGGGCGAAAAATGTCGAAGTCGCTCGGCAACTATGTCGACACGACCATGGCGCGGGGCAAGTATGGTACCGATGCCCTCCGTCAGTGGGCGGCGATAGGTGCCTCCACGGGTTCTGACATCCCCTTCAACTGGAAGGACGTCGACTTCGGCCACCGGTTCATGCGCAAGTTCTGGAACGCCGCGCGTTTCGCCGGACCCCACCTGAACGCGAAAATTGCGGGGCTCGGCCCGAAGAAGCTCAAGTTCAGGCCCGTCGACCGCTGGATCTTGAGCCGCCTCAACCGCCTCATCGAGCAGACCACTGGCTGGCTCGAGGATTTCCAATTCAACCGCGCGCTGGGTGCGATCCAGACCTTCGTGTGGCACGAGCTCTGCGACATGTACATCGAGGAAGTCAAGCACCGCCTCTATGGCGACGATCCCACCGCCGACGCCGCACGCTACGCGCTTTACCACGTTATGCTGACCGCCGCCAAATTGCTCGCTCCCTTCACGCCGCACTTCTCCGAGGAGATTTACCAGACCCACTTCGCCAGGGATCACCCGTACCCAAGCGTTCATGTCTCAAGCTGGCCCGAGGTAAACAAGAAGTTTATAGATGAATCAGCCGAGCGAGCCGGCGAACTCACGAACCTGATTGTGGGCGCCCTCCGGCAGTTCAAGTCCGAGCGCAAGATGGCGCTGAGCAGGGAGCTCCCATCTGTCGAGATCTACGCTTCTAGTGGGGAGGTGGCAAAGCGGCTCAAGGAGGTGGGGGACGACATCGCCGGCACCATGCGCGTGGGCAAGCTCAAGATCAAAGTCGGCAAGCCGAAGCTGGCCGAACGCGTGCTCGCGATCGAACCCGAACTGGCAAAGCTGGGGCCGCGCCTACGTGCAGACGCGAAGCTAATCGTGCAAGCCTTGCGCGAGGCGAAGCCAGAGGATCTCGCGAAGCGGCTGGCAAAGGGAAAAATCAAGCTCCGCGCGGGTGGAAAGCGATTCGAACTCACACCCGAAGATGTGAGGGTGATAAAAGAAACCGCGAGCGCCGGGCGTAAGGTTGGAGTCATCGATATCCAAGAGCCCGCTCTAACCATTCTAATCGTGTCTTCGTGAGGCGAGCCTACCCAATGTAAGATGAAACTATGATCGACACGAAGAGCGCGATGATGAGTATCATCATGATTAACCTACTACGTGCTACGCGCTTCTGTTGTTTCTTGAAGATGTCATCGCAGGAGGGTGAGCAGAAAAATTTATCGACATCAACCGCCTTCCCGCAAACAATGCAATGTTTATGATCTTCGACCATCTTATCATCCTGGCACAATCGTAGTGCCACTATGCTTCGCTCCCCTTAAAATCTCTTGTAAGCGTTTGACCTCGTGCCTCCCCAGCACAAGCGTTCGGATACCCGTCCGCTGGATGAGCTTCGCGGCCACGGGGTCGATAACTATGCTGACCCCCGGTTCCATTTTTTTGACCGCCACCAACTTCATGAGATTCTGCACGGTCATCGTCTCGAGCTTCTTCGCTCTCGGGTCAAGTTTAGGGTCAGCTGTGTAGACTCCATCCACATCCATGAAGAAAACCAAAAGTTTGGACTTGCTCGAGCTGGCCAACATCGCGGCGACCGCATCGGTGGTCTGGCCTGGCATTGTGCCGCCCATCACGGGCACCTTGCCCTTGAGCATCGCCCTGATCGCCGCTTCAAATGTGGTAAAGGGTTCCCGCTCCGCGAGATCGCCGAGGGCGGCAATCAGCAGGCGGGCATTCAGGCGTGTGACATCTATGCCTATGAGGTCGCAGTGGGTGCTTGAGGCCTTCAGTTTTCGTGCCGCCTGGATGTACTTGCGCGAAGGCCTTCCCCCGCCGGTGACGACGAGGATCTCATGCTTTCGCGACTTTAGCGCACGGAGCGCCTGAGCTATCTCTCGAATGCAGGCCACGTCAGGCTCATCCGGTGCCAAGATCGAGCCGCCAAAGCAAAGCGTCACTCGCATCCCATCGCCAAGATAAGTTCGACGTCATGTTATTAACTCTCGCGGTCGAAATCTATGATTGTGATGCGAATGCCCATCGATACCAAGACGCGTTACCGATTCAGGCGGATGCTCGAAGATCTGGCTGGCAAGCGCGGCCGAGGGACCGAGCTCATCTCGGTCTACATCTCCCCAGATTTCGAGCTCACCAAGGTCATCCAACAGCTCCGGGATGAGCAGGGGACGGCAAGCAACATAAAATCGAAGACGACCCGAAAGAACGTGATAAGCGCCCTCGAGCGGATCATCCAGTTCCTGCGCACCTACGCCGACACCCGCAGGCGCCCCCCCTCGAACGGGATGGCCATATTTTGTGGAAACGTGGCTGGGCGTGAGGACATCGCAGACGTCCAGCTCTACTGGGTCGAGCCCCCCGAGCCGATAACCATTCGCATGTACCGCTGCGACCAAGAGTTCGTGCTCGAGCCGCTGCGGGATATGCTTCAGGTTAGGGAGACCGTGGGGGTACTAGTCATGGATCGGCGAGAGGCGACACTCGCGACCCTGCGGGGCAAACATGTCGAGATCGTGAGGAGGTTGACCTCCGGCGTCCCAGGGAAACACGGCAAGGGAGGGCAGTCTGCACGGCGGTTCGAGCGGTTGATAGAGATCGCCGCTCATGAGTATGCGAAAAGGGTCGCGGAAGCCGCCAACGAGATATTTTCGCAGATCCCCGACCTGCGGGCGATCCTAGTCGGTGGCCCAGGGCCGACGAAGGACGGATTCTTGAAGAGTGAATTGTTGCACGAGGTGGTCAAGCGTAAGATCGCCGGGGTACTCGATACCGGCTACACCGACGAACAGGGGGTAAAGGAAGTGGTCAACAAATCAGGTGAGGTTCTCGCCGATCTCGATATCCTGAAGGAAAAATCACTGATGCAGCGCTTCATGGAGGAGCTCGTCGCGGGCAAGGGGTTAGTCTCATACGGTGAGCGTGAGATCAGGCAATTCCTCGAGCTGGGGGCGGTGAAGCTGCTCCTGATCTCGGAGGACCTGCGGAGGAGCCGTGTGCTCGCGCGATGCCAAGCTTGCAGGCACGAGCTGCGGGAAACCGTTGACGATATCAAAACCTACCAGAGGGAGCTGTCGGGGCGAGCCTGTCCCAGCTGCGGCGAGATCAGGCTGGCGCTCCTGGAGAGCAAGGATGTAGTGCAGGAATTGCTTGAGCTGGCGGAGCGGTTCGGCGCGGGGGTGGAGTTCATCTCGACCGAAACTGAGGAGGGCAAACAGCTTCGCGTGGCTTTCAAGGGCTTGGCGGCTATTTTAAGGTTCAAACCAGCTGCGTAATTCAATTGATTTGTAATTGTTTAACGTGCTTTGAAAATGCTTTACGTTTTTACGTGCCGAATTTCCAAGCACGCAAGTACCCCAGTTGCTCGCGGGTGAGTTTCTCCAGCCCTACGCCGAGCGACTTCAGCTTGAGCTCGGCTACCCTCCGATCTATCTCGGCCGGCACGTCGTGGACCTTCGGTTCTAGTTCCTTGCCGTGCTCCGCGAGGTACCCCACGCTTAGGGCCTGCAACGCGAAGCTCATGTCCATTATCTCCATCGGGTGACCGAGCGAACGTTCGCCAGCCAGGTTCACGAGCCTCCCCTCCGCCAGCAGGTGCAGCCGCCGCCCATCCTTGAGCTGGAACTCCTCCACGTCATCCAAGACCTTCCGACGCTTGACCGAGAGTGAGGCAAGCCCCTTGAGGTCGATCTCGACGTTGAAGTGCCCCGCGTTGCACAGAATCGCCCCATCGTGCATTCGCCGCATGTGCTCCTTCCGAATGACGCCGATGTTGCCGGTTGTTGTTATGAAGATGTCACCGACGCGCGCAGCCTCTGCCATCCGTGCAACCCTGAAGCCGTCCATCGTCGCCTCGAGCGCCCTAATCGGGTCGGTCTCGACGACTGTCACGATTGCACCCAGCCCCTTCGCGCGCGAAGCCATGCCGCGCCCCACGAAACCGTAACCCACCACCACGATCTGTTTGCCGGCGATCAGCGTGTTCGTGGTCGCCATGATCCCCTGAAGGGTCGACTCGGCTGTTCCAAAGCGATTATCGAACAGACGCTTTGCGGGTGAGTCGTTCACAGCGATTACCGGGAACTTCAACGCACCGTCGGCTGCCATCATTCGCAGTCGGTTTACCCCAGTGGTCGTTTCCTCGCACGCCCCCCGAATCTTCTGAATTCTTTCGGGGCGCTTGGCGTGAGTCGTCGAGATTAGGTCCGCGCCATCATCGATTAGGATATCCGGACGGTGATCGAGGACGCGATGGATGTTCGCGTAGTAGTCCTTCTCGCTCTGCCCGCGCCACGCGTACACGTTTATGCCATCCCTCATGAGGGCCGCGACTACCTCATCACGCGTCGAGAGAGGGTTGCATCCTGCCAGAGCAACTTCTGCCCCTCCCGCGACCAAAGTTCGAACAAGAGCGGCAGTTTTCGCCTCAAGGTGCAGCGCGGCCCCAACTCTCAGTCCTTTCAGCGGCTTTCGCTTCGACATCTCCTTGCGAATCGTCATCAAGACCGGCATGTGGCGCTCCACCCACTCGATCTTGCGCTTGCCCTTCGGCGCTAGGACAGTTATTTTAGGCTTCATTTTTTGCCCGCCCCCCTGGCTAGGAAATCATCAGAACTCTTCTGTGCCTCCCTCAAAACTTTGTCCTCGTCAAGCGTTAGAACCTTGCGCCCCTGCATCAAGACCTTTCCATCTACAATCGTGGTATCAACATCACTACCCACGGCGCTGTAAACGAGATGAGAAATCACGCTGTGGAGTGGTTTGAAATGGGGCTTTTGAAGGTCCACCAACACGATATCTGCCTTTTTCCCGGCTTCCAGCGAGCCGATGCTGTCCTGAAGTCCTAGCGCGATTGCCCCGTTGATGGTCGCCATCTCCAACGCTACTTGGGCCGGCACGGCGACCGGGTCAAGTTTGTGGACTTTGCTGAGCAGGGCTGCAAATTTCATCTCGTTGAACATGTCGAGCGAGTTGTTCGAGGCTGCCCCATCCGTGCCAAGCGAGACTGGTATGCCTGCCGCGAGCATTTCGGGCACAGGCGCTACGCCGGAGGCTGTCTTCATGTTGCTCACCGGGTTATGGACCGGCTTGACGCCCTGCTTTTGGACGATGCCGATTTCCCGTTCAGTCAGCCAAATACAATGTGCCGCTAACACCTCGGGGCCCAGAAAACCAATCGAGTCGAGGTGTTCAACTGGCCGCTTGCCATATTCCTTCATTATTTTATCCACTTCATCCTGAGTTTCGGAGATGTGGACATGGATGCCGACCTTGTACTTCTTCGCCAGCTCTTTTACTTGCATCAAACACTCGGGTGAGCACGTGTACGATGCGTGGGGGCCAAACATCGTCTGAATTCGGCCGCCAGCTGCTCCGTGACAAGTTTTGACCAATTTTTCCCCAGCGCGTAACTCCGACTCCCGCCTCTTTGGGTCACCCAGCTCGATTATACCATGGGAAAGCATGGCGCGAAGCCCCGCCTCCTCGACCGCTCGGGCAACGTCTTCCATGAAAAAATATTGGTCGGCAAAACAGGTTGTGCCCGATTTGATCATCTCTAGGCAACCGAGCAACGCGCCAAAGTAGCAATCTTGAGCGGTGAGATTTTTTTCGATCGGCCAAATCTTCTTCTCGAGCCACTCCATCAGGGGCATGTCATCCGCGATTCCACGCAATAAAGTCATCGAGAGGTGAGTGTGGGCGTTGATGAGCCCCGGCAGCACCGCTTTCCCGCGGGCATCGATCACGGTATCGGCTCGCTCTTCAACATCTTTGCCGACCGCGGTTATTTTGTCTCCCTCTATCGCCACCGAGCCCCGCTCGAGGATGCGGCGCTGGGCGTCCATCGTGATGATGAAGCCATCCTTGATTAGGATATCCGCCAAGTCATCTCCCCTAGCGCGCGAGTTCCTTGGCGATGGTGCGCCCAAATTCTCGAGCAGCTCCAGGGCCGTTCGCAGTTATGATGTTTCCATCGACTTCGACAGGCTTTCCGGTGTAGGTGGCTCCCTTGCTCTCGATTTTTTTAACGTATTCTCCGTCCCAGACCGTCGCGCGCTTGCCCTTGAGCACCCCAGCGTTCGCGAGGATGGTCGGTGCAATGCAGATGGCGCAAGTTTTCTTTCCCTTGCCGAACGCTTCGCTGGCTATGGAAAGAGCCCGTTTGTCGCTGAAGTAAACCGACGCACCTGGGCCCCCGACGAACGCGATAGCATCATAATCACCCACGTTTATCTGGTCGAGCTTGATGTCCGGCGTCACCGTTGCGCCGAGCAAGCCCTTCACCGCACCTGTCTTCGCGCTGGCAACCGTCGCCTTTGCCCCCGCGCGCTCCAGTTCCTCTCTCGTGTGCAAAAGCTCCTCGTCCCTGAAGTTCTCGGGTGCGATTATCATCAGGACTTTTTCACCCGCCAAATCGACCCCCGAGATTATTAGGAAACCTACATTAATAAGTATGAAATTATGGATGGGGTGAAACAACACTTGCCTTTTAAGGTTTAAGTTTACCAAAGTTGAGCTGAAGGTGATTAAAATGAAAAACAGCGAGATATCTAGAATTTCAACTACTGGCGTGAAAATACGGGAAATAATGACAAGAAATGTTGTGACAATAGATCCTGAAAAAAGTGTATCCGAAGCTGTGAAAAAAATGGTGGAGAGGAATGTAGAGTGTCTTCCGATAGTAAAGTTTGGGGCGCTTCAGGGTCTAATTACTTTTCGCGACATAATTGAAAAGGTTGTTTATGCAAAGAGGGTGCCTGAAAAGACTAAAGTTAGAGATATGATGGCAAAAAAGATGGTAACTTGTGGCCCAAATTCGACAATAATAGAAGTGGTAAAGCTGATGAAAAACAAGAGGTTGAGGAGAATTCCAGTTATTGATGAAAACAGAAGATTACTGGGTATTATCACAAATTTTGATTTGGCAATATTTGGCTGGGAAATTTAAACTTCTTGGCTGACCTTTTAAATTTAAATCGCTGCTGTCCAAAGGAGGAAAGGTGGGAATACGGCGAAGTTCTACATCACCACGCCAATTTACTACATCAACGCGGTGCCCCACATCGGGCATGCCTACACCACCATAGTTGCGGATGTGCTCGCGCGATGGTATGACCTACACATTTTAGGAGGTTTATAAATTACTTTCGGTACCCTCTCTCCCCCAAATCAGCTTAAAAGTTGCACGAGAGTTTTGAAGGTGATGAAGAGTATGCGCGAAATTAAAATTCCAAGAGAAAGGCTGGAGGAGTTATACGAGCATAAAAAATTGACAACTTATCAGATAGCTGACGAATTCAAATGCTGTCAAGCAACCGTTTGGAAAAAAATGCGCAAGTTTGGTATCAAACCTCGATTAGCTGGGCCGCCGCGCGTTAATCTAGACAAGGAAAAATTGGCAAAATTGTACATCGATAATGGACTGTCTACATGGGGGATTGAAAAGAAATATGTGTACTCGAGGTCTACAGTCTACAGAAAACTCTTAGGGTACGGGATCAAACCTAGAAGCCGCGCGAAATCACACATTATCTATCCGAGAAAGAGTTTCGATGAGGACATAATAGAAAAAGCCTACCTCATAGGTTTCGCGGTAGGGGACCTTAGAGCAAGAATTGTCCACAAAAATAGCGAAACAATTCATGTGGACTGTGGGAGCACAAAATCTGAGCAAATCGGCTTAATTAAAAAATTATTTTGCAAATACGGCCGAGTCTGGATAAGTAAACCAAATAAACACGGGAAAGTACAGATTGAGGCGTTCCTTGATCGTTCATTTGACTTCTTATTGAACCCAAAAAAAGAGATACACAGTTGGATTTTGAACTCCAATAACTATTTTGCTGCTTTTTTGGCTGGGTTCACGGATGCAGAGGGGAGCATTGGTGTTTACGACGGAATGGCAGTCTACCAACTAGGAAATTATGATAAGGAACTCTTGTCTTTGATTCATCAGAAATTAGTAGAAATTGGGATAAATTGCCCCAACCCCCACGAGGATAAGACTGGAGGATACATAACTAAGCGGGGGTACGTCCACAATCAAAACTATTGCCGCCTTTGTGTTCACAGAAAATCATCCCTGTTGCGACTGTTTGAACTGATGGAGCCTTATCTTAAACATGAGTGGAGGATAGCATGCATGAAAAGAGCAATTGAAAATATAGAGATGAGGAATAAAATGTTTGGTGGCCAGCCTGGAGGAGTTGCATGAAGACATTTTTCATTTCAACCGCAATCGACTACCCCTCAACCACACCCCATCTGGGCCACGCATATGAAAAGATTTGCGCGGATGTCATCGCTAGGTTCAAAAGGCTTCAAGGATTTGAGGTACATTTTAGCACCGGTACGGATGAACACGGTTTAAAAATACAACGGTGCGCTGAAAAGGCAGGGAAACGGCCGAAAGAGTTCGTAGATTTTATGTCAGGTGAATTTAGGAAACTGTGCGACGAACTAAAAATCTCTTACGATGATTTCATCAGAACTACGGAAGAGCGACACCTAAAAGTTGTCCAACTCATCTTTAAGAAACTCCACCAGGCCGGCGATATTTATAAGGGTTTTTACGAAGGTCTGTATTGTACTGAATGTGAAACATTTTATTCTGAAGAGGAACTAGTGGATGGAAAGTGTCCCGTCCATAAGAAAAAAATCGAGCGAGTAGAAGAAGAGTGTTATTTCTTTCGGATGAGCAAGTATGGAAACAAAATTCTAGACTCCATCGAGAGAAACCCAGATTTCATCCAACCTGAAAGCAGGAGAAACGAAATTATAAATAGGCTGAAAGAACCGTTGAAAAATCTCTGCATTTCGAGGACGGATTTTGACTGGGGGATTCAGCTACCGATAGATAAAAAACACGTGCTTTATGTGTGGGTAGACGCATTAAGCAATTATTTGACCACAATAGATTACCCCACCGATAAATTCCAGAAATTCTGGCCTGTGGATGTGCATTTGATAGGAAAAGACATAAGTTGGCATCATTGTGTTGTATGGAATTCACTTTTGCTCTCCCTCGGTCTTCCACTCCCCAAAAAGATTTTCATCCACGGCTTTGTTACATTTAAGGGGGAGAAATTAAGTAAAAGCAAGGGGCTGGTAATCGACCCTATTCATCTCGCGAAAACATATTCTGTGGATGCTTTGAGATACTTTTTGATTCGCGAGATATCGTTCGGTCAAGACGGTGCCTTCTCGGAGGAAGGTTTGAGGACTAGATTGAACGACGAGCTCGCGGATGTGCTCGGAAACTTCGTGCACCGAGTGCTCACCTTCACCCGAGACCGCTTCGGCGGCAAGGTGCCGGATGGAAGAATCGACAAGAAACTCGAAACTGAGGTTGGCGAGCGGATGGAGAAGGTGGAGAAACTGCTCGAAGAGCTAAAGGTCACCCAAGCGCTCGAGGAAATCATGGCGATCGCGGGGCGCGGGAACGAGTACTTCCAAGCCCACAGACCCTGGAAGGAGATAAAGAGCGACCCCAAAAAAGCGGCGGACTGCCTCCTCAACTGCGTGAACCTCGTGAAGGCGCTGTGTGCGATGCTCTCGCCTTTCATGCCCTCGACCTGCGCTGAACTCGCAAAACAGCTCAACCTGGAGGTAAGCAACTGGGAGCAGGCGAAAAAATTCGACATCAAACCGGGGCACCCGATACGGGAACCAACGATCCTCTTCAAGAAGCTCCAAGCTCATAACCCTTCGCGACAGAGGGGCGAGCTGGCCACGACTAAAGATCTGAACAAGCTGGACATCCGCATCGGCAACGTGGTGAGGGCTGAGCGGGTTCAGGGGTCGGAGAAGCTGTTGAAGCTCGAGGTGGAACTCGCGGAGGAGCGCCGCACGATCGTGGCCGGGGTCGCGGAGCATTATCGGCCCGAGGAACTCGTCGGAAAGCAGGTCGCGGTCATCGTTAACCTCGAGCCAGCGAAGCTGATGGGAATAAAATCCGAGGGCATGCTCCTGGCCGCGGTCGAGGAGGGGAAGATCTCGCTGCTGACCGCCGACAAACCCGTGAAGCCCGGGGCGAGGGTGGAGTAGTTGCTTCGCCTCGACCTCCACGTGCACACCACCCACTCGCGCGATGGTTTTTGTTCGGTCGCGGAGGCCGTGAAGGCGGCGCGGGCCAAAGGGCTGGATGGCATCGCGATCACCGACCACAACAGCATCGGGGGGCATCCTGAGGCGAAAAAGCTCTCTCGCGGCGGATTCCTCGTAATCCCCGGGATAGAGGTCTCGAGCGCCGATGGGCACATCCTCGGCCTGGGGGTGAGCGGGCTCGTCCCACGGGGCCTGCCCGCGGAGGAGACCGTCAAGCTCATAAGAAAAATGGGGGGCATCGCGGTCGCAGCCCACCCATTTGCACTTGGGAAAAAACCCACCCTCGTCTACAAGGCGAAGTTCGATGCGGTCGAGGCCTTCAACTCCCGCGCGCTCTTCCTGAGCAATCTTCTCGCGCGCAGGTTCGTCGAGCGAAATCACCTGCCCGCGACAGCCGGCTCGGACGCCCACTTTCCAGATGAGGTGGGCTTGGCGAGCGTGAGGTTAAATTGCGAGAAAAATTTCGAGTCTATTTTTGAGGAGATAAAGAGGGGAAGGGCATCGGTTTCAGGACGGAACCTCCCCCTCCCGAGCTACCTACGGAGGTCCCTCCATATGATCCTCCACAGGCATTGATAAACAAAAAGGCGGGACGACCCAAAACCCATAAAGCGCCGTCCCGCCTGACACCCCGTTCGGAGGCTGGACCGAGGAGGTGGGGTGACCTTGAATTTTTCACCTTGACTTTTTCTTGGCGTATTTTTTCAAACCTTGGAAACCTCCGATGTTGGCCATCACCCAGTCGTGAATCATCTTGCGGACGACCTCGCTGCGGTTGCCACCGTAGCCGGTGCCGATGAGGTCGTCTATGACCCTGAGGTAGAGACCATCGACGAAGACGCGGACTTCACCCTTTTTTTGAGACATCCTCCTAGCCTCCCTTCACCCTCCAGCTACAATCCAGCTATGAGCCAGTGGGGTATTTAAGGCTTTCGTGGGGGTAAAAAGGTGACGGGTGAGGTTTCTCTCCTATAAAGAGCTGTTGCTTCGCGGGGCTTGTGCAATAATTCGAATTCTGCACAAAAAATGCGCTCTCTGCACAAAAATTAATTTTGGTGGGGGAAGTCCATCCTCGCTTTGCCTAACGAATAATTTTTAGGTACAAAAATGATAACCCATGACTAGTGCATCATTCATGAAGGAGGTGAGTTGGTGGAGAAAATTGGTAAGATAAAAGACGGCATCACGATCGACCACATAGCCGCGGGAAAGGCTCTGGATGTGATGAAGATCTTAGGAGTAACCCCTGAAGCCGGGAACCCGATAATTGTGGTGATGAACGCGGAGAGCGCGAAGATAGGCAAGAAGGACATCATAAAGTTGGAAAACGTGGTGTTAGACCCAAAAGAGGTTGTCGACAAGATTAAGGCAATTGCTCCAAGTGCCACGGTTAACCTCATCAAAGACTTCGAAGTAACTCAAAAAGTTAAACCCTGAAAATAGTT
>DAOVGS010000002.1 GCA_030672285.1 Hadesarchaea archaeon | reverse complement strand
GTCCGAAAACAAGCTCGTGTTCATCGTGGCGAACGACGCGACACGATCGGACGTGAAACGCGCGGTCGAGATGCTTTTTGAGGTAAAGGTCGACAACGTGAAAATAGAGATAATTCCGGATGGGCGAAAGCGTGCCTACGTAAGACTTGCGCCCGAGTTCATGGCCGATGAGATAGCCTCGAAACTGGGGATGATCTGATGGGAAAGCGAATAAGAGCTCAAAGGCTCGGAAGGGGAGCGCCTACCTACCGCGCAAAGTCCTGGCGAAAGCTCGGTGAGGTTAAGCTCCCTCCAGCCGAAAAAAAGGCGGAGGCAGTCGTGGTCGACATCCTACACGATTCTGGCAGGAGCGCCCCCGTGGCTAGGGTAAGATATGGTGATGGGGAAGAACGATTGGTGCTCGCGCCTGAGCGGTTAAAAGTGGGAGATAAAATAACGTGCGGTATCTCGGCCCCCATCAAGCCAGGTAACACGCTCTCGCTCGCCGAGATCCCCGAAGGTACCCCCATCCACAACATCGAATCCAAGCCCGGGGATCGTGGGCGCTTCGTTCGCGCCTCCGGCACCCGTGCTATCCTGATCGCCCACGACATCGGCCGCGCGACGGTCCAGCTCCCCTCGGGCGAGATCCGAGACTTCAACCCCCGTTGCCGCGCCAGCGTGGGGGTCGTTGCTGGGGGCGGGCGCTCGGAGAAACCGTTCGTCAAGGCCGGAAAACGCTACCACGCCATGCTCGCGCGAGGAAAGCCGTACCCCCACGTGCGGGGCGTCGCGATGAATGTAGTCGATCACCCCTTTGGAGGGGGCAGGGGCAAGCACGCGGGCCGGCCGAAAACCGTGGGACGGGGTGCTCCGCCTGGACAAAAGGTGGGGTTAATAGCGGCCAAGAGAACGGGTAAGAGGTAAACCCATGCCGAAGAAGTTTACGTTCAGAGGTCACTCGATCGAGGAACTCCAAAAGCTCCCGCTCGACGACTTCGCGAAGCTCCTTCCAGCGCGCCAGCGGCGATCGCTCACTCGCGGCCTCACGTCCCCGGAGAAGAAGTTGATCGAACGCGTTCGAAGGGCGCGAGAGGCAGGAAAAATGGAAAACCCAATCCGTACCCACTGCAGGGGGATGATGATCCTACCCGAGATGGTCGGCCTGAAGTTTGCCGTCCACAATGGTAAGGAATTCGTCACGGTCGAGGTGAAACCCGAGATGATTGGCCACCGCTTCGGCGAGTTCTCCCAGACGCGCAGAAAGGTTACCCATGGGACGCCCGGTATTGGGGCAACCCGCAGCTCTTTGTACGTCCCGCTGAAGTGATCTGATGCCTAGGTTCGGTTATTCTACAAAAGTGGAAGAACCCTGTGCTAAAGCTTTCGGCAAGGAAATGCGTGTCTCACCAAAGCATGCGGTGGAAGTCTGCAGGGCTATCAAAGGTATGAAACTAGCTAGGGCCAAGGAGTATTTGCAAGCGGTTGTTGATAAAAAAAAGCCCGTGCCGTTCAAGCGCCATCGAAAGAAGCTCGCGCACAGGCGGGGAGCAGGAGGAAGCGGGCAATTCCCGACCAAAACAGCACGCGCGATCTTGAGGGTCCTAGAGAATGCTGAGGCCAACGCCACGTACAAAGGACTGGACGCGGAAAAACTCAAGATTGTACACGCGAGCGCCAATAAGGGGATCACGATTCCCGGCTTCATGCCCCGCGCTTTCGCTCGAGCCACTCCCTTTAACAAGCCGCTGACCAACGTTGAAATCATTCTCAAGGAGGCAGCCTAGTGCCCGTGGAGCGGACTTTCATCAAGCTCGGCCTGAAACGTGTGGGGCTGGAGGAGTTCTTGGCAAAGGAGATCGAGCGGGCGGGGTATGGCGGCGCAGACATCCAGCGGATTCCCACCGGCACTAGGGTCGCGCTCTACGTCGAGCGGCCTGGGATGGTAATCGGACGCAAGGGAAAGAGCATAAAACACCTCACCGACGAACTCGCCCAGAAATTTGGGCTGGAGAACCCACAAATTGAAGTCGTCGAGCTCACCAAACCTGAACTCTGCGCCCCTGTCATGGCGAAGCGGATTGCGTTCGGCCTCGAGCGTGGGATAAGTGCGAGGCGGGTTGGGTACACCGCGATGCGCAGGATAATGAACGCTGGAGCCCGTGGGGCCGAAATCGTGATCTCCGGTAGGATAGCGGGGGAGCGCACCCGCAGCCAACGCTTCTATCGGGGTTACCTCAGCAAGGCGGGGGAGCCGGTGGAAAAATTGGTTAGTCATGGTTACGCGGTGGCGAAGCTGAAGCCGGGGGTAGCGGGGGTAAAAGTGCTGATAATGCCCCCTGATGTCCCCCTGCCCGATGAGATCAAAATTGCAGCCGAGGAAGTTCCAAAGCCGGAGGAGGCCGCGCCAGCGACAGTAGCAGGCGAGGAGCAGGCAGAGGCTAAGCCCGTCGAAGGAGAAGCGAAAGAAGCTAAAACCGAGGAAGGCGAGGGGAGTGGTGATACTCAGACCCAGTGAGATCCGAGACATGAACGTCGAGGAGATGCGAGCGAAGCTCCGGGAACTACAGGTCGAACTCGCTCGGGCGCGTGCCACGGCAGCCGCGGGGGGGTCGCTCGAGAACCCGGCGCGGATTCGCGAGCTCCGTCGCACGATAGCTCGGATCCTCACGATAATAAAGGAGAAACAAAAAGGAGGTGCGTAAGAGCTGCCGGAGGTATGCAAGGTCTGTGGCCTGCCCAAGGAACTCTGCGTTTGCCAAGAGATCGCCCGCGAACAGCAGCGGATCAACATATATTCGATTAAACGAAAATACGGCAAAATCGTGACCATCGTTGAGGGCGTGAACGAGAAACAACTTGATATCAAGGAACTGACGAAGAACCTGAAGTCGAAGCTTGCGTGCGGTGGGACCTCGAAAGAGGGTCGCATCGAGCTTCAGGGCAACCACAAGGCCCACGTTAGAGAGGTACTCGTGGGGATGGGTTTCTCCCCCGAGATGATCGACATGAGATAGGTGGAGCATATGCCGATAACCAAGCAAAACGTGCTACGGCATGAGCTCATCGGGCTCGAGGTCAAGGTCACGAATAGCTCGGATCCAACGCTGCTCGGCACTCATGGCACCGTCATCGATGAGACGCGCCATATACTGGTGATCGAGCAGGCTGGGGGGACCAAGACCGTGCCCAAGGCGAGCTCTAAATTTAGGTTCACCCTTCCAAGTGGCGAGGAGGTCGAGGTCGATGGAGAGAAACTCGTCGGGCGGCCCGATGAGCGGGTGAAGCGGAGGGGGTAAAGCTATGGTGGGCATGGGAATTAAACCTCCAAAAGAGCGATGTTCCGATCCAAGGTGCCCCTTCCACGGCACGCTCTCGGTTCGGGGCAGAACCTTCGAAGGCGTCGTGGTGAGCGATAAAATGCCGCGCGCGGTCACGGTCGAGATGGAGCGCATGCAGGTGATCCCGAAATACGAGCGATACGAGCGCCGCACCTCCAAGCTCCACGCTCACAACCCACCATGCATCGCCGCTCGCGCCGGGGATAGGGTGAAAATTATGGAGTGCCGGCGGCTGAGCAAGACCAAATCATTCGTCGTCGTGCAGAAGCTGGGGGCTTAGCGGGAGTATCTCTGAACGCACGTAGGGGAAATGACTGATACCGCAGACATAGACCAACTTGTAAACT